>APCU01000006.1 GCA_000347575.1 Candidatus Caldatribacterium saccharofermentans OP9-77CS | reverse complement strand
TACGGTGTGAGTGGTGTGAAGGCGGCCATGGACCTCTTTGGCTTTGAGGGTGGCTTCCCCAGGAAACCCTTAAAGCCCCTCGGTGAGAAGGAAAAGGAGGCTCTGGAGAGGGAGATTCGGGAACTCCTTGCCACTTTTTCGAGAAGTCAATAAAATAGCGACGAGGAAAGGGGTTGAAAGGGGGAAAGCCTTTGTCACCCAGGATGGCGAGAGAGGAGGATTTTGAGCGCCTGGCAAAGGTCGCCGAGCTCTATTACCTTGAGGACCTCAACCAGAGGAAGATTGCCGAGCTCCTTGGGGTTTCCCCGCAGAAAGTCTACCGCATGTTGAAACGGGCTCGAGAGATTGGTATTGTGGAGATTCGTATTCGAAGAAGCGGGGAAGTCGATGCCGAGCTCTCTCAGTCACTGGCAGAACATTTCGACCTCCAGAATGCCGTGGTTGTCCGGACGTACAGCGGAACTCCCGAGGGGTCGTGAAGGCTGTGGCTCAGGCAGCGGCTTCCTTTCTGCGGGATAACCTCGTTCCGTACACCAGTGTCGGTGTTGCCTATGGGAGAACACTCCACAGTGTCCTTGAGTACCTCCCCCGCCTGGACCTCCATGGGATACGGGTTGTGCAGATGATGGGTGGTTACGGTGGGAGGCGGTGGAAGACGGTAGCTATCGAATTGGTGAAGGAGTTTGCCAGCCGGCTGGGAGGAGAGCCGGTATACCTCTTTGCTCCTGCGTTTGCCAAAAGCCCGGAAACGCGGGATGCTTTTCTGAGTGAAAAGGAGGTTCAGGAAGTCCTGAGAATGGCTGAAGAGGTGGATGTGGCTCTGGTGGGCATAGGGGGCATGAGAAGAGAAACGAGTCTGCTCATTGAAACCGGGAATTTCGAGGAGCAGGAAATAGAGGAACTTGTGCGGAGAGGAGCCGTAGGAGCAATCTGTGGAACCTTTTTCAATATCGACGGAGAGGTTATCATGTGTGACCTCGACAAGAAGAGAATTGCAGTTGATGTGAAGCGTATTCGGGAGAGAGGCTCGCGGGTGATTGGTATTGCCGGAGGAATGGAGAAGAAAGAGGCCATTCTCGGTGCCCTTCGGGGGAAATGGTTGACGGATCTCGTGACCGATGCCCAGGTGGGTCGGTGGCTCCTCAGCACGGCGAAAGGAAAGTAGGGGGTGGCAGTATGCTTGTTCTTGCTTCAGACCATTTTGGTTTCCCTCTGAAGAAGGTCATTGCCGATTACCTGCGGGAAGAAGGCTTTGCCTTTGAGGACCTTGGGGTTTTCTCTGAGGACGAAGTTGTCGATTACCCTGATGTTGCTCTTCAGGCTTGCCTTGGAATCAGGGAAGGGAAGTACACCTGTGGGATTCTGGTGTGCGGCACGGGGATTGGTATGGCAATGGTAGCCAACAAGATTCCTGGAATTTACGCGGCCTGTGCCCACGACATTTATTCAGCTGAGCGAGCAAAAAAGAGCAACAACGCCAATGTGCTCACCCTGGGGAGGCATATTGTGGGGCCAGAGCTTGCCAAAATGCTCGTTCGAGCCTTTCTCGAAAGCGAGTTCCAGGGAGGCCGTTCGGCCCCAAAAGTTGAGAAGATTCGGGCCATTGAGCGACGGTACCTCAGAGGATAACCCTAATCCTTCTTGATTTTTCGCCCCCTGTGTTCTATCTTCAAGAAAATCTCTTTGAGGGTAACGGGGGCGATGCGTTTGGACCATCGGGCAATCCTGCAGAACATCAGGAATTTCGTCGTTGACCTCGACGGCGTGGTATATCTTCTGCACACTCCTATTCGGGAAAACATAGACTTTTTGCGCTTTGCCCGCTTGAGGGGATTCCGGATAGCCTTCCTCTCCAACAATACTTTCCTCCCCCGTGAGGGTTACGCAGCGAAGCTCAATACCATGGGAGTTGAGGCAGGGGTTGAAGAGATTTTCACCTCTGCTTTTGTCACCGCAGGGTATCTCCAGAGAGAAAAGCCAGGAGGGAGAGTGTACGCCATAGGGGAGGAGGGCCTGAAAGAGGAGCTCAGGCGGGCAGGTTTGAAACTTCTCCCCCGCTTTTCCTCGAGGGGCGTGGACTTCGTTGTCGTTGGTCTTGATCGGCGCTTCACCTTCCAGAAGATGAAGACCGGTCTTGACTTTCTCCTCAAGGGAGCGCAGCTTGTGGGCACAAACCCCGATCCCACTTATCCGACGGATTCAGGGGTGATCCCTGGAGCAGGAGCCATCATTGCCAGTCTTGAGCGAGCCTCAGGCCAGCGTGCCCGAATCATTGGTAAACCCTCTCCTGATATCCTCCTTTTCCTCCTTGAGACTCTGCGTTTCAGGCGGGAGGAAACGGCCGTTATCGGGGATCGTATTGACACTGATGTCCTTTTGGGTAAGAATTGTGGTGTGTTGACCATCCTTGTTTTGACGGGCGTTGCGAAGCGTGAAGAAGTGTTGTCTTCTCCTGTGCAGCCGGACATAGTGGTGCACACCCTCCAGGAACTTCGAGAATTTCTCTGAGGAGTGAAGATCATGGAAGGAAAACCCCAGGTGGAAATCTACGATACCACATTGCGTGACGGCGCTCAGATGGAAGGGGTGAATTTTTCACTTCAGGACAAGCTCCGCATTACGGAAAAACTCGACGAGATGGGGTTCCACTACATCGAGGGCGGATGGCCAGGGGCCAACCCCAAGGACGTTGCCTTTTTCAGAGAAGTCCGGAAACTCCCTCTGAAACACGCGAAAATCTGTGCTTTTGGAAGCACCCGACGGGCAGACAGTGCAGTTGAGGAGGACCGAAACATTCGTCTGCTTTTGGAATCGGAGGCGCCGGTCGTCACCATTTTCGGGAAATCCTGGACGCTCCATGTGACTGAGGCCCTGAAAACGACGCTTGACGAGAACCTCCGCATGATTGAGGATTCCGTATCGTACCTTCGTAAGCAGGGACGAGAGGTGATTTACGATGCGGAACACTTCTTCGATGGGTACAAGGCTGACCCCGAGTATGCCCTGAAAACCCTTCAGGTAGCCTGGGAGGCAGGAGCCCGGATTCTTGTGCTCTGCGACACCAACGGGGGGACCCTGCCCCACGAGGTTGAGGAAGTCATGAAGGTGGTGCGGGAACGTCTGGGGAAGGGAGTTCCCCTGGGTATCCATGCGCACAACGACAGTGGTGTGGCAGTGGCTAACAGCATCGCGGCGGTGCGCATGGGAGCGGTCCAGGTTCAGGGAACCGTCAACGGGTACGGAGAACGCTGTGGCAATGCAAACCTCTGCACGGTTATTCCCAATCTTTGGTTCAAGATGGGTGTTGCCTCTATTCCCGAGGACCGGATACGGAAGCTCTTTGAGCTTTCCCACTTTGTAAGTGAAATTGCCAACCTTCGTCACGACGATTACCAGCCGTACGTAGGGCGGAGTGCTTTTACCCACAAGGGTGGTGTCCATGCCAGTGCCATTTTGCGCCACCCCGCGACCTATGAACACGTTCCTCCGGAGGCGGTGGGGAATCAGCGGAGAATCCTCGTTTCGGATCAGTCAGGAAAGAGCAACATCGTGTACCGAGCGAAGGAGATGGGCGTTGACCTTGACCCGAAAGACCCCCGGGTTGACGCCCTCGTCCAGAAAATCAAGGAGGCGGAAAACTTTGGATACCAGTTCGAAGGAGCAGACGCCTCCTTTGAGATTCTCCTCCGGGAGACCCTTGGTGAAAAAGTCAAATTCTTCGACCTTGAGAGTTTCCGGGTTATTGTGGAAAAGCGGAAAGAAGAGAACACGGTGACCGAAGCCACGGTGAAAATTCGGGTGGATGAGGATGTTGTCCATACCGTAGCGGAGGGCGATGGACCGGTTCATGCTCTGGATAATGCGCTGCGAAAGGCCCTCGAGAGACTCTATCCCGCCCTGAAGCGCATTCGTCTTTCGGACTACAAGGTGCGGGTGCTCTCGGAAAAAGAGGGAACGGCTGCCAAAATCAGGGTGCTGATTCAGTCAACTGATGGAGAGCGTGTGTGGGGGACGGTAGGGGTTTCAACGAACATCATCGAGGCAAGCTGGGAAGCACTTGCTGACAGTGTTCGCTACGGGCTATGGAGAAAGCTTCGAAGAGAAAAATAACTGTCCGGATCCAGGAAGGGGGAAGGGACTGGAAGGGAGGGAAGGAGGTCCGGACTCTACTCTCGCAGTTTCCCCTCCCTCCCTTTGTGACCCAGGAGGTTCCGCTTCTTCCGATCCAGAGGTTTTTCCGGGCCACACTTGGGGTTTTCCGCTACATTGTTCTGGTCACCCAGGGAGAATTGCTGGCGTTTTTCCAGGCTTTTCTGAAAAACTCCCTTTTGAGAGAAAAGGCGCTTTTCCTCTGTTCCAGCCAGGATGGGGACCTCCTGGGAGAGCTCTGCGAGGTTCTTCCCCCCTCTGAAACCGCTTTTCTTTTCCTTGCCCGGCGACCGGAGGAATTCTGGGGGCTCTTTGCTCTTTTTGCCCTTCCGGAGAGGAAGAAAGTCCTTGTGGGTGAACCCCATGGGGCTTTTGCCGAGTGTGCGCGGGAATGCTTCTTCCCTTTTCTTCCTGTTGATGTTCCCTCCTTTTCCTTCTGGCAGCGGAGTGCTTTCCTCTACCTTCCCCTGAGTGTATGGGGCATGCCTCCAGAGGAGGTTGAGCGAGGGTTTCAGGAAGGGTACACGGCCCTCAGAGAGGAGGCCTTCCGGCTGGCGCTCTTTCTCTGGGAGAAGGAACAGGAAGGGAAAGGCAGGGTGCATATTGTTGCTGAACCGCCTCTTCTTGGAGAGGTACTGTCTTCTTTTTTCCCCCTTCTTGAGCGGAGCTGTGAGGGAGGCCTGGTCTTCCGGGCTGGTAGTCCTCAAACCCTCTGGAACGAGGGTGAAAGGGTCTGGGAACGGGGTATTACCATCCTCGTCCTGAGGGCCTTGTCGGGAGAGGGATTCAGGGTCCGGATTCCCCGTGAGCTTGTCTCCTCAGAAATCTTCGCCGGCTGGGGATTCCTGCGGGAATGTTCTTTTGAGGCTCTGGAGAAGGCCGCAATAGACGCCCTCAGGGGAATGTTGCGACAACGGGGGGAGGCGTTTGCGGAACTCTGCCTTCCCCTGTACTCTCCTTTCTTTCTGGGGCAGTGCATAGCCTTCATGCAGTATCTTGCTTGCTACAGCGCCTGGCTTCGGGAAGTCGACATCTTTTCTGAACCCCCTCTTGTTCGGTTTGAGCGTCACGTTGTATCCTGTCTCAAGAAGCGGTGTCAGGAGGCATAGGGATGGAGATCATTGCTGACCTCCATGTGCACACCATTGCCAGTGGTCACGGATACAGTACAATTCTGGAAAACGTTCAGGTGGCGAAGCGAAAGGGGCTTTTGGCGCTGGGCATTGCAGACCATACCCCAAGCATGCCCGGGGGGCCTTCCCCTCTGTACTTTGAGGCCCGGGGTCATTTTCCCCGTGAGGTTTTGGGGGTTCGCCTGTACTTTGGGGCGGAGGTGGATATCCTGGATGAGGAGGGGCACCTCGACCTTCCGGAGCGCATTCTCCGACGTTTGGACTTTGTGATTGTCTCTCTTCATCCCCAGGTCTTCCAGGGAGGGTCCAGAGAGGTCAATACCCGTGCCCTGCTCAGGGCTCTCGAGCATCCCCTGGTGGACATTGTTGCTCATCCGGGAAACCCTCGGTATCCCCTGGACTATGCGGAGGTGGTTGGCAGGGCTGTGCGGCTTGGCAAGGTGATCGAAATCAACAATAGCTCCTTTTCGGTGAGCCGGAGGGGGAGCGAGGAGAACTGTCGTCTCATTGCTCAGGAAGTGAAATCCCGCGGGGGATGGGTGATGGTTTCAAGCGACGCGCATTTCTGTGAGGAAGTTGGGGAGTTCGGTGAGGCACTGCGATTGCTCGAGGATGTTGGTTTCCCCAGAGAGCGAATCGTGAACGCGTCCTTAAAAAACCTTGAAGACTTCTTTGAGAGAGTGGCGCAAAGGAGGAGGAATCCGTGACATTTCCCCAGCTCATTGATGGGAAGGCAATAGCGGCGCAAATTTATGAAGAACTTCGTCCGCGAGTGGCGAGTCTTGTGGCCCAGGGATTTCAGCCTGGCCTTGCGGTGATCCTTGTTGGGGAAAATCCTGCAAGCCAGGTTTACGTCAGGAATAAAGAGAGGGCTTGTGAAAAGCTTGGGATTCGTTCCTTCAGGTACCATCTTCCTGAGAAAACGGACCTTGGAGAGCTTCTCTCCCTCATTGATACCCTGAACGCCTGTGCGGAGGTTCACGGCATCCTCGTCCAGCTCCCCCTTCCACCGCACATAGAGGAACGGAATGTTCTCTACCGTATTTCGCCGGAAAAGGATGTCGATGGTTTCCACCCCTACAATCTTGGCCGGCTCATGGTTGGGGATCCAGTTTTTCTCCCCTGCACGCCCTGGGGAATTCAGGAACTCCTCAGGCGTTCCGGCATCGAGGTGGAGGGGAAACACGTGGTCATCGTGGGTCGAAGCAACATCGTGGGGAAACCTCTGGCCATGATGTTTGTACAGAAGGCAAAAGGAGCAAATGCCACTGTTTCCATATGTCATACGAGGACCCCAGACCTTGCTGAGCACACAAAAAGGGCCGACATTCTCGTTGCCGCCTGTGGTTCTCCCCGGGTCATCACGGGGAATATGGTGAAGGAAGGGGCAGTGGTCATTGACGTTGGCATCAACCGGGTTGGCGAGAAACTCGTGGGAGACGTGGACTTTGACAGCGTGGTGGGGAAAGTGTCGTATATCACCCCGGTCCCTGGTGGTGTGGGCCCAATGACGGTGGCTATGCTCATGGCCAACACGGTGAAGGCGGCGGAGCGGTTCTTTGCCAGGGCAGGTGAAAGGAAGCAGTGATGGTTGCTATTCTTTCGGATACCCATATTCCCGAGCGAATGAAGGAGCTCCCCGAGAACCTCCTTTCCTGTCTCCAGGGGGTTTCCTGTATCCTCCATGCCGGGGATGTCACCGAATGGTGGGTCATCGAGGAACTCTCCCGTATTGCTCCGGTCTATGGCGTTTGCGGGAACATGGACACCCCCGGAGTTGCCTCCCGCCTTCCCGAGAAACGGGTTGTAGAACTCGAAAGAGTGCGGATTGGTCTTCTCCACGGGCGAGGTTCTCCGGAGGAAGCAGAGAGAATGGCCCTAAAGGCATTTGTCCAGGAGGACGTTCAAGCCATTGTTTACGGTCATTCTCATCGCCCCAAACTCGAGTGGCAGAGAACATTTCTCCTTGTGAATCCGGGGAGTCCGACAGACACCGTTTTTGCTCCCCGCCGGACTCTGGGGCGTTTGGAAATCGCAAGGGGGCGAATCCTTCGAGCCGAAATTGTTGCTTTGGAGTAAATAGGAGGTCAGAAGCAATGCCACTTTTCGTTCACATCCTCTGGCATATGCATCAGCCCTGGTACTGGGATGAAAGGAGCGGGAGGTTTATTCTCCCCTGGGTTCGCACCCACGCGACCAAGGATTACCTGTTCATGGGGAGACTCCTGGAGCGTTTTCCCTCCGTCCAGGTCACCTTCAACTTTACCCCTTCACTCCTGAAACAGATCGAGCTCTACCTTGCAGGGAAAAAAGATCGGGTCATGGAGCTTGCTGAAAAACCAGTTCTTTCCCTTACTGAGGAGGAGAAACGAGAAATCTGCGACCTCTTTTTCCTGGTGTCTTCTCCCCTGGTTTTTGCTTCCTGGCCGAGGTACAGGGAACTCTGGGAGAGAAGGTCTGAAGCCCTTTCTTCCTTCACTTCTCAGGATTTCCTCGATCTCCAGGTGCTGTACCAGCTCATCTGGTTTGACCCTCTTCTCCTCCAGGAAGACGGGGATTTGCGGAGGCTTCACGAAAAGGGACGAAACTACGGAGAAGAGGACAAAACCCTGGTTTTTGAGGTGACCATGCGGGTGTTCCGTGAGATTCTGCCCCAGTACCGGAAACTTTTGGCCGAGGGACAGATCGAGGTGACCTTTTCTCCGTTCTACCACCCCATTCTCCCCCTCCTTGTGGATACCTCTCTGGCGCAGGGCTCTGGAGAACCAACTCCTGTGCCTGGTGTACGTTATGCCTTTCCCCAGGATGCCCGGGAACAGATTCGAAGGGGCAGGGAATACGCCAGAGAGGTATGGGGACAGGAACTCTGTGGTATGTGGCCTTCGGAGGGGTCGGTGAGTGAAGAGGTCCTCTGGATGGCCCAGGAAGAAGGGGTGCGGTGGGTGGCCACTGGAGAGGAGGTGCTTTTCCGCTCCCTGCAGCAGGGACGCGGTGAGGATGGAAAGGCTCCGGAGGTGCTGTATCGTCCCCATTGCCTCGGGAAGGACGGGCGGGGGATTGTGGTGCTTTTCCGGGACCGCGTGCTCTCCGATGCCATTGGTTTCGAGTACCATCGCCTGTCGCCTCAGGATGCAGTGGAGGATTTTGTCAGGAGGCTCTGGTATATCAGGAAGTCCCTTCCTCAGAGCAGGGATTACGTGGTGAACATCATCCTTGATGGAGAGAACGCCTGGGAGTATTATAGAGATAATGGATTACCTTTTTTGACTGGACTCTACGAGGCGCTCTCTGAAGCAAGGGAGTTTGTGACGACGACGCCTTCCAAGTATCTGCAGGAGCACCAGGAAGTGTCGGTACTTGAACGCCTTTTACCGGGTTCGTGGATTTTCGGGAGTTTCTCAAGCTGGATCGGTCACCCGGAAAAAAACTGGGCCTGGGAGCGGCTGTTCGAGGTTCGACAGGAGTTTGAGGAGGTGAAGGACAGGCTCTCCCCCTCAGTTCGGGAAAGAGCTTATGAGCTTATCCTCCAGGCTGGAGGGGAGTGACTGGTTCTGGTGGCGTTGGGGAGGACCACCCCTCTCCACAAAAGCGTGTTTTTGTCGCGTATTTCCTTGGCCTTCTCGAGGAGGTACGGGGTCTTTTGCACGCAGGCCGTGGGAGTGAGGAGCAATGTACAAGAGGGACGTTGTGGCCATGATTCTTGCCGGAGGTGAGGGAAGGAGGCTCGATATCCTCTCAGCCAAACGGGCCAAGCCTGCGGTCCCTTTCGGAGGAAAGTACCGCATCATTGATTTCTGTTTGAGCAACTGTGTACACTCTGGTATCTACTGTGTGGGGGTACTCACCCAGTACAATCCCCGGTCCCTCCATGACACATCCGAATTGGGAAGCCCTGGAATCTGGACCGTATGGAGGGAGGGATATTCCTCCTCCAGCCGTACATCAGCGATGCAGCGACAGACTGGTATCGTGGGACTGCTGACGCCATCTATCAGAATCTGGACTTCTTACGGGAGAAAAAGCCACAACTCGTCCTCATTCTTTCCGGAGATCACATTTACAAGATGGACTACCGGCCGCTCCTTCGCTTCCATATGGAGAAGCAGGCGGATCTCACGATTTCGGTTATTGCCGTGCCGTGGGAAGAAGCCCATCGCTTTGGGGTTCTCATCGCTGATGAAGAGGGAAGAATTGTCGATTTCGAGGAGAAACCGAGGTACCCCAGGAGCAACCTCGTCAACATGGGTATCTATGTCTTTACCCTTGAGGTCCTTGAAGAAGAAGTCGAGTACGAGGCCAGGAGAGAGGGAACTTCCTTTGATTTTGGAAGAGACGTTATCCCCCGTATGGTGCGAACGCGGAGGGTTTTCGCCTTCCCCTTTGAGGGGTACTGGAAAGATGTGGGTACCCTTGACGCGTACTGGAAGGCAAATATGGAGCTCCTTGAGAGTCCTCCCCCCCTGGACCTTTACGATGAACGCTGGCCGATTTACACCCCCGTTGAGGACAGACCCCCGGTGAAACTGGGTGCCAATGCATCGGTGGAGCGGAGTATCCTGGGAAGCGGCACCATCGTGGAGGGAAGGGTTGTCAACTCGGTGCTCTTCAGCGGTGTTTGGGTCAAAAAGGGTGCGGTGGTCTGTGATTCAGTGGTTATGAGCGATACGGTGGTTGAGGAGGGGGCAGTGGTGCACCGGGCTATTCTGGACAAGGCGATCGTTGTGGGAGAGAGAGCTGTTGTGGGCTATGGGGAGGACTGGACACCAAACCGAAGGTTTCCCGACATGCTCCAGAGCGGCCTCACGGTGGTGGGGAAGAATACAAGAATTCCTCCGGGAGTTCTCATTGGCAGGAACTGTCGCATCGGTCCTGATCTCGATTACGAGGATTTCCGGGACACTCTGGTGCCAAGTGGAGAGAGTATTGAAAGGGAATCCGGAGGGAATTGAAACATGCGGTACTGGGGATGTCTTGTACTGTTTCTGGGGCTTTTGGGTTGGGCTTTTGCCTGGGGGGAACCATTCACTTTTGCAGTTGCGCCCTCAGAACTCGAAGAAATCCCCCGAATTGAAACCTCTCCTTTTGTGAGCATAGAGCCTGACCGGGGGAATTTTGGTCTCTATAGGCCCGGGGACTCGATTGTCCTTTCTCTTGCCAGCGAGAGGGATGGGTACGTGAGTGTTTTCGACTATAGTCCTCAAGGGGAGGCACGTATCCTGAGGAACAACGAATTTTTCGTTGCGGGGTCTTCGGAAAGGATTTTCGGAACGGTTACGGGTCCTGAGGGGACAGAACGATTCTTGATGGTGTTAACCCCGAGGAGGATACCGGATCGGCTCCTTGTTGAAGCCATGCGGCGACCGACGAAACTGCGATCGCTCCTTGGAGAAGACATTCATGTGCAGCACTGTGCCATTACCGTGACAAAAGAGCGTGTCCTTGCGCCATCGTTTCTCCGCTTTGACCGGGTTCCCCAGGAAGTGGCTCCGGGAGCAAGGGTGAGACTCCGGGTGTTCCTTGGGGATGAGGTGGGCAACGCGCTGGTGAATCGTCGTATCCAGTGGGAGGTCAGTGCAGGAAAGCTCGAGAGATACCAGACCTTTACGAACACGTCGGGATTTTCAGAAGTATGGTATACTGCTCCTGCGTCCCTGGAGGACCAGGAGGTCACGATTCGGGCAAGTTTTGACGGAGATATGGTGTACGGATCGTCCCTTGAAGAAGTGCGCTTCATCGTGAGGGCAGAGCGCGTGCTCACCGTCCTTGAGCTGTCGCCGAAGGTTTTCCACCTGAGCTCAGGCGAAGTTATTGATTTTGTGGCCGTCCTTCAGGATGTTCGGGGGAAACCCCTTGATGGGGAGACCATTCGCTGGAGGGTGAATGTGGGGAGCTTCGAGCAGAGCGAGACGGTGACAGGTGCTTCAGGGAGGGCGAGGAATCGCTTTTTCGCTCCCTGGGTGGAGACGCAAGAGAGCGTAGAAGTTCAGGTGTTCTTCGACGGAACAGCGAGGTTCTCTGCCTCCCAGGGATATGCGAGCGGGACGGTAAGTGGAGCGGGCGTCTATCTGGGAGAGGGTTTCTATTTCCTCGATGTGAGTAACGGCAAGGTGAAAACGAACCTTGAGGACCTTGTGTATCAGGGAGACATTGGGAAGGGGTTTTCTCCAAATCCTGTATTCTCTCTGCTTTTGGCTGCAGGTGGTTTTATCGAGGGAATGTTTTTCCTCTCCCAGCCTCTTCAGGAGGGAGCGCTGTGTCTGTGGGGAAGGGCAGAGGACAGGGGTACCCTCAGGGTGTATGTGAACGGGAAGTTAGGCTTTGCTGGAGAAGTACAAAGAGGCAGGGGTGGTCCTCTGGAAGTTCAGATTGTTTCCCTGGCCCCGTTTCTTGAGCTGGGGAAGAACACTGTTCGGATTGAATTTGAGCCGGCGGTTCGCGGAGCGAGGTACGCTCTCCAGCGCATTTTGGTGGTTTTTTGATGGAGGAGGCTATGGGGCAGTTTGATTCTCTCTGGGAAGAGTTCTTCTCCATGCAGTGGGAAATGCAAAAGTTTGTGGAGCATCTTGCTGGCAAAAGGCCAAGTTTTGCTCCTTTTGCTGAAGAACCCTGGGTCCCCGCCTGTGACGTTTTTGAGACCGATGTTGCCTTTTTTGTTGTGGTGGAACTTGCTGGGGTGGATCCAAAAGAGATAGAAATCTTTGTCCAGGGGAGAAAACTTGTGGTTCGGGGAGAGCGCCAAGAGATTCCCTCTCCGCCGAAGCGGGATTACTATCTCATGGAAATCCATTTTGGTCCTTTTTACCGGGAAATTGAGTTTGAGGAGGACATCGAGGATACGGCAGTGCGGGCAAAATACCGGAATGGGTTTCTGGTCATTGAGTGCCCCAAAAAGTGCGTCTGGGAGCGACAAGTGCCAATTGATGAGGGGGCATGAGTATGTGGTCGGAGGAATGGCCTGCGCTTTTTGAGGAAGAGAAGCCAGTAGAACTTCTGGAACGAATGCTGCCGTCTTCCGAAAAGCGAGACTGGGAATTTCCTGAGGAAATTCCTGTCCTTCCCCTTGAGGACAACGTGCTTTTCCCGGAAATTGCCTTCCCCTGGGTGGTTCAGGGGGAGACTTGGGTTCGCCTTGTCCACGAAGCGGTTCTCAAAGATAAAATCATCGGTGTCATTGCCCTTCGGGAGAAACCGGGGGACAGACCTCTTGAACCACAGGACCTTTACAAGGTCGGGGTCGTGGGGAGAATCTCCCGCATGCTTCGGCTCCCCGAAGAGGCAGTTCAGATTCTCGTTTTTGGGCTGGCAACGTTTGTGGTCAAGGAGTGGGTACGGTGGGAACCGTACCCTGTTGCCCGTATTGAGATCGTCCGCACCGAGGAAATCCGCACAGACGAAGTGGAGGCGCTGAAGCGCAATATTCTTAGCCTTTTCCAGAAGGTTGTTGAACTTGCGCCGTATCTGCCTAAAGAGGCCTTTGTGGCAGCGATGAACATCAAGGAACCCGCGCGCCTTGCTCATTTTGTGGCTTTTAACCTGAACCTCGATGTTGCTGGGAAACAGGATGTTCTTGCCTCTTTCGACCTTGTGGAGAAGTTGAAGAAGGTCACCTACTACCTGACACGGGAGCTCGAAATCCTCCAGATAGGGAGCAAAATTCAGGCTCAGATTCAGAAGGAGATGGCCAAGACCCAGCGGGAGTATTTCCTGCGGGAGCAGCTCAAGGCCATCCAGCGGGAGCTTGGAGAACTCGATGAACGGGGAAGCGAGATTACTCGGCTCAGGGAAAAAATCAAAGCTTTGGGCCTTGCTCCGGAAGTGGAGGAGGAGGTGGAAAAAGAGCTTGACCGTCTCTCGCATATCCCCACCACCTCCCCCGAGTACCCGGTTATTCGGAACTACATCGACTGGATTCTTGAACTTCCCTGGAATAAGAGCACCGAGGACACCCTTGACGTGGAACTTGCTCGGAAAATCCTCGACGAGGACCACCATGACCTTGAGAAGGTCAAGGAGCGCATCCTTGAGTACCTCGCCGTGTGTCAGCTGAAGAAAGACCTCAAGGGTCCGATTCTCTGCTTTGTGGGTCCTCCTGGAGTGGGGAAGACTTCGCTTGGGAAGTCCATTGCCCGGTCCCTGGGGCGGAGGTTCGTACGGATTTCCCTTGGTGGTGTTCGGGATGAAGCCGAGATTCGGGGACATCGGCGTACCTACGTTGGGGCAATGCCGGGGAGAATCATTCAGGGTCTCCGCAGGGCAGGAACGAACAACCCCGTGTTCATGCTCGATGAGATTGACAAGATTGGTGTGGATTTTCGGGGGGATCCAGCAGCGGCGCTCCTTGAGGTTCTTGACCCTGAACAGAATGAGGCCTTTGTGGACCATTACCTTGGAGTTCCCTTCAACCTCTCCCGGGTTCTTTTCATTGCCACGGCCAACGTGGTCGATACCATTCCTCCGGCCCTCCTTGACCGGATGGAGCTGATTTTCCTCTCGGGGTACACGGACCAGGACAAACTGGTGATTGCCAAGCGCTACCTTGTCCCGAAACAGTGCCGGGAGAACGGTATTCCGGAGGACCTGTTGCATATCCCTGACGAGACCATCCTCACCATTGTCCGGGAGTACACACGGGAGGCAGGGGTGCGGCAGCTTGAGCGAAACATTGCCTCGGTGTGCCGGAAGGTGGCCAAACGCATAGCCTCGGGGGAACAGGGTCCCTTTGTGGTTGATATCCCGCTTCTTAGGGAATTCCTCGGACCTCGGCGGTACTCCCGGGACATGTTCTCTCCTCAGGGAAGGGTAGGCGTGGCTGTGGGTCTTGCGTGGACCGAGGTTGGCGGAGAGGTCCTTTTTGTGGAAACGGTTGCCCTCCCGGGGAAGGGAAATCTCATCCTTACTGGAAACATGGGGAAAATCATGCAGGAATCGGCCCGCATTGTGCTCTCGTGTGTTCGGGAGCGTTCGAGGGAGTGGCATATTCCCGAAGACTTCTACGAAAAGAAAGACATTCACATTCACGTTCCCGCAGGGGCAATCCCCAAAGATGGACCATCTGCCGGCGTCACCATGGCGGTTTCTCTGGTTTCTGCACTGACGAAAACTCCTCCCTGTCAGGGATTGGCCATGACTGGAGAAGTCACGCTCACAGGGCGGGTTCTCCCTGTAGGAGGAATTAAGGAAAAGGTCCTGGCTGCATACCGGGCAGGCATTGGGACGGTGATTCTCCCCAAGGAGAACGAGAAAGACCTCGAAGAGGTTCCCGAGGAGGTCAGGCGGGAATTGCAATTCCACTTCGTGGAAACCCTTGATGAAGCCCTGGCGCTGGCTTTTGGCAGAAGCCTTGAGGAAATATCCCTTGAAAGGGGGAATACCAATGGACTCGGATAGCCTGGATTTCCTGCGAAAACTCATTTCCACCCCCAGTCCTTCTGGTTTTGAGGAGGAAGTGCAAAGGATTTTTCTGGAGCGCATTCAGGACAGGGTCGATAGAACGTATAAAGACGTTCATGGTAATGCCTTTGGGGTTATCCACCCTGACAGAACCCCCCGGGTGATGCTTGCCGGACACTGTGATGAAGTAGGTCTTATGGTGGAGTACGTGAACGACCAGGGGTATATCTATTTTTCGGCCGTAGGCGGTGTGGATCCTCACGTCACTGCAGGAACCAGGGTGCTCATCCATACGGGTTCCGGTCCTGTTCCCGGTGTAGTGGGGAAAAAGCCGATTCACCTCATGGAGGAAAAGGACCGCCAGAAGGTGGTGAAAATCGAGGAACAGTGGATTGACATCGGGGTGAAGACCAAGGAAGAAGCCCTCAAACTTGTGAGCATTGGAGACCCAATTACCTTTGACGTGGGCTTTCGACCCCTTTTCGGGACGAGGGTGGCAGGGAAGGGTTTTGACGACAAGGTGGGAGTGTTTGTTGTGGCGGAGACGCTCCGCCGGGTAAACCGGGAAAAACTCTGCTGCGCCGTATATGGGGTGAGTACCGTTCAGGAAGAGCTCGGTCTTCGAGGAGCGCGGACGAGTGCCTTTGGTATTGCGCCTCATGTAGGCATTGCCATTGATGTGACGTTTGCCTCCGATTGTCCGGATGTAGATAAGCGAAAAGTCGGCGACATAGCCTTAGGGAAAGGTCCGGTCATTGCCCGGGGACCCAATATCAACCCCAAGGTGTTCCAGCGGTTTGTGGACATTGCCAGAACCCATGGGATTCCCTATCAGGTTCAGGCAGAATCCAGGGCAACAGGGACGGACGCCAACGCCATCCAGGTGACTAGAGAAGGTGTGGTGACGGGACTCATCGGCATACCTAACCGGTACATGCATACTCCTTCGGAGGTCATTGACACTGAAGACGTGGAAAATGCCGTACAGTTGCTTGTGCTTTTCCTTGAAAGCCTGAGTGGAGACGAGGACTGGATTCCCTGAAATTCCCTATGTCGGAGTGGCGGAAGGACCCCTTTACTGAACGCTGGACCATTGTGGCTCCGGAGCGTGCAGGTCGTCCATATGAATTTGGGGAGGGAGAAGGGACTCAGTGTCCCTTCTGTGAGGGCATGGAGACCATGACCCCTCCTGAGGTGTTCAGCATTCGTCGTGACGGAACCGCGGAGAACCAGCCGGGATGGTTTGTTCGGGTTTTTCCGAACAAGTACCCCGCACTCCAGAGGGATATCCCTTTCTGGAGTATGGAAGATGAATTTCACCAGGCGATGAGCGGCTTTGGAGTGCATGAAGTCATCGTTGAAACTCCCCATCATGCTGTGGATTTCTCAGAGCTCCCTGAGGAACAAATTGTCAAGGTGCTGATGACGTACAGGGAGCGATTGCGGTATTTCTCGGGCGAGAAGGAGCTCCAGTACGGTTTGATTTTCAAAAACCAGGGTGTGGAGGCCGGGGCTTCCATGAGCCATGCTCACTCCCAGTTTGTCGCTACGCCTGTCATTCCCCAGGCCGTTTGCGCGGAACTCCAGAGTGCAAGAGCGTTCTACTCGCAGCGGGGGAAATGTCTCTTCTGTGCGCTCCTTGAACAGGAGAGAAAGAAGTTTACCCGAGTCGTTTTTGAAAGCAAGCATTTTGTTGCTCTGGTTCCCTATGCTGCTCGCCTCCCCTTTGAGGTTGTGGTGCTCCCGGTGTCTCACAGTGCTACTTTCTTGGAGGAAACACGTCTTGAAGACCTGGCTCAGACTCTGCGCAGAGTCCTCTGGGGTGTTCGGGAGTGCTCAGGTGGGTCCGCTTTTAATTTCGTTCTCCACAGTGTACCGTACCATGCCAGGAGTGAAGAATATCAGGGTTACCATTGGCACTTTGAGATTTTGCCGAGCTTTCCCCGGGTAGCAGGATTTGAGTGGGGAAGCGGGTTTTCCATTAACGTCCTGCCTCCTGAAGAGGCAGCCTCAAGGCTTCGTCTCTGCCTTGGGTTCCAGGAGAGTGAATGAATATGCCACCAATCCGGTACGCCATGATTCTCGCAGGGGGAAAAGGAGATCGGCTGAGTGTGCTCTCGGTCGAGCGTGCAAAAGCGGCCGTGCCTTTTGGAGGATGCTACCGTCTCATCGATTTCCCCTTGAGTAACTGCGTGAACTCTGGGATTTATGACATCGGTGTGCTCACGCAGTACCAGCCTCGTTCGCTCATCGAACACATTGGGGCTGGACGTCCCTGGGATCTCGACAGGAAACAGGGTGGCATTGAACTCTTGCAACCGTACTTGGGTCGAACTGTTGGGGGATGGTATCGGGGGACGGGGGATGCCCTGTACCAGAATATGAATATCATCCTCCGAAAGAGAGTTCCCCACCTTCTTGTGCTCTCTGGAGACCATGCGTATCTCATGGACTATAACCCTCTCATGGCATACCATATTGACCGGGATGCTGATGTTACCCTTGTGGTCACCCGGGTGCGGGAGGAGGATGTTTCCCGATTTGGTGTGGTTGCGGTGGACGAGGACAACTGGATCACCCGTTTTGAAGAAAAGCCATCCGTTCCCTGGTCGACCATCGCTTTCATGGGGATTTACGTCTTCCGCACCGAGTTCCTTGTGGAGAAATTGCTTGAGAATGCCAGGGAAGGAAAATTCGACCTTGTGCGTGATACCGTTATCGCCAGCGTGGGAAAGGTGAGGATGCAGGCGTACTTTTACACTGGACCGTGGTTTGATGTTGGGACGATTCGGGCATACTGGGAGGCCAACATGCATCTTCTGGTTCCCCTACCCTCTTTCAACCTCTATGATCCTGATTGGGTCATCTACACCAACCGTCCTCCTTATCCCCCAACGCAGATTTGCAAAGGCGCTCGGGTTGCCTCAAGCATCATTGGGGAAGGAGCGGTCATCAAGGGAGAGGTTGTGCACTCGGTGATTTTCCCGGGAGTTGTGGTCGAAGAGGGAGCCCAGGTCCATGATTCCATCATCTTCAACGATTCGGTTGTTGGGGAAAGGGCCCGGGTCTTTCTGAGTATCCTCGACAAGAGAGTGGTGGTGGAGAAAGGAGCGGTGGTGGGATATGGAGACGACCTGACACCAAACGACGCTCGTCCGGACCTCCTGAACTGGGGGGTCAACCTCGTCGGGAAGGGGAGTGTTATCCCGGAAGGGCTGGTGATTCACAGGAATTGCCTCATCGGCATTGGAGTACGGAGGGAGCGTTTTGAAGGTTTGAAGGAACTTCGGAGTGGTTCGGTCATCGTATAGCTTTCTGGACTGGGGGTCTGTGCCTTGCTTTTGGGAATTCTGCTCATCGTTCTTGTGCTGTACGGGCTTTTGCTTTTTTGGGTTCTCAACGAACGGTTGAAAGAAGTGCAACATCTTTTGCGGTCCCTGGCAAAAAAGGTGGACCGGCTGGGAGAAAAACGCAGCCTTCCGGAGGAAAGGAGGGAAGAAGAGAATATCGCAGAGGACCATTTTCCCTTGTACGTCCTTGAAGACGAAATTACCAGAGAGAAAGGAGAAGAGCAATGAGGTTATTGCGAGTTTGGGGACTGCTTATCCTTGCGGTTTGTGTGCTGGTGTGGGGATGGAATGTCTGGGCTGAAGAGACGTCTACACCTCAGGGTGTGGAGCAGAAGATTGTCGCTGAGGTGAATGGAGAACCGGTTTACCTTGAGGACCTTGAGAGGATATGGAATAATCTCCCCGAGGCGTACAGAACGCAGTTTCCTGGAGGTATGCGGGATCTTCTGGAGCAATTCATTCGCCAGCTCCTCCTTTTGCAGGAGGCTCGGAAAATCGGGCTTGAATCGGATCCTGAAGTGGTGAAGCAGATTGAGGAGCTCAAAAAGCAGGTTCTCATTCGGGAAATCATCAAGAGGGAAATCATCGAGAAGGTTCAGGTAAGCGACGAAGAAATCCAGAAAGAGTACAACGCCAATCCCACGCTCTACACCGAGCCTGAACAGGTGAAAGCGCGGCACATTATGGTGAGTTCTCGGGAAAAGGCAGAAGCTATTCTTGAGGAGTTGAAGACTGGGCGACCCTTTGATGAGGTGGCACGGGAGAAGTCTGAGTCGCCTGACGCCTTAAGCGGTGGCGCAATGGGGTATATCAGGCGGGGAGACCTTGATCCTGAAATCGAAAGGATTCTCTTCGAACTTGCTCCGGGAAATTACAGCGATATTGTGGAGATCAACGATGGGTTCCACATCTTCTTTGTGGAGGAACATCTGAAGCCCCGCCTCAAGGAGCTCTCGGAAGTTCGCGAGGAAATCGTCGCCCGTCTTACCCCCCGGAAGCAGCAGGAAGCGTTTGAGAAATGGATTGAAGAGTTGAAAAGCAAGGCTGAAATTGCCATAATAGAGGAGAATTTACCCTCAGGGAGCAACGCCGAAAAAGTCCAAGAAGGTGAGTCACCGTCTCCATGAGAGAGATCTTGCGTGACCTCGCACGGAGACCTCAGAATGGGGAATACCTGGAAATTCGTCTGGAGCACATCGTGACCACGAGTATCCGTATCCACAACACTACTGTGGAGAGGCTCAAGGTCACGGAAGAGCGGGGCGGTTCCCTCCGCATTCTCCATCCCAAAACGGGTTGGTGGTTTGCGAGTTTCCAAGGGTGGGACAACCTCGGAGAGTACGTTGTTTCCGGTCTGCGCTCGGTTGCCCTCCTTCCGCAAGGGAGAACCGGTGTTGTCCGGGGAGAGGGGGCCGAGGAGGAGATTCGTTTTTTCCCGCGAGAGGATTTCCGGGAGAAGCCCCTTGGGGAGAAAGTCCAGCTTCTTTTCACCTATGCCCGAATGCTTCGGGAGGCCTCTCCTTTTGTGGTCAGTGCGGTTGTGGAGTACCGTGATGAGTGGCGCACCGTGTACTTCGCCAACTCCGATGGGTCCGTGATCTTCTGGGAAAAACCTGACATTTCGCTGAGCTTTGTGGCAACGGCCAGGAAAGGAGACCAGATTGAGGTCTATCGTGATGGAGTGGCCGGGAAGGCGGGGTTTGAGCTTGTGAGGGAGTTGGAGGAACTTGCCCATCGGGTGGGGAAGCAGGCGGAGGCGTTGCTCTTTGCCCGACCCTTCCCTGGTGGGGTGTACGATGTGGTTCTGGATCCGGTCCTTGCGGGGGTTTTCATTCACGAGGCGTTTGGGCATCTCAGTGAGGCAGATTTTCTTTCCCGGAACGAGCGCCTTCAAAAACTCATGGTACTGGGGAAGCCAATTGCTTCCCCGGTGCTCTCGGTATTTGATGACGGAAGCCTCGAAAACCTCAGGGGCTCTTCTCCCTACGACGATGAGGGTACGCGGACGCAACGGACATACCTTATCCGGGAGGGCTATCTCTCTGGAAGACTGCACTCGCGGGAGACAGCATTTCTCCTTGGCGAGTCCCCCACGGGGAATGCCCGCACCATTTCGTATCGTTTCCCACCCATTGTGCGGATGACCAACACGGGAATTGAGCCGGGAACGGTATCTCCTCAGGACCTCTTTGCTGACATCGAACGGGGTGTGTACGCGGTGGAGTACGTTGGTGGGAACACTGCCCTCGAGCTTTTCACCTTCTCCCCAGCCTACGGGTACCTTATCGAAAGGGGAAAGGTTGGGGAGATGGTGAAGGACATTGTCCTCAGTGGAAATCTCTTTCAGACTCTTGGTAAAATAGACGCAGTAGCGAATGATTTCCGCTGGACTGAGGTGGGCTGGTGCGGGAAGGGTGAGCAGATGGGCCTTCCCACGCCAACGGGAAGTCCACACGTTCGATTGCGGGAAGTCCTTGTGGGGGGACAGTACCATGCGTGAGGTTGTGAGCATTGCGAGAGCCAGGGGGCTTCAGGCAGACCTCTTTGTGCGGAAAGTCTGGGAAAAAAGCATAGAGTACGAAGCTGGAACATTTCGGGGGTATGTGGTGAGAGAGCATACCGGGTGTGGGTTGAGGGTGATTCGCCCCGACAAACACCTGGGATTTTACGCTTTCACGCCTCCCTGTGCCCCTTCGGAGGCAGTAGACCAGGCTCTGGAAGTGAGCGCTTTTGGTGACGTGGTTGATTTCACCATCCCTTCCTACCCTTCCACCACCGAATGGAAGGATTTTGTTGATCCTCGCCTTGAAGAACTGAGCGTTCGGGAAATGGTAGAGATTGGGGAGTATCTTGTGGGACAGCTCAAGGCAACCCATCCTGAGGTTTTGACGAATGTTCGTATTGTTGCGGGAAGAGAGGAACGGGAGCTCTTCAATCACCATGAAGAGGAGATTCGCTTTGCCCGAACTTTTTTTGACATCTCGGTTGAGGCCACTCGGGTGAAGGACGATGATATCCTGACCGTGTATGTGGAGAGGGGCTGGGGCAATCGGGACATCGACGTTGACGACCTCCTGAAAGAGGTTGAGCTCAGGCTTGACCTTTCAGAGCGGGTGGTTTCCATCCAGAGTGGACAGTATCCCGTGCTTTTTACCCCCTCAGGATGTATGGTCCTTCTGTATCCCTTGCTATATGGGTTGAGCGGTCGTAATATCGCCTTTGGAAAATCCCCACTCCAGGACAAACTTGGTAAGGTTCTCTTTTCCTCGCTGTTCTCTCTTGTTGAGGTTCCTCAGGAGCCCTGGGCTTTGGGTTCGTGCCCGTTTGATGATGAGGGGATACTGACCCCCGAGGAGCGTGTCCTTGTGGAGAGCGGGAAGGTGGAAGATGGTTTCTGGGACCTCTGGAGTGCGGCAAGGACTGGACGAAGGACCACAGCCAGTGGTTTCCGTCGTTCTCCATGGGACATGCCAGAGCCAGGCTTTAGCGTCTTGAAAATCAAAAATGGGCTACGGGATCGCGAGACTTTAGTGGAGGAGCTTGAAGAAGGCCTCGTGGTGGATAGCCTTCTCGGGCTTGGTCAGAGCAACATTGCCTCGGGATTTTTCTCCTGTGGTGTGCAGCTTGGCTTTTACGTGAGGGGTGGCGAAATCCAGGGACGTGTCAAAAATGTTATGATCAGTGGCAATGCCTATGAAGCCCTGAAAAATATTAAGGAACTTTCCCGGGACTGCCGGTGGGTGCAGGGGAGTATCCTTGCCCCTTACATTCTCGTTGAGCCCATCCAGGTGAATGCCGCAAGCTAAACGCAAGGAAGGTGAAGGGTCTTGTTCCAGTCGCTTCCAAAACTGAGCTATCTCCCGAAGGAAGAAGAGCGTATTCTCTCCTTCTGGAAAGAGCAGCAGATTTTCCAAAAGAGCCTCAGGCTACGAGAGGGATGTCCCCGCTTTACATTTTACGAAGGTCCTCCAACGGCGAATGGCTATCCCCATGCAGGGCATGTTATCGGAAGAAGCATCAAAGACCTCATCCCCCGCTACAAGACGATGTGTGGCTTTTTCGTTCCCCGAAAAGCAGGCTGGGATACCCATGGTCTTCCTGTAGAGCTTGAGGTTGAAAAGGAGCTCGGCATAAGAGGTAAGCAGGATATCGAACGGTTCGGAGTTGAAGCCTTCAATGCTCGATGTAAAGAGAGCGTTTTCCGGTACATCCGGGAGTGGGAGAAGCTGACGGAGCGCCTGGGAATCTGGATGGACCTCGAGCACCCCTACATCACCTGCACTAACGAGTACATCGAGAGCCTCTGGTGGATTCTCAAAGAGCTCTGGAAGCAGGGGCTGCTGTACCAGGGGCACAAGGTCCTTCCGTACTGCCCTCGCTGCGGTACTTCTCTTTCGAGTCATGAGGTTGCCCTGGGGTACCGGGAGACTGACGACCCTTCGGTGTATGTGAAATTCGCCGTCAGGGAAAAAGCAGGGACCTTTTTCCTGGTTTGGACGACCACTCCCTGGACACTGGTAGCCAACGTGGCTTTAGCGGTGGGGAAAGACCTGCCATATGTGGAGATAGAGAGCGAGGACGGCACCAGGTTCATCCTGGGGAAGGAAAGCCTGGGAAAGCTCTTCCAGGAGGGGACTTTCCGAATTCTCCGGGAGATGAAAGGCGAGGACCTTGTTGGTCTTGAGTACGAACCCCTTCTTCCCTTTGTCCGGGCTGAGAAGGGATACAGGGTTTTCGCTGGTGATTTTGTTTCCATGGTGGAAGGCACCGGTATTGTCCATATTGCGCCGGCCTTCGGAGAGGATGACATGCGTCTGGCACAGAAGGAGGGCCTCCCTGTTCTTCAGCCGGTGCTGCCCGATGGAACGTACGATAGTAGTGTTGAGCCATGGAAGGGTCTGTGGGTGAAGGACGCCGACCCGCTCATTATCGACTATCTCCGGAAGGAAGGGAAACTCTTCCGCAAGGAGACCTACCGGCATTCTTATCCTTTTTGCTGGCGGTGTGATACCCCTCTTCTCTACTATGCGAAAGAGAGCTGGTTCATAAAGACTACAGCGTTTCGCGAGCTTCTTTTGGAGAACAATCAGAAGATTCACTGGGTTCCGGAACATATCCGGGATGGGCGCTTTGGGGATTTTCTGGAGAATGTGGTTGACTGGGCACTCTCCCGGGAACGGTACTGGGGGACTCCCCTGAATATCTGGAAATGCGACACCTGTAGGTTTACTGACGCCGTGGGGTCCCTGGAAGAACTGCGTTCCCGTTCTCTTTCTCCCATCGGCGACATTGAACTGCATAGGCCGTACGTAGACCGGGTGCTGCTCTCCTGTCCCCAGTGTGGTGGGGTAATGCGGCGGGTTCCTGAGGTTATCGACTGCTGGTTTGACTCAGGGGCCATGTTCGTGGCCCAGCACCACTATCCCTTCGAGAACCAGGAAGAGTTTGCCCGGAGCTTCCCCGCCGATTTTATCTGTGAGGCCATCGATCAAACCCGGGGATGGTTCTACAGTCTCCATGTTCTGGCGAGCATACTTTTCAGAAGTCCTGCGTTTTTGCATTGCCTTGTGACTGAACTCGGCCTTGATGAGAAAGGGCAGAAAATGAGCAAGCACATTGGCAACGTTGTGGACCCCTGGGACCTCATCGAAGCCTATGGTGCCGATGTGCTTCGCTGGTACATCTTTTCCGTTTCTCCTCCCTGGGTGCCGAAGCGCTTTGGGAAATCAGGTCTGCGTGAGGTCCTCAGCAAGTTTTTCGACACCCTCTGGAATGCCGTGAACTTCTTCATCCTCTATGCCAACATTGACCGTTATATCCCCCCGGATTCCTCGCTTGGGGAACCGGAGCATCTTTTGGACCGCTGGTTGGTGAATGCTTTTAGAGCACTTGTGAAGGAGGTCCGGGAAGCGCTGGACCGTTTCGAGATTTCAAAGGCGGCAAAGTCCCTCGAGGAGTTCGTTATCGAGGACTTGAGTAACTGGTACATTCGCCGTTCCCGGAGGCGTTTCTGGAAATCCCAGTGGGATGGAGAAAAAGCAGGGGCCTATCGAACCCTTTATGCGGTGCTCATGGGACTTACGAAGCTCCTCGCCCCTTTCGTTCCCTTCACTGCGGAACTCCTGTACCAGACCCTTGCGGATCCTTTGCCTTCCCGGAAAGAGAGTGTGCACCTTGAGGATTACCCCGAAATCCAGGAGGAGCTCGTTGACCGGGAGCTTCTGCAATCCATGGATGTGGCGCGGAAACTTGTGAACCTTGGGCGGGCCATACGCAATAAGGCCGGGATCAAGCTCCGCCAGCCTTTAAGGAAAGCCACTCTTGTGCTCCCCAGGGCAGATGAATCCCGTGTTCGGCCATTTGCCGGGCTTGTCCAGGATGAACTCAACGTGAAGGATGTTGAGTGGGCTGAGGAGCTCCCGGACACGATTACTGTGCGCCTGAAACCACGTTTTGCTCTTCTTGGTCCTCGCTATGGTGAGAGGGTCAAGGAAATCGCTAAGGCCCTGGCATCCTGTCCGCAGGATGCAGCTCGCAAGTTCCTCCAGGAGGGGCGACTCGTGCTCTCTCTGGCCGGGACAGAGATCGCACTGAGCTTGGACGAGGTTGAGGTTGTTCTTGAGGCCGGTGGTCACTTTTCCGTGGAGAGCGAAGGCCAGTACGCTGTCATTCTCGACACCACTCTCGATGAGGCACTGAAGGAAGAGGGACTGGTTCGTGACTTCGTCCACAGTATTCAGATGTGGCGGAAGGAACTCGGCCTTGATGTCGAGGAACGCGTTGTCCTTCTGCTCTCGGAGGATTCGGACCCATACCTCCTTAGGGTGGTGGAGCGGTACCGGGAATTCATTGAAGAAGAGGTCCTGGCCCAGGAGATCTCTGTGGGTTCGGCTCTCTGTGGTGAGAGTGCGGCAAGAGAGTTCTGCTTTGACGGCAGGAAAGTTTTTTTGAGCTTGAGGAGGTTGGTATGAGGGGTGGGAGGCAAGCTCTGGGGGTGTTGTTCCTCGGGATTCTGTTCCTTCTGGGAAATCAGGGAAGAGCAGAAGGTGTGACCTACCACGAAGTCCAGGCGGGGGAGAACCTCTGGGTGATTTCTCGCCGGTATGGTGTGACTCTCAAAACACTCCTTGAGCTCAATGGTCTCTCAGAGCGGAGCATTCTGTATCCGGGCATGAAAATTCTCATTGAGGGCGAGCGGGATTCCCAGAGTGGCAACCTCCTGTATGAAGTGAAGCAGGGAGACACTCCCTGGGGCATTGCCCGGGAATTCCAGATTCCGGTTCGTCTGCTCCTTGAGGTAAACAACCTCACTGAGAAAAGCATTCTCCGGGTGGGGCAGAAACTCGTGATCCCGCTCTCGGGCGATGGCTACCCGAAGACTTCGGGAAGAGCAACCGCCCAGGGGGTGACTCAGGCACAGGTCCACATTGTCCGTCAGGGTGACTCTCTCTGGCGAATTTCCCGACAGTACGGTGTAGACATGAAGTCGCTGATGAAAGCCAACGGTCTCACCGAAACAAGCATCCTCCAGGTGGGCATGCGCCTCGTTATTCCTAAAGGGACAGGAAAAACTGCTGTTGCATCATCTTCTCCTGCTTCCTCCTGGGAGACGTACACGGTTAAGAAGGGAGATACACTCTGGGGCATTTCCCGGCGCTTTGGTGTCCCTCTGAGGGAACTCCTGCAGGCCAATGGTCTTCAGGAGACGAGTATTCTCCAGATCGGCCAGGTGCTACGGGTCCCCTCGCGGGGCGGTGTTTCTTCTGGACCTCAGAGAGCACAGCAGGGGTTCATCTGGCCAGTGAATGGGCGAATTTCCTCCCGTTTCGGCCCCCGGGGTGGTAGGTTCCATTACGGGGTGGATATTGTTGCTCCTGCGGGGACCGTTGTGCGGGCAGCTGAAAGCGGAGTGGTGAGTTACAGCGGGTGGATGAGTGGATACGGGCGTGTGGTGATCATCACCCATGCTTCGGGATTGCAGACCGTGTACGCCCACAACTCGGTTAATCTCGTGCGAGAAGGGCAGCGGGTGAATAAAGGGGATCCCATTGCCCGGGTGGGTTCAACGGGAAATGCCACCTGTCCTCACCTCCACTTCGAGGTGCGCCGGAACGGTCGCCCGGTGGATCCCCTTGAGTTTTTGAGGCGGTGAGCCTATGACCCGGGAGGAAGCCCTTGCTTTTCTTCAAAAGTACCTCACCCATCGAAATCTCATAAAGCACAGCCTCGCCTGTGAGGCCATTATGGGACGCCTGGCCCAGGTTTTTGGTGAGGACCAGGCGGAGTGGGCCATGGCGGGCCTTCTCCATGACATCGACTACGAGCTCACAAAAGGAGAACCTGAAAAGCACGGCCTTCTTGGGGCGCAGCTTCTCAAAGAAGCTGGATTTTCAGAGGCCATTGTCCTGGCTGTTCGTGCCCACAATGAGATGACGGGGTACCAGCCGGAAGGGCGCATGGCAAAGGCGCTCTGGGCTGTTGACCCAACGAGCGGTTTCATCGTTGCCTGTGTGCTCGTTCATCCCCAAAAGAGCATACGAAATGTGGACGTTGCCTTTCTGCTTTCCCGGTTTCGGGAGAAGGGCTTTGCCCGTGGAGCGAAACGGGAGCAGATACTTTCCTGCAAGGCTCTCGGTCTTCCCCTTGAGGAATTTCTGGGTATTGCGCTTGGGGCTATGCAGGAGCAGGCGGAGACCTTGGAACTCTGACATTTCTCCCTCCTCTTTGACAATTCCTGACGAATCTTGACAAATCTCTGGCAAGCTCGTATAATGCTCCCTGAAAAGTCAAAGAAGGTAAAAGAGAGGTGATTGCCATGGCGATTCCTCGGTTTGATCTCTGGCGGGACATTGCGGACCTTCAGGAACGTGTGGCGAGGCTCTTAGAAGAGAGTTTCCCCACTTACGAGCGCAAGAAAGAGGTGTGGATTCCCCCAGCTGATGTTGTGGAGGATGAGAAGGAAATCGTGGTGTTCTTGGACCTTCCTGGAGTGGATCAGAAGAACATCGAGATCAGCGTTTCCGGTGACCAGGTTACGGTAAAAGGGGAACGCAAACCCCTTGATGGGGAGGTTCGCTTCCTCCGCCAGGAGAGGGTTTACGGTCCCTTCTCCAGGGCATTTGCCCTTCGGGTTCCTGTGGACGTTGATCGGGTCACTGCAACCTACCGGAATGGCGTTTTAGAGATTCGCCTTCCCAAGGTTGAGGAACAGAGAGCACGACGGATTGTCATTCAGGAAAGCTGAGAGAGGGGGGAGAGGTCTTCTCTCCCCCTGGGGGTGAACGGAACATGGAGTTCAAAGACTACTATGCCATCCTTGGTGTCCCAAGGAATGCCGACGAGAAAGAAATCAAAAGGGCCTACCGGCGTCTTGCCAGAAAATATCACCCGGACCTCAACCCGGGAGACAAAGAAGCGGAGAGGAAGTTCAAGGAAATCAACGAGGCCTACGAGGTGCTGAGCGATCCTGAGAAACGGAAGCGTTACGATGAGCTTGGGGCAGCCTGGGCAACTTACGGCCACAGAGATACTGAGGCGTTCTGGCAGGACTTCTACCGCCGGTATGGTCAGTCGGCGAGGGCTTCTTCGTCGGAATTTACCACGGACTTCGAATTTGGGGATTTCAGCGATTTCTTCAAAATGTTTTTTGGGGACCTCCTGGGTGACCGCCTTCGTTCCCGAAGGGCAACGACCTTCCGTTTCTTTACATCTCCCGAGGGCGGTTTTACCGCCACGGAAGAGAAGAGACGACGGGATGTTGTTCAGGATGTGGAGATTTCTTTTGAGGAGAGCTTCCAGGGTACTTCCCGGAATATCCGTGTGGAGTACGAGGAAATCTGCTCCTCCTGTGGCGGAACGGGAGAGGAACGGATGGGTGGAAGGTGTCGCGTCTGTGGCGGAGCGGGAGTAGAGAAAAAAAGCAAAACCGTCAGCGTGACCATTCCTGCGGGGGTGAGCGATGGAACGAAACTCCGGGTGCCCGGGGTTGCAGGTGGGAGGGATCTGTACCTTCAGGTTCGGGTTCGACCCCACGCCTTCTTCAGGCGTGATGGGGACGATGTGCTTTTAGACCTTCCCTTGACCTTTCCTGAGGCAGCACTGGGAACGGAGATTGAGGTCCCGACGCTTTTGGGAAAGGTTCGGATGAAGATTCCTCCCGAGACGCAGAACGGAACGGTATTCCGCCTTCGGGGTCTGGGGTTCCCGAAACGGGGGAATAGTGGTCGGGGAGACCAGCTGGTGAAGGTTCACGTTGTGGTTCCCCAGGGGCTCACCGAGAGGGAACGGGAGCTCCTCCGGGAGTTTGCTGCACTTCGCAAGGAGAACCCGAGGAAACATCTCCTCAGTGCGTGAGGAGGCGAAAGGCATGAAGAAGAAATTTCAGGGGGAGATGGAGTACCTGACCATTGGGGTTGTGGCAGAGATGACCCAGGTTCATCCCCAGACTCTGCGTTACTACGAACGGGTGGGTCTCATCACGCCCAAGCGGGGCAGGGGAAATGTGCGTTTCTACACCCAGAGTGATGTGGAGAGAATTCGGCGTATCAAAGTGCTGACCCAGGATATGGGGGTGAATCTGGCGGGGGTGGAGATTATTTTGCGGCTGAGTGATCAGCTTGAAAGGCTTCGGCGTGAAAAGGAAGAGCTTGAACGGAAGAGGAAGGAGGAGAAAGCCGATGCGGTTTGACCAGTTCACCGAAAAAGCCAAGGAGGCCATTGCTCTTGCGCAGGACCTGCTCCTTGAATACCACCACAATCAGCTCGATGTGGAGCACCTCTTGCTTGCACTTTTGAAGCAGCCTAATGGTTTGGCACCACAGATCCTTGAACGATGTGGGGTCCATCCGCAGGTTCTGGAGCGAGAACTTGAGGAGGCCCTTGAGCGGTACCCGAAGATTTACTACCAGGGTTCCCAGGAAATGCAGATTTACATCACTCCCCGGGCAAAGTCGGTTCTTACCGGGGCAGAGGAAGAAGCCAAGCGTTTGAAGGACGAATACGTGGGGGTGGAACATCTCCTCATCGCCATTGCTCGAGAGGAAACGGGTGCAAGTTACCGCCTGCTTCGTACCCATGGCATTGATGTTGAAAAAATCTACCGGGCCCTTCAGGAAATCCGCGGGCACCGGCGGGTGGAAGATCCGCACGCCGAGGGGAAATACATGGCCCTCGAGCGGTATGGAAGGGATCTCACGCGGCTTGCCAGGGAAGGGAAACTTGACCCGGTCATTGGTCGGGAGGAAGAAATACGACGGGTGATCCAGATTTTGAGCCGGAAAACCAAGAACAACCCTGTCCTCATTGGGGATCCAGGTGTTGGGAAAACTGCCATTGTCGAGGGCCTTGCCCAGAAAATCGTTCGAGGTGAGGTGCCGGAGAGCCTCAAGAACAAGAGGATTGTTGCTCTGGACATGGGAGCGCTGCTTGCTGGGGCAAAGTTCCGCGGAGAGTTTGAAGAGCGGCTGAAGGCGGTGCTTGAAGAGGTCCAGAAATCCGAGGGGAAGATTATCCTCTTCATCGATGAGCTCCACACAGTAGTGGGGGCAGGAGCAGCAGAAGGAGCTATTGATGCGGCCAATCTCCTGAAGCCTGCCCTGGCAAGGGGGGAACTCCGCTGCATTGGGGCAACGACGCTTGATGAGTACCGGAAGTACATTGAGAAAGATCCGGCCCTGGAACGGCGATTCCAGCCAGTCTATGTCGGCGAACCGAGCGTTGAGGAAACCAAAGAAATCCTTCGGGGGTTGCGGGATCGGTATGAAGCTCACCATAAGGTGAAAATCAGCGATGAAGCAATTTGTGCTGCCTGCGAGCTGGCGAGCAAATACATCACTGACCGGTTTCTGCCGGACAAAGCCATTGACCTTATGGATGAGGCAGCCAGTAAAAAACGGATTGAACTGGAGAGTGTTCCTCAGGAACTGCGTGAAATGGAAGAACGGCTGCAGCAACTGGCAAAAGAAGGCATGGCTGCGGTGCAGGCGCAGGAGTACGAGAAGGCTGCGCGTTTGAGGGATGAAGCCGAGGCGCTGCAGAAGCGTTACCAGGAAGAGAAAGAGAAGTGGCTCAGGCAGAGATCGTTGAACGAAGTGGTTACCGAAGAGGACATCGCTCAGATTGTTTCAAGCTGGACTGGTATTCCGGTGTCAAAGCTCCTTGAGGAGGAACGCAAAAAACTCCTGAACATGGAGGAAGAACTCCACAGGAGGGTAGTGGATCAGGAAGAGGCAGTTCATGCGGTAGCGGAAGCCATTCGTCGTTCTCGGGCTGGTATATCCGAAGGGCGGCGGCCCATTGGTTCCTTCCTTTTCTTGGGTCCCACAGGAGTCGGGAAGACCGAACTGGCCAAGGCTCTGGCTGAGTTCCTGTTTGGTGACGAGGGAGCGCTCCTGCGCCTTGATATGTCCGAGTACATGGAGAAACACGCCGTTTCCCGTCTCATTGGTGCTCCTCCGGGATATGTGGGATACGAGGAGGGAGGACAGCTCACGGAAGTTGTCCGGCGAAGACCCTACCAGGTTATTCTTTTCGACGAAGTGGAAAAGGCCCATCCCGATGTGTTCAACATTTTCCTTCAGATTCTCGATGACGCTCGCCTGACCGATGGTCAGGGGAGAACGGTGGACTTTTCCAACACGGTGATCATTATGACCTCAAACCTGGGGAGCCAGTACTTCCGGGGTATTGACCCTGAGGACAAAGATGCAGTGCGGAGAGTGAAAGAGCGGGTTCTCGAGGAAGTCCACCGGTACTTTAAGCCCGAGTTCATCAACCGCATTGACGAAATCATCGTTTTCCACCCCCTGACCAGGAAAGAAATTCAGGCCATCGTGGACCTTCTCATCTCTCGGCTTCGAAAACGTCTCAGAGAGCAGAATATGGATATCGTCCTCACCGATGAGGCACGGGAGTACCTTGCCGAAAGAGGTTACGATCCAGATTTCGGGGCTCGTCCCCTGCGGCGGCTCATCCAGCGGACCATCGAAAGCCCGCTTTCTGCGGAACTCATCCGGGGGACGTTCCAGCCTGGAGATACCATTGAAGTGTACGTGGAAAATGGGGTCCTGAAGCTTCGTCGCCTTGAAGCGCGAGCCACAATCGGTGTGTGAGGTTTGTGGAGGTGCCTGGATTGCTCTCTTGTTGAGATACACTGTTCGTTAGTTTATAATATTGAAAAACTTACGTTCCAGCGGGAGGAGAACCAAATGGCGCAGGCAGTGGCAGAGCATGGGTCGAGAGAACAGGAAGAACTTCTGGAACAGGCTCTCGAGGAATTTCGGGGAAAACCCGGAGTGCTCATCCAGGCCCTCCACAGAGCCCAGAACCTCATCGGGTATCTTCCTCCCTGGGTGCTGAAGAAGGTCTCCCAGGTACTCAACGTTCCCCTGAGTGAAGTCTATGGCGTGGTGACCTTCTACCACTTCTTTTCCATGAAGCCCAGGGGGAAGCACGTGATTCAGGTGTGTCTTGGAACAGCGTGCTACGTCCGGGGAGGACAGGAAATCCTCGATCGCTTGCGGGAAGAACTCCAGGTGGAGGTTGGAGGCGTTACGCCAGACGGGTTGTTCTCCCTTGAGGTCATGCGCTGTGCAGGGGCATGTGGGCTGGCACCAGTCATGCGTGTCGATAACGATGTCCACAAACGGGTGAACCCATCCCAGGTTATGGACATCCTCAAGGATTACCAGTGAGGAATGAAAGAGCTCTCGCTCCATATTCTTGACCTTGTGGAGAACGCTCTCCGGGCGGGGGCGCGGAGAATCACCATTTCCCTTCTCGAAGACTCGGCGAGAGACCTCTTGGAAATGGTTGTTGAGGATGACGGAAGAGGGATGGATGAGAAAACACGGCAGCAGGCTGTGGACCCCTTCTTCTCCACGAAAGGGAAAAAAGTCGGCCTGGGTCTCCCTCTTATTGCCCAGCTGAGCAAGCAGTGTGGGGGAAACCTTGAGATTACCTCGGAGGAAGGCAAGGGAACCAGGGTGAAAGCGACTTTTCGCCGGAGCCATATCGATGTGCCCCCTTTGGGGGATCTTGCGGAAACCCTCTTTGTCCTTCTTGCCTCTCATCCTGAGGTTGAATTCATCTTTTCCCATGAGGTGAATGGACGTCGTTTTTCTTTTAGAAGCAGTGAGGTTTTCAGAGCATTGGGGATAGAAAACCCTGGAGGAAACCCTGTGCTCCTCTCTGCTCTGCGAGACTGGATTGCCTATCACGAAACCACCCTGAGGGAGGGACAGACAAATGAAGATTACAAGCCTTGAGGATTTGAAGAGGATTAAGGAAGAAGCCCAGAAAAGGGCACTCCTCCGGGAAGGGAAGGCGGAGTACAAAATCACAGTGCATATGGGTACATGCGGGATTGCTGCAGGGGCAAGACAGGTAATGGCTGCGATTCTTGACGAGATTGCAAAGCGGAACCTGACGAACGTTCTGGTAACCCAGGCAGGGTGTATCGGGCTCTGCGATCGCGAGCCCCTGGTGAGCATCGAGAAAGGAACAGAGCGTGTGCTCTACGGAGACCTCACTCCCGAGAAGGCCCGCCAGCTCGTAGCTTCACATATCGTCAATGGGCAAATCGTGGGGGACTGGGTCGTTCATACTGAACGCTGAGGTGAGGAGGCAGGAATATGGCTGGCGTTGAACGGAGCCAGATACTTCTCTGTGCAGGAGCAGCGTGCATTTCCTCAGGTGCCCTCCGGGTCAAAGAGGCCTTGCTTCGAGAGATGCAGAAGAACGGCCTGGAGGGAGAGGTGCGGCTGATTGAAACCGGTTGTGTTGGTCCGTGCAACCTCGGTCCTCTGGCTATCATCTACCCTGAGGGTGTGTTCTACCAGAAGCTCACTCCAGAGGATGCACGTGAGATTGTTGAGGAGCACCTCCTGAAGGGCCGGGTGGTGGAGCGACTCCTCTACCAGCCTCCCCAGGAAGAGCGCAAGAAGTTCCTTCGAGAAATCGCGTTCTTTGAGAAACAGAAAAAGATTGCCCTTCGCAACTGTGGTCTCATCGACCCTCTCAACATCGAAGACTATATCGCCCGGGATGGGTACCTTGCTCTCGCTAAGGTGCTCACNGAGATGACCCCTGAGGAGGTCATCGAAGTGGTGAAACGCTCAGGCCTTCGGGGTCGAGGAGGAGCAGGCTTCCCCACAGGGCTCAAGTGGGAATTCACCCGGAGGACAAAGGGAGAGCCAAAGTACGTCATCTGCAACGCCGATGAAGGCGATCCGGGAGCGTTTATGGACCGGAGTATCCTCGAAGGTGATCCTCACTCGGTGCTTGAAGCCATGGCCATTGCGGGGTACGCCATAGGGGCGAACCAGGGATACGTCTACGTCCGGGCCGAATATCCCCTTGCGGTGGAACGTCTTGAACATGCCATCGAACAGGCAAGGGAATATGGTCTTCTGGGGAGGAACATCCTGGGGAGCGGTTTTTCGTTTGATGTGGAGATTCGTATCGGAGCAGGAGCCTTCGTTTGCGGAGAGGAGACGGCGCTCATTGCCTCCGTTGAGGGGAAACGGGGCATGCCCCGTCCCAAACCTCCCTTCCCCGCCCAGCAGGGTCTCTGGGGCAAGCCCACGGTGATCAACAACGTTGAGACCTATGCGAATATCCCGCCCATCATCCTCAACGGGCCTGAGTGGTTCCGAAGTATTGGCACAGAGGGCAGCAAGGGAACNAAGGTTTTTGCTTTAGCTGGNGANGTGGTGAACACCGGGCTTGTGGAGGTCCCCATGGGCATCACCCTGGGGGAGATCGTGTACGATCTCGGTGGAGGTATTCGGGATGGAAAAAAACTCAAGGCCGTCCAGATCGGTGGGCCCTCTGGAGGGTGCATTCCGGTTGAGCACCTGAACGTGCAGATTGATTATGACTCCCTGAAGGAGCTCGGAGCCATCATGGGGTCCGGTGGGCTCATCGTGATGGACGAAGACACCTGCATGGTGGACCTTGCCCGCTTCTTCCTTGAGTTTGTTCAGGACGAGTCCTGCGGGAAGTGCACACCCTGTCGTATTGGGACCAGGAGGATGCTCGAGATTCTCGAGCGCATCGTGGCAGGAGAGGGCCAAGAGGGAGACATTGAGCTCCTTGAGGACCTTGCCGAGCAGATCAAATCCACGGCACTCTGTGGTCTGGGGCAAACTGCTCCCAATCCTGTTCTCAGCACGTTGCGGTATTTCCGCGACGAGTACGAAGCGCACATCCGGGAAAAGCGCTGCCCCGCGGTTGTCTGCCGGGGGCTCTTCCGGGCTCCCTGCCAGCATGCCTGTCCTCTGGGGATTGACATTCCTGCCTACGTTTCCCTGGTGAAGGATGGGGACTACATTGGGGCTCTCCAGGTCATTCGGGAGGACAACCCTCTCCCCTCGGTATGCGGCAGAGTGTGTCACCGACCCTGTGAGTCGAAGTGTCGCCGGGGACAGCTCGATGAACCTGTGGCCATTGACGACATCAAGCGATTCGTTGCGGATTATGCCCGGAAGAACCGTATTGTTCTCCCAGTTGTCCTTGAGAAGAAACGCAATGCTTCTGTAGCCGTGGTTGGCTCTGGACCGGCAGGTCTTACCTGTGCCTACTACCTTGCCCGGTTTGGGTACGACGTCACCGTTTTCGAAGCTCTTCCTGTGGCGGGGGGTATGCTGGCGGCTGGTATCCCGGCGTACCGCCTTCCCAGGGAGGCTCTGGAGTACGACCTTGCTCAGATACAGGCAATGGGGGTTCGCATCCAGTGCAATACGGCTCTGGGTCGTGACGTTACCCTTTCCGAGCTTCGTGAAAAGTTTGACGCCGTTTTCCTTGGTATTGGAGCCTGGAAGAGTGTTCCTCTGGGTGTGCCTGGAGAGGAACTTGAGGGTGTCGTTCCGGCTCTCGAGTTCCTGAAGGCGATCAACCTCGGTCAGGATGTTCCTCGACCAAAACGGGCAGTGGTTGTCGGAGGAGGAAACGCCGCTATGGACGCGGCACGAACACTCCTTCGTCTTGGAGCCGAAGTTCACGTTGCCTACCGCCGCACACGGAGCGAGATGCCGGCTATCCCTGAGGAAATTGAAGACGCGGAGAAGGAAGGTGTCATTTTCCACTTCCTTGTGGCTCCTCTGGAGATTGTGGGAGAAAATGACAGAGTTCGAGGGATTCGCTTCCAGAGAATGCGCCTTGGGGAGTTCGACCGAAGTGGCCGGAGGCGGCCTGTGCCGATTGAAGGTGCGGAGCTTTTCCTGGAATGTGACCTTGTTGTCAGTGCAGTGGGTCAGAAACCGGACCTTTCGGGAATTGTGGAAGGCCTTGCTCTTGATGCGCGGGGGAACGTCGCAGTGGATCGCTACACCCTCGCGACGTCTCTTGAGGGAGTCTTCGCGGGGGGAGACGCTGTTGGTCAGGAAGCAACGGTGGTGCATGCCATGGCACTTGGCAAGAAAGCCGCGTACAGCATTCACGATTACCTTCGCAGGAAACTTCAGGAAGAGGAAGAACTCGTTGTCCGCCCGGAGCGACCGAGAATCCTCGAGGAACCCCCGGTTGTGCAGGAGATTCCCCGGGTGCACCCGCCGGAGGTTCCCGTCACAGAGCGGGTCAAGGGGTTTGCAGAGGTGAGGCTTACCCTTGATGAAGATGACGTGCGCCGTGAGGCGGGACGTTGCCTCCGGTGCGACCTTGAGAAGATCCTCAGGCGGTATCAGGAAGCACTGGCAGCAGAGGAGGGAAGCTGATGAACACGCCTTTTGTGTACCAGGATGTTGAAGAGATTCTTTCACGGTACGAGAAAGAAGAAACACCCCTGCTGTGCGTTCTTGAGGACATTCAGGAGAAGTGGGGATATCTTCCCCGCGACGTTCTGGGGTACGTTGCCAGGCGCCTGGGTATCCCCTCAAGCACTGTTTATGGAGTTGCGACCTTCTATGCCTTTCTTGAGGTCCGTCCAGTTGGGAAGTACGTCATCCGGGTGTGTAAGAGTACCCCGTGTCATGTGAGGGGAGCTACAAACGTCCTTGAGGCTCTCAAGAGGGAACTTGGTATCCGTGAGGGAGAAACGACAAAAGATGGGAGGTTCACGCTTGAGGTTACAAGTTGCCTGGGGGTTTGTGGTGTTGCCCCGGCGATGATGGTCAACGATGTCACCTACGGGAACCTCACGGAGGAACGTATTCGGGAAATCCTGGCGCTTTATCGGGAGTGAGGGAGGTAGGGGGATGTTTTACCGTGCTCATGTCCTTGTGGAGATGACGAGTGGTTCAGTAGCCTTAGGAGCAGCTCAGGTAAAGGAGCAGTTCGAGCGGGAGATTGCCAGGGTTGGACTTGAGAATGAGGTGAAGGTCCTTGAGACAGGGAGTTTTGGAGCTGCTCTCCCCTCTCCCTTTGTGGTGGTGTACCCGGATAACGTTATCTATGCCCCTGTGAATGTCCGGGACGTTCGAAGGATTGTTGAGGAGCACCTCCTCAAAGGAAGGGTTGTGAGGGAGCTTCTCTTTGCCGGTGAATGGGGTGGTGGAGTTGCCACCTTCATTCCGCCTTCTCCTCTGAAAAAAGAGAAGCGGATTGTCCTTCGCAACAGCGGTCTTATTGATCCTCTCAACATCGAAGACTACATTGCCCGGGATGGGTACCTTGCTCTCGCTAAGGTGCTCACCGAGATGACCCCTGAGGAGGTCATCGAAGTGGTGAAACGCTCAGGCCTTCGGGGTCGAGGAGGAGCAGGCTTCCCCACAGGGCTCAAGTGGGAATTCACCCGGAGGACAAAGGGAGAGCCAAAGTACGTCATCTGCAACGCCGATGAAGGCGATCCGGGAGCGTTTATGGACCGGAGTATCCTCGAAGGTGATCCTCACTCGGTGCTTGAAGCCATGGCCATTGCGGGGTACGCCATAGGGGCGAACCAGGGATACGTCTACGTCCGGGCCGAATATCCCCTTGCGGTGGAACGTCTTGAACATGCCATCGAACAGGCAAGGGAATATGGTCTTCTGGGGAGGAACATCCTGGGGAGCGGTTTTTCGTT
>APCU01000005.1 GCA_000347575.1 Candidatus Caldatribacterium saccharofermentans OP9-77CS | reverse complement strand
AAAGACTGTAATCTGGATGAGTGAGGGAAAGGAAGGTAGATCAGGAAATGAAACCATGGAGAGGGTTTTCAAAAATACGCCTACAATAAGTTGACGCTATCTTTCCCTTTGTGTTCTCTTGACGGAAAGACCCTGAGATGGTATAAAATACGCAAAGTGAAGAGTGCAAGAAGCGATGATGAGGGGGAGTAGCCTCTCGTCCGGGGCTGAGAGAGAGCCCGGGTCAGGTGGAAGCCGGGTAGTCCCTGAGGGGTGAATGGGCCTCAGAGCTTTTCATCGAAATCCCTTCGGGAGAGTAGGTTGAAAAGGGGCTTTCCCTTTAAAGGAAGACGGGTATCACGGTGTACCCGGTTGAGAGGATAGCGCGAAAGCGCTATCAACAAGAGTGGCACCGCGAGGAAAAAGGCCCTCGTCTCTTGACGAGGGCCTTTTTATTTGGGGTGATGGACTTGAAGGTACACCCAGAGAGAGGGGAATTTCTCCGGCTCAGCGAAAGGTATGAGTATGTTCCGCTGTATACGGAACGCCTTGCTGATCGTCTAACTCCGGTTGTGGTTTTCGAGCGTTTTCGAGAAAAGACACCCCTTTTCCTTTTAGAGAGTGCCGAAAGAGGAGAGACCTGGGGCCGGTACTCCTTTCTGATTTTTGATGTAGAGGAGGAAGAGTACTTCTTCGACTTCATCGACCTTGTTGCCCTTCTTGAACGCAAGTATCCTCGCTTCTTAGTGCATCCGGTGCCCGATCTCCCCTTCCTGGGAGGAGCAGTGGGATTCCTGAGCTATGACGCCGTGAAGACCTGGGAACGAACTGTTCCCCGAAAGGCCATGGATTTCCCTCTTGCCTATTTCGCCACGGTGCGGAAGTTCCTCTTCTTTGACCATTTGAAGCATCGTCTCGGAGCCGTCTATGTTGCCCGTGGTGGGGATGAGGAGGATTTCTCCCGTGGCCTATCCTGGATTCAGGAGGTCATGGCAAAGGTCGAGTATCCCCTAATGGTCCGGAAGGAAGAGAAGTTCCGTCTTCTGGGTGACGTGCAGTCAAACTTCACCCGGGAGGCCTTTGAGGCGGCGGTCCGCCGGGTTATCGAGCTCATTGAGGAAGGGCACGCATCACAGGTGGTTATTTCCCAGCGCTTTTCCGTACCGTATGTGGGTGATCCCTTCCGGGCGTACCGCTTCTTGCGGTCTCTCAATCCTTCGCCGTATCTCTTCTATTTTGAAACTCCTTCATTCACCCTTCTTGGTTCTTCTCCCGAGATGATGGTAAAAGTCGAGGGGAGAAAAGTCACTACTCGCCCCATTGCCGGAACACGGCGACGCCTTGCCCATGTTCCTGAGGAGGACATCATCCGGGACCTCCTTGAGGACGAAAAGGAGAATGCTGAGCACGTTATGCTCCTTGACCTTGGAAGGAATGACCTCGGGCGTGTGTGTGAGCTTGGGAGCGTTCAGGTTGAGGAGTACATGAAAATCGAGCGATATTCCCATGTCTTCCATATCGTTTCCACCGTGTCCGGGATACTTCGAGAGGACATGACGCCCTGGAGGGCATTGCAGGCCTGCTTCCCTGCGGGGACGGTCAGCGGGGCTCCCAAAGTGCGGGCGATGCAGATTATTGAGGAGATTGAGCCGGAGAGCCGGGGGCCATACGCGGGAGCCCTGGGGTACGTGAGTTTCCAGGGAAACATGGACACCTGCATCGTGATTCGGAGCATTTTCTGTAAAGACGGTTCTGCCCGGGTTCAGGCAGGGGCAGGCGTGGTATACGATTCTGTGCCCGAGCGGGAGTACGAGGAAACACGAAGCAAAGCGGAGGCTTTGCTTCTGGCATTACAACTTGCGGAAAAGGAGGAGAGCCTATGATTCTCGTCATCGATAATTACGACTCCTTCACTTATAACCTTGTGCAGTACCTTGGAGAGCTGAGCGGGGAGGAAATCCGCGTGTTCCGGAACGATGAGATAACCCTTGAGGAGATTGAGAAGATGCGACCGGATCGCATCGTGATTTCGCCGGGTCCGAAAGATCCCACGGACTGTGGCATCACGAATAGCGTCATTGCCCGCTTTGCCCCCTCTATTCCAATCCTTGGGGTGTGTCTTTGGCCACCAGTGTATTGCCTACGTTGAGGGTGCGCGCATCATTAAGGCGAAAAGACCCTGCCACGGAAAGCGGTGGAAGGTTTTCCTCCTGCCCTCCTTCCTCTTCCGGGGACTGCCGGAGGAAATATGGGTGGGACGTTACCATTCCCTCGTGGTTGATCCCGAGAGTATCCCACCGTCACTCCGGGTGATTGCCTGGACCGAAGAAGGGGAGGTTATGGCTTTAGAGCACCGGAAGTATCCCCTTTTTGGCGTCCAGTTCCATCCTGAATCTGTGTTAACCCCTCAGGGGAAGGTTATCCTTCGGAACTTCCTGGAGGTGAAAAAACCGTGAAGGAGGAAATCCTTCTGCGCGTTCTCAATGGAGAGGCTCTCGGAGCTTCGGAGGCCTATACCCTCATGCACGCCCTTATGAGCGGGGAGTTCACCCAGGCCCAGATGGGAGCAATCCTTGGGGTTCTGCGGGTTCGGGGCGAGCACAAAGAAGAGCTCCTCGGTTTTGCACGGGCCATGCGGGATTTCGCCACGCCCTTCCTTCTCCCTGCAGGGTGTCTTGCTGCCGACAACTGCGGCACTGGAGGCGATGGACGGGGTACGCTGAACATTTCCACAGGAGCAGCGCTTTTAGCCTTTGCCCTGGGTGTGCCCGTTGTGAAGCACGGCAATCGTTCGGTTTCAAGCCGCTCAGGAAGCGCCGATTTCCTGGAGCGCCTCGGTTTCCCCATTGATCTTGCCAGGACCTCCATGGAGCGCCTTTTCGCGGAAACTGGCTTTGCCTTTCTGTACGCTCCTTTGTACCACCCCGCCATGCGGGCAGTTCAGGGAGTACGAAGAGAGCTCAAGGTGCGGACGGTGTTCAATATCCTGGGTCCCCTCACCACACCCTGCTCCGTGGCGTACAAGATGGTAGGGGTGTACGATCCGAAACTCCTCGAACCAGTGGCCTATGTGCTCTCCCTTCTTGGGGTGCGGAGGGGACTTGTGGTGTGGGGTGAACCCGGGGTGGATGAGGTCAGTGTGAGTGGAAAAACCCGCTGTCTCCTCGTGGAGAAGGGGAGGATCTCTCCCTTGACCTTCCACCCTCACGAGGTTGGTTTTCCGGAATACCCTGTGGAAGAAATCCAGGGAGGGGATCCTGCAGAGAACGCCCGTCTCTTCCTTGACATTCTCTCCGGGGAGGTGCGGGGAGCCCATCGCGATACTCTGGTTGTGAATGCGGCGTTTCTTGTGTGGTTGAGCGAGAGAGCCAGGAGTATCGCTGAAGCTGTACAGAAGGTTGAGGGAGCCATCGACAGCGGACGGGCTCTGGAGAGGGTGAAGGAACTACTTGAGGTGGCACAGAGAATGAAGGAGGGTGAAGTGCATGGAGGGCATTCTTGAGGCCATTGTAACAGCGAAAAAGCGGCGGCTTCTTGCGCGGGAAAGGCCCTATCTGCCCTCCGAAGTTGCCCGAATCTTTGCGACTTCGATACAAAATGGTTTCCTTTCTGCCTTCCAGGATTCTCATCCCCATATCATTGCCGAAATTAAGCTTGCTTCACCTTCAAGGGGGAGATTCATCGCACCCCACGATGTTCCACGTTTCCTTGCCCTCTACGAGGAAGGAGGTGCCCGGGCCATCTCTGTGGTGACTGAGGAGGACCACTTCCAGGGGAACCTTGAATTGCTCCGGGAAGTTGTGGTGAAAACACGCCTTCCAGTACTGCGAAAGGATTTCGTGCTTGAAGAAACCCAGATTTACGAGACGGCAGAAGCCGGTGCTCAGGCAATCCTCCTTATTGCCCGCATTGTCTCTGGGGAGCGCCTAAAGCGCTTTGTAGAGCTTGCGGAGCTCCTCGGTCTTGTTCCGGTTGTTGAGGTTCACGATGAGGAGGATCTGCGGAAGGCTCTCTTTGCCTCCGCTAAAGTCATCGGCATCAACAATCGGGACCTTTCTACTTTTCAGGTGTCACTTGCAACCACCCTCAGGCTCCTCCCCCTCGTTCCCGAGGGAACAGTGGTCATTGCCGAAAGCGGCATCCATACCCGTGAGGATGTGGAGATGCTTCTTGAGGTGGGGGTGCGGAACTTTCTCGTGGGAGAAGCCCTTTTGACGTCCCCGAACCCTGCAAAAGTACTCCTTGAGTTACGAGGAGAGAGAGAGGTTGCCCGCTGTTAAGGTGTGTGGAATCACCCGGATGGAAGACGCACTGGCCCTTGCTTCCCTGGAGGTTTGGGCACTGGGATTCATCTTCGTCCCTGGAAGCCCGCGCTTCGTTCATCCGGAAACGGTGCGGGAAATTGTTGAGCATCTGCAGAGGAAGGTGCTCACGGTAGGAGTGTTCCAGAATTCCAGCTTACAGGAAGTTCGGAGCATTCGAGATTTCTGCAGGCTTGACCTTGTTCAGCTCCACGGGGATGAGGACCCTGCATTCTGTGAGCGCCTCGGTGGTGGAGTGATCAAGGCCTTCGGGGTTGGTGAAAGGTTCTCCCTCGAAGAAGTGCAGGAGTACATCTCCAGAGTATCCTATGTACTCTTTGACACCCTGAAGGGTGGAAAGCGTGGGGGTACGGGAGAAGCTTTCCAGTGGGAAGTGGTTGCTCCTTTTGTTTCGGCTGCTTCCTGTCCCACCATTGTTGCCGGGGGACTTACCCTTGAGAACATTCCCCGTCTTCTGCGCGTTCTCTCTCCCTTTGCCCTTGACGTGAACAGTGGTTTTGAGATTGCTCCAGGAAAAAAAGACATCCAGAAGGTGCGGGAGCTCCTTCTGCTTTTACAGGGAAGGTGAGTTGTATGGAGAAGTGGTTCTTTGGTGAGTTCGGAGGAAGGTTTGTGCCGGAGACGCTGGTGCATCCTCTTGAGGAGCTCGAAGAAGCGTACGAGTATTACCGGAACGACCCGGAGTTCCAGGAAGAGCTCAGGTTGTACCTCACGACATACGCTGGGCGACCTACTCCTCTTACGTACGCTGCAAGGCTCAGCAGGGAACTCGGGGGAGCAAAAATCTACCTGAAGCGAGAGGACCTCAACCACACAGGGTCCCACAAGCTGAATAACACCTTGGGACAGGTGCTTCTGGCCAAGAAAATGGGTAAGAAACGCATTATCGCCGAGACCGGAGCCGGGCAGCACGGTGTGGCTACGGCTACAGCCTGCGCCCTTCTTGGGCTTGAGTGTCAGGTGTACATGGGGGCTGTGGATGTTGAGCGGCAGAAGCTCAACGTCTTTAGAATGCAGGTTCTCGGGGCCCAGGTCATTCCCGTGTATTCCGGAAGCCAGACTCTGAAGGACGCCATCAATGAGGCCCTGCGTGACTGGGTTCGGAACGTGGACACCACTCACTACGTCATCGGGTCTGTGGTCGGTCCTCACCCGTACCCCACCATGGTTCGGGATTTCCAGTCTGTTATCGGCAGGGAAGCAAAGGAGCAATTCCTCGAGCAAGAAGGAAGGCTTCCCGATTACGTCATTGCCTGCGTCGGTGGGGGAAGCAACGCGATAGGGATATTTTCGGCCTTCTTGCCCTATGGAGATGTGCGCCTTGTGGGTGTTGAGGCAGGAGGTCTTGGTCTTGAGACGGGGAAGCACGCTGCAAGCATTGGGCGGGGGAGGAAGGGTGTTCTTCACGGGAGCATGAGCCTTTTGCTTCAAGATGAATTCGGGCAAATCCAGGAAACCCATTCCATCGCCGCCGGTCTTGACTACCCGGGGGTGGGTCCTGAGCACGCCTTTCTCGCAAAAACAGGAAGAGCGCAGTACGTGACGGCCACCGACGAAGAGGCTCAAGAGGCCTTTTGCCTTCTTGCCCGCATGGAGGGTATTATTCCGGCGCTGGAGAGCGCTCACGCCCTGGCGTATGCCATAAAGATAGCTCCTTCTCTACCGAAAGAAGCCACCGTACTTGTGTGTCTTTCCGGCAGGGGCGATAAGGACGTTGAGGTCGTTATGCGGTCTTTAGCAAAGGAGGAGTAATCATGGACCCGTTACGTGAAGTCCTCGAAAAGAAGAAAAGGAAGCTCTTCGTTCCGTATCTGACTTTCGGGTACCCCGATGTTTCGAGCTTCTGTACCCTCCTCCGGATCTGTGAGGAAGAGGGGGCCGATGCAGTGGAGGTTGGCATCCCCCACTCGGACCCTGTGGCCGATGGGCCAGTGATTCAGACGACGTCTTTTGCAGCCCTCAAACAGGGCGTTACGCCTCTTCGTGTCGTCGAGGTGATGGCTGGTATCCGCCTTTCCATCCCCCTCATTGCCATGACCTACGGGAACATTGTGCTCCAGTATGGGGTGGGGAAGTTTGCCCGTGATTTCCGGGAGATTGGTTTTCGAGGACTCATCGTCGCCGATTTTCCCCTTGAAGCCCGGGATTTCCTCAAAGAAGCCCAGGGGTTGCTCTCTCGAATCCTCCTTGCCTCGGTGACTTCCCCCCTTGAACGAGTCCGGCGCATCGCTGAAGCAAGTGAGGGTTTTGTGTATCTCGTTTCGGGAAAAGGGGTAACAGGGAAGACTGAGGTAGATTTTTCGGCCCTCAGAGAACGTGTTGCCTGTATCCGGAGCCATACCTCGGCACTTGTTCTTCCCGGGTTTGGTATTCACGACCCCTATCAGGCAGCAACCCTTGCCGAGTACACCGATGGGGTTATTGTGGGGTCGGCCCTTCTTGAGTACATTATACGTAACAAAGATACAGAAACCTGGATGGAGGGATTCGCTGCTCTCGTGCGGTCGTATCGTCGCGCGCTGGATGGAGTGGCGTAATGCTCTATGCAGCTTGAAGAGCGTGGAGGTGTTCTGGTCCTTCGTTTCACATCGCTTCTTCGTTTTCCACAACTTGAGCATTTCTTTGTGACCCGCCGCACGCCTTATGATGTCCGCACAGAAAGTGGCCGGGAAGCTATTGCAAGGCTTTTCGGCACAGGTCCGATCTTTGTTCCTTCTCAGGTTCATGGGGCAGATTTCCTCGTTTTCGAGGAGAAACTGTGGTACAATGCTTCTTGCCGTATGGTCGATGCACTGCTTGCCGGAAAGAAGAACCAGTACCTCGGGATCCTCGTCGCCGACTGCGTACCCCTTTTGCTCTTTGCTCCGGAGCAGGAAGTGGTGGCTTTAGTCCATGCCGGGTGGAGGGGGATTGCCCAGGGGATTCACATCCGGGTTGTGGAGGCGATGGAGAGGCTGTTTTCCGTTTCGCCCTCTGCAATCTGGGCTGGTGTGGGTCCTGCCATCGGTCCGTGTTGCTTTGAGGTTGGGGAGGACGTCCTTGGAGCTCTGGGAAGGGAACGCAAGGCCTTTTTTGAACGCCGGGCGGGGAGGACCTTTGTGGACCTGAAGGGCATCGTGGTAGAGGATCTCCTGGCACGGGGACTTTTGAGGGAGCGCCTTGAGGTGAGTTCGCTCTGCACGTTCTGTGAGAGGGACCTTCTGTGTTCCTTTCGCCGGGATCGCAGTGCAGCGAGATGTCTCCTTGTTGCAGGAATGAGGGGGTGAGGGTATTGCATGCAGAGGCGGTGGCGCGGCATCTTCTGGTGGAGATTGTGGGGTCCCGGCTCCTCAACGACGCTCAGCGGGTTGAGGCTTTTTTTCGGGATCTTGCCGCCACCTACGGGAAGGAAATCCTTGCGCTTCACGTGTACCAGTTCGAGCCGTATGGTCTGAGCGGGCTTTTAGTGATGCCGGAGTCTCATGTTGCCATCCATACCTGGCCGGAGTACGGGTACGCAGCACTGGATGTTTTCCTCGGTGCGTCCTGTGACCCCAAAGCCAGTGTGCCCCTGATTGAGCGGTACTTTGTGCCTCAGGACGTGAGAGTTGTGGAACTCGAGAGGGGAGTGGGCAAGCGGAATGGAACTCTGGTACGTCCAGAACTACATTGAGAACTACCAGATGGCTCTCAAGGTGAAGGAAACGCTCTTTGTGGGGCGAACAAAGTTCCAGGAAATCGCCATCATCGACACCTATCTCTATGGGAAGGTTCTCCTTCTTGACGGCATTGTGCAAACCACGGAGAAGGACGAGTTCATGTACCATGAGATGCTCGTTCATCCTGCCATGGTGACGCATCCTCACCCCCGCAAAGTCTTCATTGTTGGAGGCGGTGATGGTGGGGCGGCGCGGGAAGTCCTGAAGCATCCTGTGGAAGAGGTTGTGCTTGTGGACATCGACGAGGGGGTTATCGAGCTCTGCCAGAAGTACTTCCCTCAACTTGGCAGGTGGGACGACCCCCGTCTTCGGGTCTATGTGGGGGATGCGGCAGAGTACATTGCCGAAACCCGTGAAACCTTTGACGTCATTATCATGGACTCCACAGACCCTATTCCTCGGGGTGTTGCTGAACCCCTCTTTTCTCCAGAATTTTACCGGAGAGCCTACGACCGCCTTTCTCCCGATGGGATTCTCGTTTCCCAGATGGAACCGCCCTTTTTTGAGGCCGAGCGGGTCAAAAAGCTCTGGAAGCACCTTGGAGTTTTCCCCATCCTCCGTCTGTACTGGGGTCTTGTCCCCACGTACCCTGGAGGTGTATGGAGCTACGTCATCGCCTCGAAAAAGTACGACCCGGCCCAGGGGGGGAGAGACCTGCCCTTCCCGACCCGGTATTACTCCTCCCGGATTCACCGGGCTGCTTTCGTGCTCCCGGTTTTTCTCGAGGAGATGTTCCAGTAGGGAGAGGACCCTCAGGTCCTCTCCCATCCCCGCTCGATGTCCGTGAGGAGCTTCTTCCCCGCCCGGGCGAGCAGGGACCGCTGATGGAAGAAGAGGCCTTCTTCACGGGCAAGGTAGGCATAGGTTTCGTACTCGAGGGTAGGGTCGGGGGGAGAAGGAAAGACAAAGGAGGAGAAGGTGTAGAAGTCCCGCACAGAAAGAGGCGAAGAGAAGACTGCCGTCCCCCACGTGGGCAACACGTGATTCGGTCCGTACCCATAGTCTCCCAGGGCCACCGGTGCGTGCGGTCCAAGGAAGATTGCCCCTCCTTTCTGAAGGCGTGGAAGGAGAGCAAGGGGGTCTTTGGTCACGACTTCCACGTGTTCGGGAGCGAGGAGGTTCACCGCGGCAAGGGCAACCTCCAGATCCTCCACCTGGTAGAGGAAAAGTGGTTGCGTTTGTCCAAAGGACGATGGGGCGTTAGCAATTTCCTGCTCGAGGTACTTTTTCACCTCGAAGAGCAGGGCCTCGCTTGGGGAAAAGAGTACACTTGTGGCGAGAGGATCGTGCTCGGCCTGGGCGAGGAGGTCCAGGGCGACCCACTCAGGAGGGGCACTGTGGTCGGCGATGATGGCCACTTCTGAAGGACCGGCAAGGCCGTCAATGCCCACGATGCCCTGAAGGCGCTTTTTGGCAGCGGTGACGTAGATGTTCCCCGGCCCCACGATTTTCTCTACAGGAGGGATGCTTTCGGTCCCGAAGCAGGCCGCCGCTATGGCTTGGGCGCCTCCAATGCGGTACACCTCCTGTACGCCAAGGAAGAAGGCAGCTGCGAGAACCTCCTTGTGGACGTTTCCATCCTTCTTCGGAGGGGTGAGGAGAGCGATTTCCTGGACGCCTGCAATCTGCGCCGGAATAACCGTCATGAGGCAGGAAGACGGATAAGCGAACCGCCCTCCAGGGATGTAGCAGGCAACCCTGCGAAGTGGACGGACGAGTTCTCCAAGGACTGACGACTGGCGTTCCAGGAGAAAGGAGGTCATCTTCTGGGTTTCGTGGAAGGAGCGGATGTTCCGGGCAGCAAGGGCGATGGCGGCCTTCAGTTCCTCTGGGGTTTCCCGGAACGCCCGCTCGAGCTCTTCTGGGGGAACCCGGAAGGTGGTGAGGCGACAGCCGTCAAACCTCTCGGTGTACTCCCGTAAAGCAGCATCGCCCCTATCCTTGACGTTTTCAATGATTTCTTCAACCGCACTTTCTGCTTCCTTCAGGTATTCATAGAGCTTTCGGCGGTTGCCTGCAAGGTCCTGCGTGACATCCTCAAGATTGCCCAGAGGTTTCAGAACGATTTTCACCAGAGACCACTTCCTTCAGGATTTTGACGAAATCCTCTATTTCCAGAGTTCTGGTTTTCATGCTCACCCGGTTGGCCACAAGGCGGGTGGAGATGGGGGCGATTTCCTCAAGAACGTGGAGACGGTTCTCCCTCAGGGTTTTCCCGGTGGAGACGAGATCCACAATGGCGTCGGCAATGCCGATGGCAGGAGCAAGCTCGATTGAGCCGTAGAGAACAACGATATCAGCATTCAGGCCCTTCTCCTGCAGGTACCGGCGGGTGACGTGGGGGTATTTCGTGGCGATGCGAAGGTGTTCCCTCCGGAAGAGAATTTCTCTTGTCAGATGTTCAGGTCCGGCAAGGACCATGGTACACTTCCCGATGCGCAGATCAAGGAGCTCGTACACCTCGTTTTCCCGCTCAAGGAGAATGTCCTTCCCGACAAGACCAAGATCTGCCGCTCCGTGCTCAACGTAGGTTGCCACATCCTTGGGGTGGGAGAAGATGATGCGCCAGGGTAAGGATGGGTCATCGACGACAAGCTGTCGGGAGGGAAGGGAGAGAGGCCGGGAAAGCACCCGGGAGAGGAGCTCCACAACGTCGTCCTTCAGCCTTCCTGTGGGGAGGGTAAGGGTTAACCTCTTCATACGTCCTCCTGCCTGAGGAGATTTTCCACGGCTTGCTCATCGAGGTCCTCAAGGGTTGAGGAACCCCGAGGGGTGGCGAGGAGAATCGTCTCCTTTTCGTGTTCTTCCATCACCAGGGGAATCCCTCGGGACCGCAGTTTTTCAGCAAGCTCAAAGGCTCTCTTTCGAAGGCGTGGTGGGTAGAAGAGGACAGAAGGAGTGGCGCTATCCCCTTCCTGCCAGGAAGTCTCCTTCTGGAGAGCTTCCAGAACCCGCTCGAGGAAAAGGGCAAAACCACAGGCGGGGACATCTTTTCCAAAAACCTGGAAGAGCTCATCGTACCTTCCTCCCGCAAGGAGGGGATACCCCACGTCGGGAGAAAACCCCTCGAAGACCACCCCGGTGTAATAGTCGAAGTCCCGCACAAGCCCGAGGTTGATGGAAAGGTGCTCAGTCACACCGAAATCCTCAAGGATTTCCCAGGTTTTCGAAAGGTCCCGGACGGCCCTCTGCCATTCCTCACTCTCTAAAGAGAAAAAGGAGAACCTCTCAAGAAGGTCCTTTTTTCCCCGAAGGAAGGGAAGTTGCAGGAGGAATGGCGAAAGGGGCAAAGGAAGGGGTTTTCGGGAACAGAGGTTCTGCAAAGCGACGAAGTCCCGCTTTTTCAGGGCAATTCGCACTTCCTCCTTTTCTTCGCTCTCAAGAGGCAGCACCTCGAGAATTCCCCGGAAAATGCTCGCATGACCAATATCCACCTCAAAACTCCGTATCCCTGTCTCCCGCAGCGCTAGGATGGCCAGAGTAACGACTTCGGCATCCTGGGCGGGGCCACTCTGGCCGATGTGTTCAAGGCCAATCTGGGTGAACTCGCTCTCTGTGCGGAAGGGTGAGGAGGGGTAGCGGAAGACCTTCCCGCTATAGTAGACCCGAAGGGGCAGAGGAAGGGCGTTCCCCTGGGCGAACATCCGGGCTACGGAGGTGGTGAACTCGGGGCGAAGGCACACAAGCTTTCCATCGCGGTTGAGGAACTTGAAGATTCGCTCTTTCATTTCCTCGCTCATCGTTTTCTCGAAAGTAGCGTAGTACTCGAGGGTTGGTGGTTCCACCTCGGCGTATCCCCATCGTTCAAAAAGCGTTCTGAGCCGGGCTTCGATGCTTCTGCGAACTTTTGCCTCCCAGGGATACACATCCTTCATCCCGAAAACCAGTTCCAATTTCTCGACTCCTTCCCTATAATGTTGAGAAAAGTATAGAAACAATCTCTGTGCTTTGCAAGAAGTCTTGCATCAAGTCGCACTGTGGAGGGATGAAGTGGGGAGTGTCAAGGACCTTCTTGTTCTTTCCTCGCCAACGGATGAGGAGCCTGGACGGGGGAAGTTCGTCTTCTCCGACCGGTATTCGGTGTTCGACTGGGGGGAGATGCCCGATACCATCCCCCTGAAAGGTGCTTCTCTGTGTCTTATCGGCGCGCACTTTTTCGAGAAACTTGAAAAACTCGGGGTTCCAACCCATTACCTTGGCCTTGAGGAAGGGGGAGAGGTGAAGCGGCTTGCAGAACTCCGGGAGCCGGTGAACGTCATGCACGTTCGACTGGTGCGTGTTATTCTCCCTTCTCTGGGAGAGGCAGGCTACGATTACGGGGTGTACCGGCATGTCCGGGGGAATTTCTTGATTCCTTTTGAGTTCATCTACCGCAACACCCTCTCCGAGAATTCAAGCCTCAGGAAACGCATCGCCGAGGGGAAAGCCACTCTTCAGGAATTCGGCCTCTTAGAGCTCCCCCCTCCAGGAGAATTCCTGAAGGAGCCGATTCTCGATGTTTCCACAAAACTTGAGGAACAGGATCGGTACCTGAGCTTCTCTGAGGTTGAGTCTCTGGGAATTCTCTCCTCTGAGGAGATCCAGAGAATTCGGGAGCTTGTGCTTTTCGTCGACCGTTTCATCACAAGAGAGACGCGCCGGATTGGTGTAGAGAACGAAGACGGAAAGATTGAACTTGCTCTGGATAAAAACCGAAACCTTCTGCTCGTTGACGTCGTGGGAACTCCTGATGAGTGCCGTTTCACCTTCCGGGGTATGCCGATGAGCAAAGAAATCCTCCGTTCTTTCTACCGCAAAACTTCCTGGTACGAGGAGGTACAGAGGGCCAAAGCAGAGCATCCCGTTGGCTGGAAGGCCTACGTTACGAGTCGACCCCCTTCTCTCCCCCCAGAGCTCGTGCAGCTTACAAGCTGGATGTACCAGCGCCTTGCCATGGATTTGACTCAGAGGGAGTGGTTTCCTGGGGTTCCGTCTCTAGAGGAGATTGTTGATAAATTCCTCCAGCTTGTTTAAAATATAAATGAGCGGTGCGCCCGTAGCTCAAAGGATAGAGCAGCGGTCTCCTAAACCGCAGGTTGAGGGTTCGACTCCCGCCGGGCGCACCAGGAATCCGCTAAGACCAGGCCTTCGGCAACCTGCTCATACCGAAAAGGCGTTCAGTGTGGTGGTTTCGTAGCAACGCATCAAAACCGGGTTTCTCCATAGCCGTCTTTCCGAGCCCTGGAATGAGTTTGCTGTGAGCGTCCTGTTACCTCAGAGAGAACTTCTATACCCCTTCTGGGGAAAGCATGCTTATCTGTGGATGCGAAGTCTCTGGTCCTTGCTTTCTGAGGGATACCTGCAGGCTACTCCTTTCTTCTGAGGATATCTGGGATTGCGATTGAGGGCCACCGCAAACGGTGAAGTGAGAACTTGCCTGGATGGACTTTCTGCAGTACTGGTAGGGTGGTCTTTTAGGAATCCTTATGTCAAGTCCATAAAATGGGTTTGTAGCCTACCTATGAGGGATTGAAACCCACGGGTTACCTCAATGTAGGAAAGTCCGGCCCTTCGGGACTGAGGACAAATCATGCGCAGGGCCTGTGGGAGGCAAGTGTAGTCATTGTCGCAGTGTACTGTGCGGCGTGGCGCTCTCCTCTTATGCCCCCTACCACATTTTCGTTGGGCTCGCCGTACAGGAGCTCTTTAGGCCGCACCCAGAATTCCCCAGCCAGGGGGTCACCGAAACCACCATGGAGAAAAGGAGTGCTGCATTCCCGGCAAGCAGAACCCCGGTTTTTGCTCTGGGAGCGGGATTCTAACACATGCTCTTCCAGAAGGGATGGAAAGTGGCTCAGAGGGGAAAGACTCTCCCAAAGCATCCCAGCCCTCCTCCCCTATACCCCGGTGGGACTCCCTGGTGACGCCTATGTCTCAAGCACGGTACCTCACTCGGGAAAGCACGGTATCCCATCCTCTTCTTGGGACTTGCCGTCTTCAGCCTGGGCATTGCCTTTGTTTCCTTCCTACCACCGGCATCTTCCTTGGACTCTTTTCTCTTCCTTAGGATAGGAGACATTGTACGGTGCCTGAAGTGCTCTTTCATCCAGGACCATCTCGCGAACTTCCACGCCCACTGGGGCTTCTTCGAGAAGTGGCTTCCCCGAGAGGTGAGGTGGGCACAGCGCACTGGCAAAACCATCACTTTCGCCATGATCAACATCGACGGCCTCAGGAAAGTGAACGACGAAAAGGAACACGCTGTCGAGGACAGGGTTCTTGAGCGCTTTACCTGGGCAGTCTTTAGGAGCATCCGTGGCGAGGACATCGCCGTCTGCGTCGGGAGCAATGAAGTGCTCTTCCCCTTCTCCGGGGAAGAGAGTGCCCGGAAAGCTCTGGAGTGTATCGTTGGGTTCCTTGGGGGATTTTCCTTTTCTTCCGGGGTGAGTATATGAGACGGGAGGGGGGAGCCCAGGGAGGTCATTTGGAGAACCGATTTTAACGTGTACGGGGAAAATGCAGGAGGCAGGAGAACTCCAGGGACTCCTGCCAGGTAGCAGGAGGACAAAGAATCCAGACCACACAGGACGGGGTGTCCTGTATGGGGCCTGAGGAGAGCCAAAAGATGCGGGGCTGCCGGGTGGTCCCTGACGCGGTCCGGGTGGAAAACATTCCTGCAGGAAAAAGAAAGGGGAACGGGAAATTCCCGAAGTGTCCCGCAGGGGATGCTTGCGGAGAGCACCATCACCACCTCGGGGACACCTCTTCTGAGAGGAGCCCGGCAAAAGATGAATACTGGCATGGAGAGGGGAAACTCAAGCCCCGACAGGCGAAGTGAATTTGGGATCACGTCAGGACCAGAACCACGGGGAGGAAAGGGGAAACCAGAAAATGCACTGGTGCCGAAGGCGGGAGTCGAACCCGCATGAGCTTTACGCTCACTGGAGCCTGATTCCAGCGCGTCTGCCAATTCCGCCACTTCGGCACAGGCAAGATAAACAATAAAATATTTCCCTTTCCTTGTCAAGGAGTTCCACCCGGGGCAATGCTATAATATCCCCGGGAGGGAGGACCATTCCTGTACCCAAAGGAAGGCTTTTTCGGCTGTACATTGAGGAGCACTACCCTTTTGGGGAATTTGCCCTCATCAGGGTGCGGGGGGATGCGGCAGAGGTCGGCTTTGTCCTTGCCGATGAGGATATGGCAAAATACGTACGCCTGAAAGAACAGGCACTGGAAATTGCCCACCACCTGCAGAGAAGACTGAGGGAGGAAGGTCTGAACCACATCGCGCTTCCCAGTGTGGGAAAAGACCTGGATTTCATTACGGTCTCTCTCATTGTGGATCTTTCGGGGTTCAGGGAGGAAGAAATAGGGGAGATTGCAGACCGCATCATGCAGCTCCTTGGGGAAGTCAATCCTTACAGAGAAAGGGGGAATGAAGATGAGTGAAAAGGTCGGATTCGTCGCCATGGGAGAAGTCAAGGGAGTGGGAGGAGAGATTCCGGAAATTGGTATTGGCATGCTGGGATATGCCTTTATGGGGAAGGCTCATACGAATGCGTACAAGAAGTACCCTTACATCTTCTGGCCCCCTGTAGCCATTCCGAAACTTGTGGCCATTTGCGGAAGGAACGAGGCTGCGGTAAAGGAGGCCATGCAGCGCTACGGGTACATGAAGTACTACACGGACTGGAGGGAAATGATTAAGGACCCCGAGGTGCAGATTCTCGACAATAGCGGGCCAAACTCCCTGCATTTTGAACCCTCGGTGGAAGCCCTCAAAGCGGGAAAACATGTCTTCTGCGAGAAACCTCTGGCGGGGACGGCAGAAGAGGCGAAAAAGATGTGGGAAGCAGCGAAGAACTCTCAAGCCAAGGCCATGGTCTGTTTTAACTACCGCTTTGTTCCTGCGCTTCGCCTTGCCCGCGACCTCATCGCCTCTGGAGAGCTTGGGGAGATTTACCATTTCCGGGCACGGTACCTCCAGGAGTGGATTATGGACCCGAATTTCCCTGCGGTGTGGCGGCTCGATAGAAACGTCGCTGGGTCCGGAGCGCTTGGGGACCTTGGGTCCCATATCATTGATCTTGCACGGTTCCTTGTGGGGGAGATTGTCGCGGTGAGTGCGGTAACCCGCACGTTCATCAAAGAGCGTCCCGCTCCTGATGACCCCTCAAAGAGGGTGCCGGTGACGGTTGACGATGCCTTCGCTGCTGTTGTTGAGTTCGCCAACGGGGCTATCGGGACGCTTGAAGCTTCCCGTTTCTGTGCGGGGAGGAAGAATCACCAGGTCATCGAGATTAACGGGTCCAAGGGAACCATCGTCTTCAACCTGGAGCGCCTGAACGAGCTTGAAATTTACCGCGTAGGGGAGGAACCGAAGACCATCCAGGGTTTCCACGATGTTTTGGTGACCGAAAGTTACCATCCTTTCTGGGAATACTGGTGGCCCCATGGGCACATCATCGGCTGGGAGCACACCTTTGTCCATGCCATTGCCCACTTCCTTGAGGCCATCGTTTGTGGGAAAGACATTGCTCCGTACGGGGCGACCTTCGAAGATGGGTACCGGTGTGCCGTCGTCTGCGATGCCATTCTCCAATCGGCTGCTTCCGGGAGGCGGGAAGAAATCACGTACGAGTAAGGGGGAAAGCAATGAAGTACTGTGGAAAGGTCGTGGTTACACTCAAACCCGGGGTCTTTGATCCCCAGGGAATGACTATTCGGAATGCCCTTCATGCCCTCTCGTACCGCGAGGTCGAGGAGGTGGAAACGGGGAAGTACTTCAGAGTTACTCTGGAGGCGAGGACGAGGGAAGAAGCAGAGCGGAGAGTCCGGGAGATGTGCGACCAGCTTTTGGCCAACCCGGTTATTGAACAGTACACCTTTGAGGTTCAGGAGATTCGGTGAGATGCGTTTCGGCGTTGTGGTCTTTCCAGGATCAAACTGTGACTACGACTGTTTCTACGTTCTCCGGGATGTGCTCGGGCAAGAAGTGGTGTTCCTCTGGCACGGCGATGAAGACCTCCGGGGATGCGACTGTGTGGTCCTCCCCGGGGGATTCAGCTACGGTGATTACCTCCGAACCGGAGCCATCGCCCGGTTTTCTCCNATTATGAGNTCCGTGCGGGATTTCGCGCTTTCGGGGGGTGTTGTCCTCGGTATTTGCAACGGGTTTCAGATTCTCCTTGAGAGCGGACTCCTCCCCGGAGCGCTCCTTCCTAACCGGAGTGGGCGGTTCATTTGCCGGTACGTTTTCCTCCGGGTGGAGCGTACGGATACCCCCTTCACCCTTCTTTTTGCTCCGGGAGAGGTCATCCGCATTCCCATTGCGCACTACCAGGGGAATTTCTTCCTCCCTCAAGACGAGCTTTCTGAGCTGGAGCGAAGAGGACAGGTGCTCTTCCGGTACTGTGGTCCCTCAGGCGAGGTAGAAGAAGCCTGGAACCCCAACGGTTCGGCGAACAACATCGCAGGAATTGTTTCTCTGAATCTCTGCGTTATGGGCATGATGCCCCATCCAGAAAGGGCTTCCGAGGAACTCCTTGGCTCTACCGATGGGCGGAGGATTTTCCTTTCTGTCGTGAAATGGCTGGAGGAGAAGCGGCATGCACGTTGTGGAGCTTGAAAAGGTGGCCCGGGAGTTAGGTCTTCGAAAAGAAGAGTACGAGCGGATTCTTGCCATTCTCGGCCGTGTTCCCACGCTCACAGAAATCGCCATGTTTTCGGTGGAATGGTCTGAACACTGCGGGTACCCCCATTCCCGGAAGTGGCTTGAGCTTTTGCCTCGCGAGGGTCATTTTGAGGTACTTGTGGGAGAAGACGCTGGTGGCATTGTCTACGACGACGTGGTGATTGTCTTCAAGATGGAGAGCCACAACCATCCCTCTCAGATTGAGCCAAAGCAGGGTGCTGCAACAGGGATTGGGGGCATCATCCGGGATATTCTGGGAAGCGGTGCCCGTCCCATTGCCTGCCTTGACTCACTGCATTTTGGGCCTTTAGAGGACCCCCGTTCCCGGTACGTCATGCGGGGGGTGGTGGAAGGGATTGCCTGGTATGGGAACTGTGTGGGCGTTCCTACCGTTGCGGGAGAAGTATGGTTCTACCCGGCTTTTCGGGGGAACTGCCTGGTCAATGTCATGTGCCTTGGTATCGCTCCCCGGGGAAAACTTGCCCGGGCAAGAGCCCGGGGTGTCGGGAACGCCATCCTGTACGTGGGCAACAGAACTGGAAGAGATGGTATCGGGGGGTGTAGCATTCTGGCTTCCCAGGAGTTTGCCGAAAGCGAAGAGAAGCGCCCGAGCGTGCAGATTGGCGATCCCTTCACCGAGAAGTGCCTTATTGAAGCCACTCTTGAAGCCTTGGCCACGGGCTTTGTGGTGGGCATAAAGGACATGGGAGCAGCAGGGCTCACCTGTTCTTCAAGTGAAATGGCTGCCTCGGGAGAGAGTGGGGTTGACATTGACCTTGATCGGGTACCCGTCCGGGAAGAGGGAATGGAGGCATGGGAAATCATGATGTCTGAATCCCAGGAGCGGATGCTCCTTTGTGTTGAGAAAGGACACGAGGAGGAGATCCGGAGCATTTTCAAGAAGTGGGGCCTTGAGGCCGAGGTAATCGGGCGGGTTACCGATACTGGACGGGTGACCATTCGATACCGTGGGGAGGTCGTAGCCGATATCCCTGCAAAAGAACTCGTGCGACCCCCAGTGTACACCCCTGAGAGGGTGCGACCGGCGTACCTTGATGCTGTTAACAGCCTCACTCTCGATGATGTCCCCCTTCCCGGGGATTTCCGGGAAGCCTTCGAGAAACTCCTTGGTTCTCCCAATCTTGCCTCGAAACGGTGGATTTTTGAGCAGTACGACCACATGGTGCAGACCAATACTGTCATCCTTCCGGGGACGGGAACGGTGGTGCTCCGGGTGAAAGGGAAACCCTGGGGGATTGCGGTGACCACGGATTGCAATCCCTTCTACTGTTACCTTGACCCTTACAAGGGAGCACAAATTGCGGTGGCCGAGGCAGCGAGAAACCTTGCAGCTTGTGGGGCTCGTCCTGCCGGTGTCACGGATTGCCTGAACTTTGGCAATCCTGAAAAGCCAGATCGCTACTGGCAGTTCGTCGCTGCCATTTCGGGTTTGAGTGAGGCCTGCCGGTTTTTCAAAATCCCGGTGGTGAGTGGCAACGTCTCCTTCTACAACGAAAGCCCTCTTGGGGCCGTGTATCCCACCCCAACCGTCGGCATGGTGGGCATCGTGCAGGATGTGACCAAGGCTTTGCGGGGTTGTTTCTCAAAGGAAGAGAGCCTTGTGCTCCTTTTTGGGGAAACCAAAGAGGAGCTTGGGGGAAGTGAATACCTTCGCATTGTCCACGGTATTGAAGCCGGTCCTCCTCCCTCACTTGATCTTGGGTTTGAGAAGCGTCTTCAGGAATTCCTCATCCAGTGCATCGAGGACGGGCTCTTTTTGTCCTGCTGTGACGTTAGTGAAGGAGGGCTGGCCATTGCTGTGGCTGAAGCCGCCCTTTCGGGGGAGAAGGCCTTTGGGGTTGAGGTGGATCTTGCTCCCTTTGAAGGGTTCCGGGAGGATGTTCTGCTTTTTGGGGAAAGTTGCGGACGAGCCCTCGCCAGTGTCAGTCCTGCGTGTTTTGAAGAGATTGCTGGAAGGGCAAAGCGGTGGGGTATTCCCTGTGTCCTTCTTGGTCGCGTTGGAGGGGATCATCTCGTGTTCCGTCGAGGTTCCCAGGTACTTTTCTCTGTCCCGGTTACCGAAGCCCTGAGAATCTGGGAGGGAGCGCTGGCGAAGTATGTATGAAAAGTGTGGTGTCTTCGGAGTCTATGGCCTTGAAAACGCCGCCGAGATCGCCTACCTTGGCCTTTTCTCTCTGCAGCACCGGGGTCAGGAAGGTGCAGGGATTGTAGTCTCGGATGGGAGGAGCTTTCGGGAGCACAAGGGTCTGGGTCTTGTGAGTGAAGTTTTTGATGTGGAGAGCCTTCGCAAGCTCATCGGGCACATTGCTCTGGGACATGTCCGGTATTCGACTACCGGTTCCTCTTCTCTAAGGAACGTCCAGCCTTTTGTGGGGGAATGCCGGTTTGGAACCCTGGCTATTGCCCATAATGGAAACCTGACGAACACCCTAATGCTCTGGAGAAAGCTCAGCAGGCGGGGAGCCATTTTCCAGTCGACCATGGACACAGAGCTCATCCTGCATCTTGTTGCTCAGAGTTCCTTTGAGGGCTTTGAAGATGCTCTGAAGGAAGCTCTCTGGCAGGTGCGAGGAGCTTTTTCTCTGGGAATTCTCTCTGCGAAGGCCCTTGTAGCTGTCCGGGATCCCTGGGGATTTCGACCACTTGCCCTTGGGAGGCTTGACGGGGGGTATCTCGTGAGCTCTGAAAGCTGTGCGTTTGATGTCCTGGGAGCAGAATTCCTTCGGGAGATTGAACCGGGAGAGATGCTTGTCATCGACGAAAATGGTCCCCGCTCGTTTTTCTACGCCTATTCCTCAAGAAAGGCATTCTGCGTTTTCGAGCTCATCTATTTTGCCCGCCCCGATAGCACCGTCTTTGGCAATCACGTCCATGAGGCACGGAAGCGCATGGGCATGGCCCTGGCGGAGGGGGAATTCTGCGAGGCGGACATGGTGGTTCCCGTGCCGGACTCCGGGCTCTTCGCTGCTTTGGGATTTTCCGAGGCTTCGGGAATTCCCCTTGAGTTCGCCCTTGTGCGGAATCCCTATGTGGGCCGGACTTTCATTCAGCCCACTCAAGATCTCCGCGACTTGGGTGTAAGGCTCAAGCTGAACCCCCTGCGGAACCTCATCCGAGGGAAGCGAGTCATCGTCATCGAGGACTCAATTGTTCGGGGGAGTACCTCCTCCCAGAGAATCGCCACTTTCAAGGAAGCAGGAGCCAGAGAAGTCCACCTTAGGGTGAGTTCTCCCCCGCATTGTTTTCCCTGTTTCTACGGTATTGACTTTCCCACAAGAGACGAACTCCTTGCCGCACGGATGGACCTTGAGGCAATTCGAAAGTTCCTTGGTCTTGACAGCCTCCGGTACATTACCCTTGAAGGGTTACAGGCAAGCCTTGTGCCGCCTGCGGAACAGTACTGTTTTGCCTGCTTCACCGGGGAATACCCTGTTCCCCCGGAAAAGGACATCGGGAAGTTCGTTCTGGAAGCAACCCGTGTGGTTCCTCGGCGTTGACCTGGCCTGGGGGTTTCGGAGGCCTTCCTGGGTGTGCGTCCTTGAGCGGGAAAAGAAGTGCCTGTGGAGGGAATTTTTTTCCTTTGTGACCCTCAAAGAGTGGGAGGAGCGCCTTCGTGCCCTCCCTCCCGGAAGCATTGTTGCCTTCGATGCCCCGCTTCTTGTGACCGTGGAGAAGGGGTTACGGACCGCGGAAAGGGAGCTTCTTCCTTGCCTTCGCCGAAGACACTCCGGTATCCTACCCATCAACCTTAGCATCGCCCACAGGAGGTATCCGGCGCTCTTCCCCTTCTGGGAGAGTGTGAGACGGAACTTCTCCCTTGCCCTTGATTTCTCAGCAAAGCACCGCCACGCCTTCGAGGCCTTTCCTCCCCTTTCTATCCTCGGGTTTTTCGGAGATGCAGGACTTGCCCTCTACAGGTCCGAGTGCCTCTGGGAACTTGGGGAACTCTTCAGGGGGGAAGGTTCCCCCCTGCATATTGAGAACCTTGAAGAATGCCTTTCGGCCTGCCTGTGTCCTTCCCCGGGGAAGAAAGACCGCTTTGACGCTTTTATCTGTGCCTGTACGGCTCTTTTCGCCGGTCAGTATGGGAAAGATGCGCTGCGAACCTTTGGAGACGAGGAAGGTTTTATTGTCCTTCCTTCCTGGACCGGAGAGCCTTCGTGAGACGGGCAAGGTCTCTGGCGTATGTTCGACACTCTTCCTCTGCTCGCTTGTCGAACTCCTCAATGGCTACAGGACCGTAGTGACTCCCTTCGGACATCCCTTTAACGACCATTCCGTGGATGAGCAAGGCCTCAAGAATTGAGAGGACAGTGGTCTCATTGCCTCCTGCAGGATTTGCTGAGGAGGCGAAGGCCCCACCGATTCTCCCCTCGAGGTCTCCGTGGAAGCGCACGCTCTCATCGAGGAATTTCTTCACTTCCGCTGCCATGGTTCCGTAGTACGTTGGGGAACCCACAACAATGAGGTCATAAGAGGGTAGGGTCTCGAGGGGAAACTGGGTAACGTTGAAGAGGTCCGCAGAAATTCCCTCTTCCTGCAGAGACTGGGCGATAGTTTTGGCCATTTTCTCCGTNACCCCTGTTCGGGAATAGTAGAGCACAAGCGCCTTCATCATANCGCCTCCTTCCTTTTTTCTTTTGATGATATCATTTCTTGTCAAAGGTTAGTCCTTCTGGTAATATACTCTCCGAATTTTGCTTCGGGGGTTCTTGCCATGATCGGGGAGGTTGTGGATCGTATTCGAAGGTTCGAAGCCGAGAAGGAGAAGGAGATTCGAGAGGCGGAACGGGAAGCGTCGAGGATTCTCAGTCAGGTGGAATCGGAAGTTGCTCTCCTCCGGGAGGAAATGTTCCAGGAGGCAATGCGAAAAGCCGAAGAGCTGAGGGCAGCCATTCTTGCTGAGGCAGGAAGGGAAGCGGAAGGTATTCGGAAAGGGTTTGAAGAGCGAGCCCTGAGGTTGCGGGCAACCCTCATGGAACGGGTGCCAAGGGTTGCTGAGGAGCTTGTGAGGAAGGTGCAGGAAGCCTATGCCCATAAGTAGCATGCAGCGGGTGAGCATTGTTGCTCACCGTAGGAAGGAAGCGGAAATCCTTGCGCTCTTGCAGGATCTCGGGGTTCTGGAAATTGCGGTGGAAGAGGGNTTTGCCTTCGAAGGCGAGAAGCCCCCGGTTGCTACGGAGGAAGTCGAGCGAACTTTAAGCGAAATCCGGTATTGCCTCGATTTCCTGGAGCGGTATCGCCGGGACAAACCGTCCTTCCTTGAGTCGTTCTTCCCCAAGCCCTTGGAGGTTACGAAGGAAGAGTTCCTCCAGTGCTGTTTCAATCACAGCCCGGTATACCGGGCCTGTGCGTCTCTCGAGGAGCAGCTGAACGGCATCCGAACGACGCTTAACCGCCTGATGGCGCACCTTGAATTTCTGAGCCGCTTTGAACACCTCCCTATTCCTCTGGAAAACCTTGGGGAAACCCGCTATACCCGGAGTATCCTTCTTGAAATTCCCCTGGAGAAAAAGGCACACCTTGAATCGAAGCTACGGGAGCGGGGCTTGCTCTGGTTCTGTGAAACATTTCCCTCTCGGGGGCGAAACGTGGTTGTTTTCCTCGTCGCCCACCGGGATTTCCTGCCTCACCTTGAGGAAGTTCTCCAGGAGATTGGCGCTACTCCGGTGGTTTTGCCTCAGGCTTTTGAGGGAACCCCAAAGGAGGCCAGCGAGAGAATCAGAGTCCGCATGGAGGAGCTCGCCAGAGAACGCGAGAAGCTCCTTGAAAAGGCAGCCCTGTATGCCCGTTTTGAGCGGGACCTGAAGCTTGCTCACGATTACTATGCCTCGCTCCTTGAGCGCCGGCGAAAAGAACAGGAAATCCTCCATACCCGGGAGACTGTGGTTATCAGCGGGTGGGTGCGCGCCGAAGATATGGAAAAGCTCGAACAATCCCTGAAAGCTCTGGGGAACGAATGGGTGTTGTTTGCAAGGGATCCGCAGCCAGGTGAAAGCGTCCCCNTAGATCTCCGGAACGGTTCCTGGACGAAAAACTTCGAGGTTCTGACGAGACTCTACGGCCTTCCGAACTACTGGGAACTCGACCCCACGCCTTTTCTGGCCCCCTTTTTCTTCCTTTTCTTTGGCATCTGTCTTGGAGATGTCATCTACGGCCTCATCCTGGCACTTCTTGGGTTTCTGGCCCCAGGGTTCCTGAAAGTTCCTGACGGCACAAGGCGTTTCTTCCACATGCTTGGCTGGGGTGGGGTGGCTTCCATCCTTGTAGGTATGGGGACGGGTTCCTGGCTTGGGGGATACCTTTGACCACCTGCCGAAGGCCTTAAGCGCTGTGACCAGTTTCAAGCGGTCGCTCACTGTCATTGACCCGATTACGAATCCCCTGCCCATGCTCATTTTTTCCCTTCTGCTTGGGCTTGTGCAGGTGCTTGTGGGGCTTTTCGTGAGCTTTGTCAAGGAGTGGCGGAGGAGGAACTATGCCTCGGCCATCATGGACCAGCTGGGGTGGTTTGCCTTTCTCCTTGCCATTGTGGTCTATATTGGGTCAACACAGTTTGCCCTGCTGAAACCCTTTGCCCTGCCGTTTCTTGTGGGAACGGCACTGTTCCTTGTGGCCACCAGGGGAGACAGAAGAAAAATCCTGTCATGAAGGTGCTCTCAGGGATACTGAGTCTCTATGGGGTCATCTCCTATCTTGGAGACGTTCTCTCTTATTCCCGACTTTTTGCCCTTGGTCTCTCAAGCTCCATTATCGCTATCCTTGCCCGAACCCTGGGGGTGCTCTTTGGGAGTTCTCCGTATATCGGCTGGCTCATTGGGCTTCTTGTGGCCTTGCTTTTCAACGTTTTCAATCTGGTTATGAGTAGCCTTGGGGCCTTTGTGCACTCGGCCCGCCTGCAGTACGTGGAGTTCTTCACCAAGTTCTACGAGAACGGAGGGAAGGAGTTCCAACCCTTCAGCTACAGGACAAAGTACGTTAAAGTACAGTAAAGGGGGTTGTTGCCTGTGCTTTTGGATGGACTGGTTTTCGCACTGCTTGGCTCGGCGCTGGCCATTGGTCTTGCAGGTATCGGTTCGGCGGTAGGTGTTGGTATTGCCGGACAGGTCGGCGCAGGAGTTATGACCGAGGATCCCGGAAAGTTCGGGCAAGTACTGCTCCTCCAGGCTCTTCCTGGAACACAGGGTATTTACGGGCTTCTTGCAGGATTCTGGGTGCTCATTAAGCTTGGACTTTTTGGAGGAACACCAGTTCCGGTGACTGTTGCCCAAGGAATGCAGATTATGTTCGCCTGCCTTCCGATTGCTATTGTGGGGCTTCTCTCTGGCATCGCTCAGGGGAAGACTGCTGCAGCTTCCATTGGCCTTATTGCTCGCCGTCCTGAAGAAACCGGAAAGGCCATCATTCTCCCGGCAATGGTTGAAACGTATGCCGTTTTGTCTCTCCTTGCCACGATTCTTCTCCTCAACTCCATTAAGCTCTGAGAAGGTGAGGACATGCCTCTTGAGGATATTCTGAGGCGCATTGAAGAAGAGACGGCATCCCGGAAGGAAACCATTCTTGAAAATGCCCGAAAAGAAGCAGCCTTGCGGAAGGAAAGGGCAAAAGAGGCTCTGGAGAAAGAGGTGGCTGCGTTTCTTGAAGGCAAAAAACGTGAGGCTGAACTCGAGGCACAGCGAATGATTGCCGAGGCGAGACTCTGGGGAAGGAATGAACTGGCTAAAGTCAAGCAGGAAGCTTTGCAGATGCTCCGGAGAGAACTCGAAGCTCGTCTTCTTGCAGCCATCGAAGCAGAGTACGCATCCTGGTGGAAGGGTGTGCTTTCCCGTTCTGTGGAGAGCGGTGACGAAGAAGTGTGGATGTTCCCTGAGGAGGCGAGGCGCCTGGGGCCTCAGTTTGTGGAGGAAGTCAACAGGAGCCTGGGGTACCGTCTCTCCTTTGGTGGAGTGCTTGAAGACCAGAGTGGACGGGGTCTTCTCCTCAGAAAGGGCGGCGTAACTGTTGACCTGAGCTTCCGCACGCTCCTTGAAGACTTCTTCCGGAGCAACGAGCGCGATGTGCTCCTTGCGCTTTTCCAGGGTGTTGAGGCATGAGTGTGGAAAGAGATTACGCCTACCTCATCGGTCGAGTACGGGTGCTTGAACGAAGCCTTCTGTATCCGAGGCTTCTTGAGGCGCTTCTTCGTGCTGAGGACCTGGAACAGGCCCTTCGAGTGATGGCCGAGGTTCCTTACCTTGGTGAAGCCTTCCAGGGGATTCTCCCCACGCCCCAGACCATCGACAGGGTACTGACGGACCATTTCTTTGGCCTGGTGAGTGACTTTGCGAAGCAGCCAGGTGGTGAGGATGTCACTGCCTTCTTCCTCCTTTGGTTTGACGTCGCGGCAGTGAAACTTGCGGTGAAGCATTTCATGGTGAAGAAACCCCTGGAAAAGACGTATCCTGCCTCCTTCGATGTTCGGAAAGTCCTTCGTTTCCTCGGTGGGGAGGTCGGTGAGTATTTCCCCACTGCCCTGGGGCAGGCGCTTCAGGAGATCCAGGAGTTTCTCGAGGGCCATCCGGGGAATGCCCAGGGTGTAGAGTTCATCCTTGACCGTTTCTTTTTACAGGAAGTGTATAACCTCGCTGGGCATGCCGAGGGTCCCCTCAGGAAGTGGTACCATGCGTTCCTTGTGTTTTCGCTTCTACGGGGGGTTTTTCGTGCTCGTTACCAAGAGAGGAAACCTGATGCCCTTCGTCTTTTGTACTTTGAGAATACCCTTCTTGGGGAGAGGGAATTCCTGGAGCTTGCTTCTCTTCCTGAGGACAAGATTCCAGAGTACCTGCAGTACCTTGGTTTTGCCTTTGTTCTCCCCGAGGAGGGAGTGTTTCGTAATGACCCGTACTACCTTGCGGAGATGGAGCGGAAAATGGATAACCATCTCCTCATGTGGGTTCGCCAGTACCGGCGGGGGGCCTTTGGCCCTGAGCCGGTTTTCGGTTTCCTCTTTGCCAAGTCCATTGATGTGAAGAATCTCCGCATCCTCCTTGAGGGGAAATACTTTGGCCTTGAAGGAGAGGTTCTCCGGCGGAAACTCCGGGAGTGTTACTATGAGTAGGTCGTATCTTGCTTTTGTTGGTGGAGAAGAGAGGGCTCTATGTTTCCGGGGTATGGGTTTTGACGTTTTCCCTGCCCGAACCTCTGAGGAGCTCTCCGCGTTCCTTCCCATTTTGCGGAAGAACCAGTACGCCATCATCTTCACCGAGTGGCGGTTCTACGACGCCATCAAGACCCACTTCGAGGACCTTCGCGGAGAGGCGCTGCCAGTCATTTGCGCTATTCCCACAAGTAGTGTTGAAGTGGGCAGAGGTGGGGATATTGTCCGAAGACTTGTCGAGATGGCTATTGGGAGTAGCATCATGATTCAGGGAGAGGAAAAATCGCCATGAAGGACGTTCAGAGAGGAACTATCCTGAGTGTCAACGGTCCGGTGGTCGTGGCAGTCGGTCTTCCCGGGGCCAAGATGTACGACATGGTGAAGGTCGGTGAAAAGCGGCTGGTTGGAGAAATCATCGGCATTCGGGGAGACAAAGCGACGATTCAGGTGTATGAGGAAACGGCTGGCCTTCGTCCCGGAGAACCCGTTGAGTCGACTTATGAACCTTTGAGCGTTGAGCTTGGGCCGGGACTCATTGGAAGGATTTTTGATGGGACTCAGCGGCCGCTTGAGCTCATCCGGGAGAGGGCAGGTGATTTCATTGCCCGGGGGGTGGAGCTCCCGGCTCTTGATCGCTCGAAAAAGTGGGATTTCGAACCCCTGGTGACCCCGGGGACAGAGGTTGAAGCAGGTGATATCCTGGGGACTGTCCAGGAATCAAAGACCATCGTCCACAAGATTATGGTTCCCCCGGGGGTGTGGGGACGGATCCGGGAGATCAGAGCAGGTTCCTTCACCGTGGAGGATGTCATTGCCATTATCGAGCGGGATGGGAAAGAAATCCCTGTGACCCTCATGCAGCGCTGGCCGGTGCGAACACCTCGTCCATACCGCCGCAAGGTTGAGCTCGATGAACCACTCATTACAGGACAGCGGGTTATTGACACCTTCTTCCCCATTGCCAAGGGCGGTGTGGCCTGCATTCCGGGGCCTTTTGGAAGCGGCAAGACGGTTGTGCAGCACCAGCTTGCCAAGTGGTCCGACGCAGACGTTATCGTCTTTATCGGATGTGGGGAGCGGGGGAACGAGATGACCGATGTGCTCATTGAGTTCCCCGAACTCATCGATCCTTATACCGGTGAGCCGCTCATGCAGCGGACGGTTCTCATCGCCAACACGTCGAACATGCCTGTGGCCGCAAGGGAGGCATCTGTCTACACCGGTATCACCATTGCCGAGTACTTCCGGGACATGGGGTACAGAGTTGCCCTTATGGCGGATTCCACATCCCGGTGGGCGGAGGCCATGCGGGAAATCTCGGGGCGTCTTGAGGAGATGCCAGGAGACGAAGGCTTTCCGGCATACCTTGGAAGCCGTATCGCGAGCTTCTACGAGCGGGCCGGGAAGGTCCAGTGCCTTGGGAGAGACGGTCGTTTTGGTTCTCTCTCGGTTATCGGCGCCGTTTCTCCTCCGGGAGGCGACCTTTCAGAGCCCGTAACACAGAACACTCTGCGTGTGGTGCAGGTCTTCTGGGGTCTTGAGGACCGCCTAGCGTACAAACGGCATTTTCCAGCTATCAACTGGCTGATCAGTTACTCCCTTTACCTCAAGCACCTTGAGGAGTACTGGAGGAAAAACGTTGCTCCGGATTTCTCCGAGAACCGGGCTTTGGCGATGCGTATTCTCCAGCAGGAGGCTGAGCTTGAGGAAATCGTGCGCCTTGTTGGTGTTGAATCCCTTTCGTTCCGGGAGCGGTTCATTCTCGAGGTTGCCCGGTCAATTCGTGAGGACTTCCTCCAGCAGAATGCCTTCCACGAGGTGGATACCTTCACCTCGCTCCGGAAGCAGTACCTCATGCTGCGAGTGATCCTCACCTACTACCGCGAAGGGATGAAGGCTCTGGAACAGGGATTATCGCTTCGGGATGTTTTGAGTATTCCCGCCCGAGAGCGGATTGGGCGGATGAAGTATGTTCCAGAGTCAGAACTTGAGCGGATTGAAAAGCTCGAGGAGGATATTAGAGAGGAACTCAGCGCAAAGCTCAGGGGTGAGGTCGAGAGCAATGTATAAAGAATTTACGACCATTTCCGAGGTGGCAGGACCTCTGCTCACCGTGGAACAGGTTGAGGATGCTCGATACATGGAAATCGTGGAGATTGAGCTTCAGGATGGAACCCGGCGTCGGGGCCAGGTACTCATGACCAGCAAGGGCAAGGCTCTGGTGCAGGTTTTCGAGGGGACCGAGGGCATCGGTATCGGGCAGAGCAAGGTTCGGTTTTTAGGGAGGGTGATGGAACTCCCCGTTTCTCCGGATATTCTTGGACGAATTTTCAGCGGTTCGGGGGTTCCCATCGACGGTGGACCGGAAATCGTTCCTGATGCACGGCTTGACATCAACGGAAACCCGATGAACCCTGTTGCCCGAGACTACCCCACGGACTTCATCCAGACGGGCATCTCGGCCATCGACGGTTTGAACACCCTCGTGCGAGGACAGAAGCTTCCCATCTTCTCGGGTTCAGGACTGCCCCATGCCCGTCTGGCTGCCCAGATTGCCCGGCAGGCTCGGGTACTAAGCGGGGAAGAGAAGTTTGCCGTCGTCTTCGGTGCGCTGGGCATCACCTTCGAAGAGGCCAACTACTTTATCTCAGAGCTCCGCAACACGGGAGCTATAGAACGTTCTGTCCTCTTCATCAATCTTGCCAGCGACCCAGCGGTGGAACGAATCATCACCCCCCGTATGGCGCTCACTGCTGCAGAGTTTCTGGCCTTTGAGCTTGACATGCACGTTCTCGTCATCCTCACGGACATGACCAACTACTGCGAGGCGCTTCGGGAAATCTCTGCTGCCCGTCGAGAAGTTCCGGGACGGCGAGGATACCCCGGATACCTCTATACCGACCTTGCCACGATGTACGAGCGTGCAGGCCGAATTCGGGGGAAAAAGGGGTCCATCACGCAGATTCCCATTCTCACCATGCCTGAAGACGACAAGACCCACCCCATTCCCGACCTCACAGGGTACATTACTGAAGGACAGATTATCCTGAGTCGCCAGCTTCACCGGAAGGGTATCTATCCTCCCATCGACGTTCTTCCGTCTCTATCCCGGCTTCGGGACAAGGGTATCGGTCCGGGCAAAACGCGGGACGATCATGCTGATGTGGCGAACCAGCTTTTCGCCGCCTATGCCCGCGGGCGGGAGGCTGCAGAACTCGCCACAATCCTCGGAGAGGCCTCCCTCACCGAACTTGATCGCCTTTACATGAAGTTCGCCGATCGGTTTGAGGAACGCTTTGTGCAACAGGGAGAGTATGAGAATCGCAGCATTGAAGAGACGCTGGAAATCGGCTGGGATCTTCTGCGCATGCTCCCGCGGGAAGAGCTCAAGCGTATCCGCGACGAGTACCTCGAGCGGTTCTACGGAAAAAGGCAGGAGAGGAGAGCCGAGGCTCCATGAGGCTCAATGTTAATCCCAATCGTATGGAGCTCATGAAGCTCCGGAACCGCCTCGCAATGGCACGGCGAGGGCACAAGCTCCTCAAGGACAAACTCGATGCGCTCATCCAGGACTTCGTCCGGGTCGTGCGGGAGAACGCCAACCTCCGTCGAGAAATCGAAAAGGAAATCGTCAAGGCCTTTGAGGCGCAGAATATTGCTTCCCTCATGCTCTCTGAGGAAGACAAGGAGCTCGTCACTCTTGTGTCCCAGCAGCGACTGCTCCTTGAGGTTCGCACAAGGTACTTCACCGGAGTCCGGGTTCCCCACTTTGAGGTTCAGGTTGAAGGAGACCCGTATGCCTATGGTGTGGTGCACACGCCTGCAGAGCTCGATATAGCATTCCGGCTGTTTTCCCGGGTACTGCCCCTCATGATTCGCCTTGCCGAAGCCGAGAAAACCATTGAGCTTCTGGCCGTGGAGATTGAAAAAACCCGCCGCCGGGTGAATGCTCTGGAGTACGTGCTCATCCCCAACCTTGAGGAGACTATCAAGTACATTCAGTTGAAGCTTGAGGAGCTTGCCCGTTCCGCCATCACGGGGATTATGCGGATTAAGGGGTCGATGTCGTAGTTGCGGGTTGCGATTCTCTCGGACATCCACGGGAACTTTGACGCCCTGCAGGCGGTAGCGCAGGAGCTCTCTCCGAATGACGAAATCGTCATTCTCGGGGACATTGTTGGGTATGGTGCAGAGCCAGAACGCTGCGTGGAATGGGTGCGGGAGAAAAAGGCAAGGGCAACCCTTGGGAATCATGAGGCCTGTATTCTTGGTCTTTTCCCTGTTTCCTGGTTCAATCCTTTTGCTGCTTCGGCTATCCTCTGGACCAGGGAACACCTGGGGCCAGGAAGCCTCTCCTTCCTCGGGACCCTTCCGCTTTCCTTTGAAGATTACGGGTGCCTCTTTGTCCATGGAAGTCCCCGTTCCCCCGTTGACGAATACATTACTGATCCCTGGCAGGCCCGGGAAATCTTCGAGGAACAGGATTTCTCGGTGTGCTTTTTCGGTCACACCCATGTGGCCGAGGGATATGTGTGGGACGGAAAGAGAACAGAGCGCATTGTTTTTCTGGATGGCGGAGAACTTTTGCTCGAGGAGGGCAAGAGGTACCTCATAAACTGCGGGAGCGTGGGGCAACCAAGGGACGGAAATCCAAAAGCGAGTTTCGGACTCTTTTTCGTGGAAGAACGGCGAATAGTAATTCAGCGGGTAGAGTACGACGTTCGTGCTGCAGCGCGCAAGATTCTCCTTGCCGGCCTTCCGGAAGTTCTGGCGTACCGTCTTGAAGTGGGAGGCTGAAAGTGATACCTTTAGCCTAATAAAGGAGGAAAGGGGGAGTGTCTGTGCGAAAGCTTTTTGTGGTTGTGCTCTGTGTCGGACTCCTTTTGGGTGGAGTGGTGTCTGCTCAGGAAACCATCCGTATTGGAGCAAATCTCGAAATGACCGGCGCTGTGGCAGCGTATGGCCAGATGATCTGGGAGGGTGTTAACCTCATCCGGGAAATCGTCGGTGACACGGTCCTTGGGAAAAAAGTGGAGCTTGTCCTGGTGGACAACAAGAGCGATAAGGTCGAGGCAGCCAATGCCACCACGCGGCTCATCGACAAGGAAAACGTTGTAGCGATCATCGGCCCCGCCATAAGTGGCAGCATGCTTGCAGCGGGTCCGATATGTGAGGAAAAGCAGATCCCCATCATTTCTGCTACCGCGACCAATCCCCTCGTCACCCAGGGGAAGAAATTCGTTTTCCGGGCGTGTTTCCTTGATCCCTATCAGGCAGCGGCTGCGGCGCAGTTTGCCCGCGAAGACCTGAAGGCAGAGACTGCAGCCGTTCTCTCGGACATCGCCCAGGACTACTGCGTGGCTTTAGGGAACTTCTTCAAGGAGGAGTTTGAAAAGCGAGGCGGGAAGGTCATTGTTGAGCAGCACTGCAAAACCGGTGATCAGGACTTCTCGGCACAGCTCACCACCATCATCAACGCGAACCCCGACCTTCTCTACGTCCCCAACTACTACACAGAAATTGCCCTTATCTGCCGGCAGGCCAGAGACCTGGGGTATGAAGGAATCATTCTCTCCGCTGATGGAGCGGATGCTCCCGAGCTCTTCAGTGTAGGAGGCGATGCTGTGGAGGGTCTGTACCACACTGCTATATGGGATGCCACAAAAGGCCTCAACGACATCGGTCAAAAGTACATCGACCTTTACAAGGAGAGATTTGGAAAGGACCCCAATATGTTCGGAGCCCTTGGGGCTGATGCCTACCTCATCCTCATTCATGCCATCGAGCGTGCTGGATCCACCGATCCGGTGAAGATTCGGGAGGCCATTGAGGATACCGAAAATCTTGACGTGGTCACTGGAAAGGTGACCATCGAAAACGGAGATGCCCTCAAGCCTGTGGTTGTCAGGAAGGTCGAGGGTGGAAAGTTTGTCTTTGTGAAGACGGTGACTGTAGAGTGAACCGAAAAAGGGGCAGGTTAATCCTGCCCCTTTTTCCTGAGGTGCTATGAACTGGGTAACCTTTTTCCAGCAACTCATGAACGGGGTCTCGGTGGGGAGTCTTTATGCTCTTCTTGCCATCGGGTATACCCTGGTCTACGGCATTTTGGGCCTCATTAATTTCGCCCACAGTGATGTCTTCATGCTCGGGACGTACTTTGCCTTCTTCATGATGGCCATTTTCCTCCTCCCCTGGTGGCTTTCGGTCCTCATCGGGGTGGCGCTCTGTGCCGTTGTGGGCATGAGCATTGAACGGGTAGCGTACCGCCCGCTCAGGAATGCTCCCCGGATATCGGCGCTCATCACAGCAGTGGGCGTTTCCTTCTTCATCGAAAACCTCGGTCTCGTTACGGTGGGTGCCCGACCCAAGGGCTTCCCACGACCAGACCTTATGAAGAACGTCTACATTCTCCTTGGGGCTCGCATTCAAGGTGTGACCTTCTGGGTCCCAGTCATCAGCATCCTCATTCTTTTTGTTCTCTTCTACATTGTGTATCGGACGAAAATCGGCATAGCCATGCGGGCCGTTTCCAGGGATATGGAAACGACGCGCCTCATGGGGGTCGATGTTGACCGGATTATCCTCTACACTTTTGCCCTAGGTTCAGCTTTAGCCGGGATTGGAGGGGTACTCTGGGCGTGCAAGTACCCTCAGATTAACCCTCTCATGGGCATTTTCCCCGGATGGAAGGCCTTCACTGCTGCGGTCGTGGGTGGTATCGGGAACGTGGTGGGGGCAATGCTTGGAGGGTTCATCATCGGTCTTGCAGAAATCCTGATTGTGGCCTTTTTCCCGGGTCTTACGGGGTACCGGGATGCCTTTGTCTTTACCATCCTCATTGTTTTTCTCCTTGTTCGTCCTGGTGGCCTCATGGGTGAGGCAGTGAGGGAGAAGGTATGATGGTGGGAAAGATTTCAGCGCGCTGCCGCCTCTTTCTCACAGTGCTTCTTTTCGGTCTCCTCATGCTTGGTGTGGCTCTGGCTGAGAAGCACCTCAACGCTTATCTTGTTCGAATTCTCAACACTGCCTGCATTTACGTCGTTGCGGCGGTGGCGTACAATCTCGTGAATGGTGTCACCGGCCAGTTCTCCCTTGGGCCCAACGCCTTCATGGCCATCGGGGGGTATACGGTGGCTCTGCTCATGCTTCCTCTGGCCCAGAAAAAGGAAGTGTATTTCCTTCAGCCTCTGATCTGGCCTTTGAACGCCTTTTCCTTTCCTCCCTCGCTGTTTATCGCGGCGCTTTTCCTTGGGGGGCTTTTTGCAGCGCTCTTTGCGTTGCTCATCGGTATTCCCACGCTTCGCCTGCGAGGGGATTACCTGGCCATAGCAACTTTTGGTTTTGGAGAAATCGTGATTGTTCTGGCCAATAACCTCATCCCCATCACCAATGGTGCTCTTGGGATTAAGGGAATTCCTGAGTATACGAACTTGTGGTGGACGGCTAACTGGGCTTTCTGGACGGTCTTTGTGGTGAAAAATCTGGTGAACTCAAGTTTTGGCCGGGCCCTGAAGGCCATCCGGGAGAACGAGATCGCCGCTGAAGCCATGGGGGTGAACCTTTTTCGCCACAAACTCCTGGCCTTTGTGCTCAGCGGCTTTTTTGCTGGAGTTGCGGGAGGGCTTTTTGTCACCCTCATCAGTACGGTCTCGCCTACGCTCTTCACCTTCAGCATGACTTTTAATCTCCTCATCATCATCGTTCTTGGAGGTCTTGGGAGTATTACGGGATCAACAATCACCGCAGTTCTCTTTGCCTTTCTCCAGGAGGTGCTGCGGGAGGTTGAAGCTCCTCACACCATTGGTTCCTGGACCTTTCCCGGAATTCCCGGGATGCGGATGGTGGTCTTCTCGGTTATCCTCGTGGCTCTCATGATTTTCTACCGGAGAGGGCTTTTTGGGCAGAGAGAGCTCTCTTTTGAAGACGTGTTGCATCTGTTTCTTGGGAGGAAAGCCCGTGCCTGAGCGAGAAGAAGTTCTCCGGATCGACCGTGTGACCATTGCTTTTGGGGGGCTTGTGGCGGTGAACGACTTCTCTCTCACTCTCTGGGAAGGGGACCTTGTAGGACTCATTGGACCGAACGGGGCGGGAAAGACCACGGTCTTCAACATCGTGAGCGGTCAGTATCTCCCTACCCGTGGTCGGGTCTTCTTCTACGGGAGAGACATCACCGGCCTCTCCCCGGACCGTGTCACTGCTTTGGGCATTGCCCGAACATTCCAGAATATTCGCCTTTTCGGGCGTTTGAGTGTTCTCGAGAACGTTCTCGTCTCGTTCCACGTCCGCTTTCCCCATTCTTTCCTTGAGACCATGCTTGCCCTCCCTGCCACGTGGCGCACGGAAGAGAAGCTCCGCCAGGAGGCGTATGCGCTCCTTGAGGCGGTAGGGCTTGCAGATGTGGCCCATGAGGAGGCTCAGGCTTTGCCTTACGGGGAGCAGCGACGTCTGGAGATTGCTCGGGCGCTGGCAACTAGGCCAAAGCTCCTCCTGCTTGACGAGCCTGCAGCGGGCATGAACCCTCAGGAGACCCTGGAACTTATGCGGTTTATCGAGCAAATTCGCCGGGATTTTGGGCTGACTATTCTCCTCATTGAGCACGATATGAAGGTGGTTATGGGCATCTGTGAGCGGGTAGCGGTTATGGATTTCGGGCTCAAGATTGCTGAGGGGACGCCGGAGGAAATCCAGAAGGACCCGCGGGTGATCGAGGCATATCTGGGGGTCCAAAGTGCATGAGAAGTGACGCCGTGCTCCAGATTGAGAATCTCCACGTCTTCTACGGGGGGATCCACGCCCTGAAAGGCGTAAGTCTCTTTGTCCCCCGGGGAACGATTGTGGCCCTTATCGGTGCCAACGGTGCCGGGAAAAGCACAACGTTGAGGACCGTTTCCGGGCTTGTCCGGCCGAGGGAAGGAAGGATTCTCTTTGAAGGGCAGGACATTACCGGGGAATCACCCCATCGAATTGTGGAGATGGGTATTGCCATGGTTCCCGAAGGGCGTCGGATTTTCCCGAATCTCACCGTCATGGAGAATCTCTTCCTTGGTGCCTATACCCGCCGGGACCACCAGGGTTTGAAGAAGGATCTCGAGTGGGTGTTCTCGCTTTTCCCTCGTCTGAGGGAACGAACCTGGCAAAAAGGAGGAACCCTGAGCGGGGGCGAGCAGCAGATGCTGGCTGTTGCCAGGGCCTTGATGTCTCGCCCCAGACTCCTCATGATGGATGAACCTTCGCTGGGTCTTGCACCCTTGCTCGTTCGGGAAATCTTCCATATCGTTCAGGAACTTCTGCAGAGCGGGGTGACTATTCTCCTTATCGAGCAGAACGCGCGGGCGGCTCTGGAGATCGCCCATTACGCCTATGTGCTGGAAACGGGCCGCGTCACCTTAGAAGGGGAGGGGAAAAGGCTTCTTGAGGATGAGCGAGTGCGAAAGGCATACCTTGGGGAGGAATAGGAGGTTGAGAGCATGGAAGCCCGTGGAGAATACCGGGACAAGGGTGTGGAAGAGGTCTGCCGAACCCCTTTTGCTGAGAGAATTGCCCGCTGGCCCTGGATTCTCGACAAGAGGATCCGGCGCCGGTACCTCACAAAAGACGAAGAGGAGGCGTACCTCGCCCAGCTTGTGTGCCTGAAGTGCGGCAAGCCCTGTGGCGGATCGTGTGAGAGTTAGTGATTTTCCCGGTGCCCTGGGGTGGGTGCTTCTTTCCGGGATGCGCTTTCCTGGGCTATTCTGAAGACCTCCTGGAGAGGTAAGCCTGTCTGAGCGGCGATTTTTTTGCAGTCCTCGTATTCAGGGAGAACCACCACCCTCCCGTGTTTTGTGACTGCCTTTCCTCGAACGGTCCCCCAGGGAGTGGGGATCTCCGTTGCCATCCTGGGGAGTACCCATTTGGTGACCTCGTACTCCCGGACGCCCAGAGTGGTTGTCTCCTCGAAGATAATCGTTCGCAGAAGGGACGCAAGGGAAAGGGGCGAGAGCACGGACAGAGTAAAGGCAGGGCGTTGCTTTTTCATGTAAATGGGTGTGACAAAGACGTCAAGGGCTCCGGCCTTAAAAAGGCGCTCGGTGAGATACTCCAGAATCTGCGGTGACATGTCATCGATGTTGGTCTCAAGGAGGACGTTCTTTTCGGGAGTTGCCCTTTCCTCCCTTTCGCCGAGAATCACCCGGAGGACGTTGGGAACCTCAAGGTCTCGCATTCCCGCCCCGTACCCCACCTCCTGAACCACAAGGGGAGGGCATGGCCCAAAGGATTGTGCAAGGGAAGACACAAGGGCTGCTCCCGTGGGTGTGGTGAGTTCCCCCTCCAGGGTCCCGGTGTACACCGGAATGCCCCGTAAAAGCTCCAGGGTGGCCGGAGCAGGAACGGGGAGAATTCCATGAGCGGTGTGGATGAAACCCCTTCCCGTGGGGATTGGTGAGGCGTACACTGCCTGTACCTCAAGGAGGTCAAGGGCGTACAGAGTTCCGACAACGTCCACTAAGGTGTCTCCTCCTCCGATTTCATGGAGGTGCACTTCATCTGGGGAAAGACCGTGGATTTTCCCCTCGACTTCGGCAATTCTCCGAAGAACTTTCAGGGCCTTCTCCTTCAAGGCTTCAGGGAGGGAGCTCCCGGTGAGGAGATCAAAGAGGTCTCTGGCTCTTCGCTCTTTTGGGGGATCAGGTTCAGACACCACCACCTGGGTCGCTGCGATCCCTTTCCTGTGCACCTTTCTGATGTCCACGGCAAAAGGCAGGGAAAGGAACTCGTGGAGCGAGGCGACAAAGGAAGGGATGTCGATTTTCCCAAGATCAAGGAGTGCTCCAAGGAGCATGTCCCCGCTTATGCCCGAAAAGCAGTCAAGGTACAGAACCTTCAAGGTTCTTTCCTCCTTTCAACGAGCTGGTTGATGAGGTGAGCAAAAAACCCGGCACCGAACCCGTTGTCGATGTTGACCACCGCCATTCCAGGTGCGCAGCTTGCAAGCATGGCAAGAAGCGGTGCAAGACCAAAAAGATGGGCTCCATATCCGACGCTCGTTGGGACGGCAATAACCGGGGCATTCACAAGACCNGCGAGAACACTNGGNAGTGCCCCTTCCATGCCNGCNACGGCNATCACCGCATTAGCGCCTTCAAAGACGGAGAGATGGGCCAGAAGGCGATGAATCCCTGCGACACCAACATCAAAGAGTCGTTCCACATGGTTCCCCGCGATTTCTGCGGTGACGGCTGCCTCTTCCGCAACAGGGATATCCGCCGTTCCCCCGGTGACCACGACGATTTTGCCCACTCTGGGCCGGGGTTCCCGTTCGGCAAAGATGAGACGAGCGGTGGGATGGAAGGAGAGAAAGGGGAGGTGTTGCCGGAGAAACTCATAGGTCTCCTGGTCCGCACGGGTGGCAAGGAAGTTCGGGACACGCTCTGCCAGGTCTTTCAGGATGGCCAGGAGGTGTTCTCGGCTCTTTCCCGGACAGTACACAACCTCAGGGAAACCCTTTCGCAGGTTTCGGTGATGGTCGACCTTGGCAAAACCGAGGTCTGTGAAGGGGAGATTTTTCAGAATGCCATACGCTTCCTGTGGGGAGATTTCTCCCCTCGCAACACGTTCAAGAAGTGGAAGAATATCCATACCTGGCCTCCTTTCAGGAACATAAACCTATGATGCAGGAATCCTTTTTTGGCCTGGAAGGACCACGCCCGTTGTTCTTCGCAGAGAGGAGGGATTGAAGGTCGTCCCAC
>APCU01000004.1 GCA_000347575.1 Candidatus Caldatribacterium saccharofermentans OP9-77CS | reverse complement strand
CTGAGGAGGGCTTTCAGGAGCTTTGCAATATCCGTGTTGCTTGAGGCGTTCTGGAAAACCCGGGAACCCTCTCCCCAGGCGTACAGTGGCACAGGGCAAGCAGTGTGTCCTGTGGTGGCCCAGGAAAGGCCTTCTCGCTCAGCAAGGAGCCGAACCAGCCTCATCCAGAGGGCATTGCCGTTTCCATGGACGAGGAACTCCAAAGAAGCTCTGGCAAGTTCCTCTTCAAGACCCTGCAGGGTTTCCTCACCCCAGGTGGAGACAAAAAGCGCAAAGAGGGCCTCTTCTTTCTTGGGAGTGGTTCTGAGTCTTGCCAGGAATCGCTCGTATGAGAAGGCCTGTGGAGGAATCCTGGGGAGGGGGTTTTCCCTGAATGTGAGGCCACCGGTGTCATGGTCGGCGGTCACAAGAATCAGGGTTTCGTCTTGGTGTGCTTTCCCGAAGGAAAGGGCAACGCGGACGGCAGCTTCGAAATCCTCAACCTCAGCAAGGGATGAAACAACGTCGTTTACGTGGTTGCACCAGTCGATGCGTCCACCCTCCACCACAAGGAAAAATCCGGAAGAATCCTGCAGGAGCTCTATGGCCTTCCGGACGGAAGAGGCAAGGCTCGGTGCAGGGTCCCTCCGGTCAATGGCGAAGGTGAAAGGGAGAAGGGCAATGACCGGAAGGGAGGCGGGTCCAAGCGAAGAGAAAGCAGCGGGGTCCTGGATGACCTTGTACCCCTTCTTTCGGGCTAAAGCAAGAATCCTTTCCCGTGCTGCGTCACCTGAGCTTGTGATGCCGCTCCCCACAAAAAGGTCAAAGCCGGACTCCACGAGTTGCCGGGCAATGTCGTCGTAGGACTTTCGGGATGGAACGTGGGCGTAGAAGGCTGCGGGAGTAGCGTCGTTTACGGCGACATTGGTGACGATGCCAACCCGGAATCCCAGGTTTTTCGCCACTTTGGCAACACTCTCAAGGGGACGGCCCTGACCGTCCACGCCCAGCACGCCCTGGGGAACCTTCACTCCGCAGGCGATGCTTGTGGCTGCGGAGGCCGAGTCTGGGATGCCGCCCTGTGCGGTCCGGTTGTCCAGAAAGACCCGAATGGGGAAATCCGCAAAGGCAGGGATACGTCCTTTGGCTGCGGCCAGAGCCATATACAGGTCGATTTCTTCCTGGCCCAGTCCGTCGGCGATGAAGAGGAAGACGTACCGTGGTAACGCGTCCCCTAAAGAAGGCGGAAAAAGGGCCAGGAAGAACAAGAACAGGAGAATGTACCGCCCCATCAAAGCCGTGAGGCCACCTTTTCTCCCCGATCCAGACGGGCGATGGCTTCGTGCTCTTCTTGGGTGAGGGAGAAATCAAAGATGTCGAGGTTTTCCCGCTGGTGTTTTGCATCTTTCGCCTTGGGAATGGCCACCACCATATCCTGCTCGATGAGCCAGCGGAGGACGACCTGAGAGACGGTCTTTCCGTACTTTCTGGCGATGTCCTGGAGAAGAGGATCCCCGAAGAGCCGGCCCCTGGCAAGGGGGGAATATGCGGTGAGAATGATACGGTGTTTCTGGCAGTATTCAAGGAGGGGTTTCTGGGAGAGGTAGGGATGGTACTCCACCTGGTCAGTGAGGATGGGGAGGGTGGTGAGCATCCGGGCTTTCTCAAGAAGGGCAACATCGAAGTTGCTCACTCCGATGAAACGAACCTTCCCCTCTTCGTGCAGCTTCTCCATGGCTCTGAGGCTCTCCTCAAGAGGGACGGCCTCGCTGGGCCAGTGGATGAGGTAGAGGTCAACGTAGTCGGTGCTGAGCTTTCGCAAGCTCTCCTCGCAGGAGTGGACGAGGTCCTGGAAACGCAGGTGGGTGTACCAGACTTTGGTGGTGAGGAAAACGTCCCCCGGGGAACTCCCGAATCCCGGATGGCCCGCCCAACCTCTCTTTCGTTATCGTAGAATTCGGCGGTGTCGATGTGCCGGTATCCCAAAGAGAGAGCACTCAGGACCGCCCGATATCCTTCATCGCCCCGCAGGTCCCAGGTACCAAGGCCAATAACCGGGACTTTTGCCCCATGGAGTTCGATGTACCGCATGGTTTCACCTCCAGAGCCGCTTCTGCCTTCCATTGTACCTCATTTTTCCCGGTGCAGAGCAGGCTCTGGAGTATTCTCGGAAGTATTCTCTGCCTCTTTTTGGGAGAGGGTTGGCTTTTCCTCCACAAGGGTGCAGGCGATGATGGCCCGGTATTGACTCCCGCTGAGGTGGTTTTCCCGGATTCGAATGGCCATGGTCTTCCTCCCTTCCATCCCTAATGTTCGGCAGAAGCAAAGAAAAGTTTAGAGGGTGGGAATAGAAAAAAGCAGGCCGTGGTTTTTGGCTAAAAAGCCCAAAGAAGGGAGGATGTCCAGGTGAGCAAGATTCCCCACAAGATGACCCAGGCCAATATGGAGAATGCCTATGCCGGGGAGTCCCAGGCCCACATGCGGTACCTCATTTTCGCCGAGGTGGCGGAAAAAGAAGGGAAGCCCAACATTGCTCGCCTCTTCCGGGCTATAGCCTATGCGGAGCAGGTCCACGCCACAAACCACTACCGGGCCCTGGGCAACGTCAACGACACGGTGGCAAACCTCGACATGGCCATTGCCGGAGAGACTTTTGAGGTGGAAGAGATGTACCCGGTGTACCATGAGGTGGCGAAATTCCAGGGGGAGAAGGAATCTGAGAAAAGCACGCGTTATGCCCTGGAAGCAGAGAAAATCCACGCCAGGATGTACCAGAGGGCCAAGGAAGCAGCGCTGCAGGGGAAGGATATGGAACTCGGTGTAGTGTCTATCTGTCCTGTCTGCGGCCATACGGTGGAAGGAGAGGTTCCAGAGTTCTGCCCTGTTTGTGGTGCACCTAAGGCGTCATTTAAGAGCTTCTGAGGAGGTGGCGTCCATGGCCTTTGAGAACCTCTTTCAGTCGGCAGACTGGAAGCAAGAAAAACACGTCCCGGTCCTCGAGGGACCGGATGTGGTGAAGAGAGGAGAAGTTGCGGTCTTCCAGGTGACTGTGGGTAAGGAGATTCCCCACCCCAACACTACCGAGCATCACATCCGGTGGATTGAACTCTACTTTGCCCCGGAGGGAGAGAAGTTCCCGTACCAGCTGGGGAGGGTAGAATTCACTGCTCACGGGGAAAGCGTTGCAGGGGCCAACCAGGGTCCTGCGCACACTGAGCCCCGGGCACTCTTTGCTGTGAAACTCGACCGTCCGGGGACGCTCTATGCCACGTCGTACTGCAACATTCATGGCCTCTGGAGAAGCGAAAAAGCAGTAACTGTTGAGTGAGGCAAAGCCCCGGAGCAATCCGGGGCTTTGGAATTCCCATGACCCCCGGGAAGAGCAATCCCCACCGCACCGTGTCGTTGCTTTCCCTCAGTGTTGCCCTGAACACCGGGATCTTCATGGCCGAGGTTGTGGGAGGACTCCTCTCGGGAAGTCTGGCCCTCCTTTCGGATGCCCTGCACAATCTCATGGATACCTTTTCCCTTCTCACCGCCTTCTTTGCTCTACGTCTTGCCCTGCGGACTCGAACGCCCAGGAAGACGTACGGTTACCGGAGGGCAGAGGTTCTCGCAGCGTTTGTGAATACACTACTCCTTTTTGGGGTAGCAGCGTATCTTGTGTGGGAGGCTGCGGAGCGTTTCTTCTATCCTTCACCTCTTTGGCTCCAGCTGGCCCTCCCGGTTGCCGTTGTGGGGCTTCTGGGCAACTTTGGTTCTGCTGCTCTCCTTTTTTCTGCTTCCCGAGAGAGCCTCAGCATCCGGAGTGCCTTTGTGCATCTTGTGGCCGATACTCTTTCCTCCTGCGCGGTGGTTTTAGGGATTGGGATGGCTGGGTATCTGGGGTGGATGTGGCTTGACCCCCTTGTGGGCCTGGGGGTGGCGGTCTTTGTTCTGTGGGAGGCCTTTCCGCTTTTTGGGAAGACCATCCACATCCTCATGCAGGGGACTCCACCGCATGTTCAGCCGGAGATCCTCAAAAGACGCCTTGAAACCGTTGCGGGGGTGGAGAATATCCATCACCTCCACCTCTGGTCGTTGAACGAAAGAGAACACTATGCGGAATTCCACGTGGTGACGACCTGCACAACCTTGCAAGAGGTGGATGTGCTTCGGCAGGAAATCGCTGCAATCCTCCGGAAGGAATTCGACATCCACCACAGCACTATTCAGTTTGAGTGCCAACTGTGCGACAACGGAGATCTCATTGTTCAGGAGTGAGGTGCTCGGTTTCCTGCAGAATCTTCTGTACCTCCTCTTCGGTCGTTCGAAGTTTCTGTCGCAGGAACTGACAAAGGAACGAAGCTCGCCTCACCTTCTCCACAAGAAGATCAATATCGACCATGCCGTCTTCGAGTTCCTGGACGATGGCCTGGAGTTCTGCCAGAGCCTCCCGGTAGGTGAGGTTCTCAAAAGAACTCACGGGTTGTCACCTCGCTTTGTATCCATCCATCGCAGAACCTCGTTTCTAAAACGTCTCCAGGGGTGCACTCTTTTGCGCTCTTCACGATTTTCCCCTGTCTTAAAGTCAGGGTGTATCCTCGTCGGAGGGTACTGTAAGGGTCAAGAAGCGCCACGGCCCGGGTGATGTGTTCTAAAGAGGCGGTGTGGGCAGAAAATGTCGCCTTCAGGGCACCACCCAGCTTCTGCCAGATTCCCGAAAACGCGTTGCCGTTTTTCTCTAAGGTACGACGTGCGCACTCTTTGAGCCTCCATCGAAGCTGCATGGTCGTTTCCTGTACATCTTTAAGAGCATTCCGGCTACGTTGCTCAAGGTGCGCAGAGAGCATGGTGAGTGTGATTTTCTGATCCTGTAAGAGGTGCTCGACAGCGCCCTTGAGCGTAAGGTATGATCCAAAGACAAGTTCGTCGAATGCTCGCATACGCTCGATGAGGAAATCCGCAACAGCTGTTGGGGTTTTCAGAGAATGGTACGCCACGGCGTCGAGTACAGTCTCGTCTCTCTGGTGCCCGATACCCACAAGAACAGGAAGGGGGAAAGTAGCAACGGCCTTCCCCAGGGTGTAGCTATCGAACCAGTGAAGGTCTGACTGGGCTCCACCGCCCCGGAGAATGACGAGTACGTCAAAGTCCTTCGCTCGTCTTTGAACTTCCTCAAGGGCCGAAAGGAAGGTGAGTTCGGTTTCTTCTCCCTGAACGAAAACGGGGAAGAGCTCAACCTGGAACCGGAAGCCGTAGGGGTTTTCCTGAAGGTGGGCAAGGAAGTCCCCGAAGCCTGCGGCATGAGGGGAGGAAAGAACAGCCAGACGCTGGGGGACGGGAGGAAAGGGGAGGGAACGGTTCCTCTCCAGATACCCTTCCCGGGCAAGGCGAGAGAGTACCTCCTTTTTGTGGCGCATCATCGCTCCTAAGGAGTACTGGGGGTCAATGTCCCGGATGTCCAGTGAGAGACCGTACACTGGGTGGAAACGAATCCTGACAAGAGCGAGAATTTCCATGCCCTTTGCCAGGGTTTTGCCAGTGACGGCGGAGAACGAGGAGAGCACCGAAGAGAAAGAGGCCCAGATGGTTCCCCGCACCCGAGCCCGGAGTTCCTGATTTTGCTTTTCCACAAGCTCCAGGTAACAGTGGCCAGACTGGTCAAATCGAAGGTCGGCGATTTCTGCCACAACCCAGAGAGGGGCGGCAAAACACACCTCCAGGGTTTCGCCAATTGTCTCCAGGAGCTCTGAGAGTGAGAAGACTACACCCCGTTCCATGCATACCCCCCCTTCCATTGTACCAGAAGGAGAAGGACGTTCCTCTTCTCGATAGAGGAATCCTCCGGTATACTAAAGGGAAAAAATCACCAAAGGAGGTTGTATGGGTATGGGCAAGGGTGACCACCGGACGCGACGGGGGAAAATTTTCATGGGGACCTACGGGAAGGCGCGGCCCCGGAAGAAGAAAAAGAAAGAAAAGGAGGCCGCCTGAAAAGCGGTATAATATATCCCGAGAGGAAGGGGAGTGGAAGATGCGACTTCGAGGGGTTGCGGTGGGGGATCTTCTCGCGGCTCTGGTTCTGGGATTTTTCGGGTGTGGTCCTTCCGGTGGACCGGCAACTTCTCCTTCTCCGTCGTTAGAACCGGGACAGACCCAGGCGCCGGAAATTCTCGAGGCGGAGATCGTGGGGGTACGGGTGCTCTCAAGCGGTGATGCTGTGCAACCCAACCAGGACGTCGTTTTTACTGGTCGTGGACCAGCCAATGTCCAGATTCGGGTGTACCAGGAAGGAAGTCTTCTGGACACCACTTCAACCAGCGCTACAGGAGAGTTCACCTTTACCTGGAATTCGGGATCCACGGAAGGGACGTTCCTCCTTGAGTTTGCTGCCAAGGACCCGGAACTGGCGGAAAGCCTCAGAGTTCCTTCAGCCTGGTGGTCGACGGCACCCCACCTGAGCTGTCTGGCATCACCGCCCGGGCCAGTGCTCCTTCTGATGGTATCCCACCCAGGATTACTGTGGTCTTCAGCGAACCCATTGTGGTGAACGACATGGCCCTTTCACCCTTCCTCTGGGGGGTTCTGGACGGTTGGACGGTAAGTGTCACCGGGTCGTCGGTGTTCGTTCCCACGAGTATTCAACTTGCTGCTGACAGAAAGACCGTGACCATCACCGGGAATGCCGTTTCTCAGCTCGTTGCCGGGAATAGCGTTATCACGGACTTTGCCCCCGCAGGTCCGCTGTGGTGACCGATGAGGTGGGGAGTGCCTGCGTGAGCCCAACAGTAGTTTCGGGTACAGTTGCGCCGTGACTTTCTGGGGAGGTGTTTACCTCCCCTCAGCGTTGCTGTCCCCACTCTCCGCGCACGCAACGGCAGAAACCGTGGAAGTTGGCGCACACCCCGCCCATAAGGGAAAAGAGACCCCAGAAAAGCGGGCGGGTAAGAATATGGGAGAGGGTGGGGCGAGAAAAGGGGAGGAGGTACACCCCCCAGGTGATGAGCAAGCACCCCAGAACAATGCAGGCATGGCCAAAAAGAAGGAGAGCTAATCGGTTTTTTGTCGCGCTCACAGGGCTTTTCTCTCCTTTTTGCCGGTATTGTAGAGGAAAGGAAGGAGGAAGGAAAGACCGGTGAGGGGGAATTTCCGGTGGGGTCAGGAAGTGCTCGCAGGAGTTGCCCTCTTTTTGGGGATTTTCCCTCTTCTCTTTGCAGTTTCGGGGCTTCTTGAAGGTGCGGGAGTACCTTCCCCTCTTTTTGCGGTGATCCTTGTGTCTGCTTGTGGGACACTCTGTTTCAGCCTCGTCATGGATCTCCCTTTTGTGGTGATTCCAAGACTCAATCTTGTGGCGTTCTATCTTGTCCTGTGTGGGGAACTGCGGCTCCCCTGGAGGGTGGCCCTGGGGACATTTTTTCTTGGAAGCCTTGTGGCGTTTCTTGCTGCTTCCATTCCAGAATGGAACCGCTTCTTCCACAGGCTCTCCCCCAACTTTCGCTTTGCTCTTTCAGGAAGCCTTGGTCTTCTGCTCCTTTTCCGGGGGCTTCTGGAATCAAGGATTCTCGCTCCCCAGGAATCCGGGTGGTTCGGGTTTGGGGACCTCACCCATCCCCGGGCCCTGGCGGTGTTCCTCGGCCTTTTCGTGGTCTCAGTGGGATACGGTATCCGCCTGAAGGGGGCTACATGCTTTGGAGTGCTTGCCACGCTGGGTTTTTCCCTGTGGAGGGGTTTGTGGTCCTTCGGGATGAGGGGAAATCCTCCTGCACTTTCTCCTTCCCTGCTGTTTGCCCTGGATGTTCCCAGAGCACTGCAGTATGGGACTGTCGGCCTTGCCGGTGTGGTTTCCGTGCTTGTCTTCTTTGAGGTCTTTGGGTCTTTGGGTGGGTACCTCATGCGTTTGAGTACCCTTGGAGTGCAGGGGAATGTTACCAGGTTCTCCCGGGGGCTTCTTCTGGGTACCCTGATGGCCGTTTTTGGACTTCTCTTTGGGGTCCCCGGGCTTTCTCCGGCACCGGAAAGCGTCATCGGGATGGCAGAACGGGGGCGACGAGGGCTTGCCGGGATAGTGTGCGGGGCCTTGCTGCTTCTGAGCCTTTTCGCGGTGCCGTATTGTTCCGGTCTTCCCTCTTTCTTTGCTGTTCCGGCCCTTTTTCTTGGAGGGATTTTCGCTTTGGAACCCTTAAGTCGCGTGGATTTTGTGGATGCGTCTGAGGGTATTCCTGCTGCTTTGCTCCTTGCGATGACCCTGGGGACTTTGTCTTTCACAGGGGGGATGGCTTTTGGGATGCCGGGTCTTGCCCTCCTTGGGCTTCTCTTGAAAAGGGGTCGGGGAATGCACCCGGTAATGTACCTCCTCTCGGCGGTGCTGCTCTGGTGGCTTCTTGCCCGGTGAGGGCTTGGAAGAAATTCGCAGGAGTATATTGCAAAGGGGGTGGGAAATGACTATACTTCATGCGGACCTCGCAGAGAGGTACTTCCTGGGAATCGGGTGACTGTGCGTACATGGGAAAGAGATTGCGGGTTCTCGAAGAGTGGGTGCTTCCACTGAGCAAAGAGCGGATTGAAGAGCTGACCAGCCAGTTTGGTACTCCCCTTCTCATTCTTTTGAGGGAACGCGTCGTCAGGAATTACCGGGCGTTTCAGCGTTTCCTTCCCGGGGTGGAGGTTTTCTACGCAGTGAAGGCCAATCCTCATCCTTCAGTGGTTGGCCTTCTGGCTTCTTTGGGTGCTTCTTTTGATGTGGCTTCGCAGCAGGAAATTGCTCTGGTAACGAGCTTTGGCGTCGCTCCGGAACGAATGATTTTCGCTAACACCATTAAGCGCCGGGAGGGCATTCTCTACGCCCGAAGGGTTGGAGTTTCCCTTATGACATACGATAACGAGGAGGAACTGAAAAAGATTCAGCGGTACTACCCTGAGGCGAAACTCGTTCTTCGCCTGAAAACCCCTTCCAATGGGAGCCGCATCGACCTCTCGTACAAGTTCGGTGCCGAGCCGGAGGAAGCTCTGGAGCTCCTTTTGAGAGCTCAGGACATGGGGCTTGTCCCTGTGGGCCTGAGCTTCCACGTGGGGTCGCCCTGCCACAATCCCAAAACGTATGCCACGGCACTCCATATCGTGGAGGATGTCCTTTTGAAGGCCCGGGCACGGGGCCTTTTCCTCACCCTTATCGATATTGGTGGAGGATTCCCTCTCCACACCTATTCGAACGAGGGAGGACCGGCGAGTCTTGAAATTGTGAGCGAAGTTGTGTATCCGCTTCTTGAGCCTTTCCTTTCCCGGGGTTTTCGGGTTATTGCAGAACCGGGACGGAGCATTGTAGGGAATGCGGGAATACTCGTCACCCGGGTGATTGGAAAGGCGGTACGTTCGGGAAAAATCTGGTACTACCTGGATGACGGGCTGTACGGAACCTTCTCGGCCATTCCCTTCGATAAGGCTCGCTTTTCCTTCTACGCTCTGAGAGAGAGTGACCAGGAAGTCCTCTGCACCCTTGCCGGACCGACCTGTGACTCGCTGGATGTTGTGGCCGAGGACGTCGTGCTTCCTCCTCTTGAGGTTGACGACCTTGTGGTGGTCCCGGATATCGGGGCGTACTCCTGGGCTTCGGCGACAACGTTCAACGGTTTCGACAAGCCCCAGGTGGTCATGGTGTAGTGTGCTATAATGGGAAGGGGAGGGCAAAGGCATGCTCTACATCGAGCAACTCAAGGTAGCTGTTGGTGATGCTCTGATCCTTGATGGCGTGAACCTTGAGATCCAGGAAGGGGAAGTCCATGTCCTCCTTGGTCCTAATGGAGCTGGGAAGACGACGCTCCTTATGGCCATCATGGGGATGCCAGGATACAGAATTGTCGGAGGACAAATCTTCTTCCAGGGGAAGGACATCACAAACCTCGATGTGGAAGAGCGGGCCAGAATGGGTATCGGCATGGCCTTTCAGAAAATGCCAACCATAAGCGGCATTACGTTGCGGACACTTGGTCGCCTGGTGCTTGAGAAGCGGGGACTAACTGATGCTCTTGAGGAGACAGCGTCACGGGTGAATTGCCTCCACCTCCTCGACCGGGAAGTAGGCAAGGGCTTTTCTGGTGGAGAGATGAAAAGGGCTGAGCTTTTCCAGCTCCTTCTGCAGCGCCCTCTCTTCTCCATGGTGGACGAGCCGGAATCGGGGGTTGACCTGGACAGCATTGCTCTTGTGGGTCGGGCTCTCCGAGAGCTTTTCGAGCGGGATCATGTGCGGACGAAAAAACGGTCTGGTCTCATCATCACCCACACGGGGTATATTCTTGAGTACCTCAACGCCGATCGGGGACACGTGCTCATGAATGGCCGGATTGTTTGCAGCGGCAATCCCCGAGACCTTTTCGCTGACATCAGGGAACGAGGGTACCAGGAATGCGCGAGGTGTGAGCGATGAAGGTTCAGGAAGAATACCTGCGGGACCTCAAAGAGCGTGCAGAGAAGGCGCTTATGAAAAGAGCCCCTCTGGGACCGGATATCGACCTCTCCCAGTTCTACCTCTGTTCTCCCCGGGAACGGGTTGAGGATGTTCGGGAGATTGAGGACCAGCTGAAAGAAGCAGCGCTCTACGCAGGAGTGGAGCTTGAGGGAGAGAAGGCTGCCACGTACCTCCAGGTGGACCGCTCAGCAGTGTACGAGCGGGTGCAGCGGGCGTTTCAGGGAAAGCTTGAAATTATGAGTTCTCAGGAAGCCCTGAAGAGGTACCCGGAGCTTTTGGAATACTGGTGGGGTCTTGTTCCCGTCGATGCTGATAAATATACGGCCTTTGCTGAGCTCTGCCCGACAGAGGGGTATTTCATCAGGGTATTTGCCCACACGAAGGTGGAAATCCCCCTTCAGGCTTGCCTTTTGATGTCAGAAAAGGCACGGGTACAGAGTGTCCACAACATCGTCATTCTTGAGGAGGGAGCCGAAGCGAATCTCATTACCGGGTGTGCTTCGGTACGGGGAAATGAGAGCGGGGTGCATATCGGGGTTAGTGAGTTCTACCTTGGAGATAACGCTCGCCTCACCTTCACCATGGTGCACAACTGGGGAGAGGCCTTCCACGTCCGTCCCCGAACTGCGGCAAGACTGGGGAAGAACGCCTTTTTCAGCAGTACTTACGTACTTTTGAAGCCTCTGGCTTCCATTCAGGCTTTCCCTCAGGTTTTCCTTGAGGGCGAGGGAGCGCAGGCGACATTCCAGAACATCGTCTTTGCCAAGGGGAATTCCTATATTGATCTTGGGTCCACCCTCGTTCTGAAGAATAAGGGTTGTCGGGGAAGCTCTATTTCTCGGGTGTGCGCAACAGACGAAGCGCAGGTGTTCGCCCGTGGCCGGCTCATTGCCTACCACGATGAGGTTCAGGCTCACCTGGAGTGCAAGGGTATGCTCTTTTCTCCTCGAGCCCAGATTGTCTCTGTGCCGGAGCTTGAGGTACATGGAGCTCCCAGAGCCCGACTGTCCCATGAAGCAGCGGTGGGTCCTTTTGAAGAGGAAGCGGTAAATTACCTCAGGGCGAGGGGACTGAAGCGGGAGGAAGCCCTGTCACTACTCACCCAGGGGTTTCTGAGCCTTGATCTTCCCGGTCTTCCCGAAGCGCTCAGGCGGTACATTGAGGAAATCATCCGGGTGACATCCCGGGATGTGTTATAGGGGTGCAGGTGTTTGGCGGTTCAGGCGTACATCCTCATCCAGGTCCAGGCTGGAAAGGCTCAGGGAATCAAAAAGGAGCTGAGTCAGCTTCCGTATTTCCTCCGGGTTGACCGTATCATGGGGCCTTTTGACCTTATTGCCCTTGTGGAAGTGGAGAGCAATCGGGAAATTGGGGAGGTTGTGCTCAAGGAAATTCAATCCATGAACGGGGTCAAAAGAACCCTGACGTGCCCGGTTATTCCCTGAAGGCCATGAAACCGAAAGGTCCTATTTCTCCTCGAGAAGAGGAAATTCTGTCCTTTATCACCCGTTACTGCCAGGAGCGGGGCTATCCTCCTACGGTTCGGGAAATTGGAAAGGCAGTGGGGTTGCAGTCATCGTGCAGTGTCCATTACCATCTTCGGAAGCTCGAAGCCAAGGGTTTCATTCGTCGGAAACCGGCAAAGCCCCGGGCCATTGAGCTGGTCTCCTCGAGTGAAGAGAGTCTTCCTTCAGAGGAAGTTGTCTTCGTACCCCTTCTCCGTGGGGTAACCCAGGGCCGGGAAGGTGTGTGTCTTGAGTACACCCGCGCCTTTTTTCCTTTCCCCAAACGCTTCATCAATGAGGGAGAATACTTTGTCTTTCGGGTGCAGAATGGCGCGTTCAGCCGCTGGCACATCCTCGAAGGGGATTACCTTCTTGTGGAGCGGGGAGAAACCTTTGAGAATGGAACGTTGCTTTTTCTTGTGAGCCAGGGGAGGGTGTTCCTGGAGCGGGGTGATCTCTGGGAAGGAGGGGGTTCGGGGAACGTCATCGGAAGAGTCGTTGGAGTGTGGCGAAAGCTCTGAAGGGAGTGGTGGATCCTGGTCGTCACCGAAGAGATACAGGTGGAAACGAAAGGTCATACTGATATCGTTCCGTTGACGGAAGAGGTGGCAAAAGTCCTTGAGCGGTCTGGTCTTCGTGCGGGGATTCTCTGTCTTTTCGTTCCCGGAACGACGGCAACTCTCACGACGACCGAGTTCGAGCCGGGGCTCGTTAAGGATATCAGGGATTTCTGGGAACGAGTTGCACCAGTTTCCCATTTCTACGAGCACAACGCCCGCTGGCAGGATGGGAATGGGTACGCCCATGTGCGAGCTCAGTCTTCTGGTCCATCTCTCGTCTTACCTTTTGTGGATGGGAAGCTCCTCCTTGGAACGTGGCAGGATATTGTCCTTGTGGATTTCGACAACCGTCCCCGCCGGCGAACCATCATCGTCCAGATTGTGGGGGAATCCTGATGCAGGAGTCCTTTGCCTTTCGCCTACCTCAGGAGATTTACTTTGGTCCAGGTGAAGGAAGGCGGGTTGGGGAACACCTTGAGCGCTTCGGAAAGCGCCCTCTTGTGGTTGTGGGGCAGCGTTTTGCCCGGGAATCGGGAATCCTCGAGGACGTCCTCGGCTCCCTGGCCCGGTACGGTCTTGAGCCAGTGGTTTTCAGCGGAGTCCCCCCCGAGCCCACCCTTGAGGTGGTCGATGAGGGGATAAGGATGGCAAGGGAAGCTCAATGCGACAGTGTTGTGGCTCTGGGAGGGGGGAGTGTCCTGGACTGCGGCAAGGCCGTTGCGGGAGTCCTGCCAAACGGGGAAAGCGTTGTCCCATACTTTGAAGGAGCACCTCTTACCCGTCCCGGACTTCCCTGGATTGCTCTACCCACTACTGCGGGAACGGGTTCAGAGATGACCAATAACGCCGTTCTGACCGATGCCACGAGAAAGCTCAAAAAGAGTCTGCGGAGTCCTTTTCTGGTTGCTCGGGTGGCCATTATCGACCCCACCTTCACCCATTCCCTCTCTCCCTATCGCACTGCGGCAAGCGGGGTTGATGCGCTGGTTCAGGCTATCGAAGCTTACACCAGCCCCCGGGCAAACGCTGTAACCGATGTGCTTGCTCTTGAAGCCATACGTCTTCTCTGGGAGTACCTGCCCCAGGCAGTCCGGGAGGGGGAGAATGCCTTTTTCCGAAAACAGGTGGCCAAGGGCAGCATGTTGAGTGCCATGGCATTTGCCAATGCCTCCTCTGGGGCTTGCCATGGTCTTGCCCACATGGTGGGGCCGGAATTTGCCATTCCCCACGGGGAGGCTTGTGGTCTGCTCCTTCCCCCCGTCATCCGCTTCAACAGGGAGGTGCTTCGAGAGCGATACCGGGATATTGCCCTTTGTGTGGGCCTTCAGGGTGGCGAGTACGAGGATTGGGGAGAGCTTCTGGCCCGGGCCTTCGAGGACTTTGTGCGGAGGGTGGGACTCCGGACGAGACTGCGAGATTTCAGTGTTCCTCGCGAAGCGCTGGGTAGGGTGGTGCGGGAGGAACGTATTGGGCGGAGCATCCTTGAGAATCCCCGCCCGATGGCTCCGGAAGACCTTCAGGCGCTCCTTGAAGAAGTATGGTGAGGAGGGAGAGTGTGGAAGTCGTTCACGAGAAAGACAGGGCTTTTCGCGAGGGTGACTGGGGAATAAAGTACCTTTTTCGGGGGCCCCGTCTGGACTGCGGTGTGGTGTACCTGAAGCCGGGAACCAGCATGGGTGCCCATTACCACCGGGAAGTTGAGGAAACTTTCTTCATTCTCGAGGGTCAGGGAATCCTCAGGGTCAATGGCCAGGATGTTCCTGTTGTGGCAGGGATGGCCCTTCGAGTGGAACCAGGGGAACGACATGACCTTCTGGCTTTGGATGTGCCTTTGCGGGGAATTTTCGTGAAGGTTCCGTATCTTCCGGAGGATAAGGTATCGTGTTAGCTCGGGAAGTTCTGCAGGAGCTCTCCGAGTGCCTGAAGTCCTGTTCCCTCTGTCCCCGGCGGTGTGGCGTTGACCGCACGAAGGGAGAGCGGGGATTCTGTGGTGGTGGGATGCTTCCCCGGGTGGCGAGTTTTCATCCCCACTTTGGGGAGGAGGAGATCCTCAGTGGGTACCGGGGTTCGGGAACCATTTTCTTTTCAGGGTGCAATATGGCCTGCGTGTACTGCCAGAACTACACGATCAGCCATTTTCGCGAAGGGGTTGAGGTTACCCCCCTTGCCCTTGCTGCCATGATGCAGTCTCTGGAACGGCAAGGGTGTCACAACATCAATCTCGTCACGCCAACACACTTTGTTCCACAGATTTTCGAGGCCGTTGACCGTGCTCGCCAGGAAGGTCTCCGCATCCCCATCGTCTATAACACCAGTGGTTACGAGGATCTCGGGGTTCTCCGGCTCCTGCGGGGTCTTGTGGATATCTATCTTCCTGATATGCGGTACGCCCGGGAGGAAAGTGCGGTACGGTATTCCCAGGCACCCCGCTACCCTGAGGTGTGCCGAGAAGCCATCCGGGAGATGTTCCTGCAGGTGGGCAACGTGGTGCTCGACGAAGAAGGTGTCGCGCGTCGGGGGCTTATCGTCCGTATTCTCATCATCCCCTCTCTTGAAGAGGAGGCCAAAGAAAACCTCCGTTTCCTTGCCACGGAGATTTCCCGAGACGTTTTTGTTACGCTTCTTCGGCAGTACCGCCCTCTCTATCGGGCGCAGGGCTTTCCGGAGATTGCCCATCTTGTGAGTGACCGGACCTATCGGGAGATTCTGGAGTACGGTAGATCCCTGGGACTCCATAACTTCATTCTCCAGTAGAAGGGAGGACGGGAACATGAGGGAAGCCATCCTGGAAGTAGCACGACTCATGGTGATTGCAGCAAAAACGGCGCCGAAGGCAGTGGGGAGAGATTTTGTGACCGTGACCATTCTTGAGGGGGAGGCGGTGCAGAAACTCGGAGAGGCCATGATCCGGTACGGGGAGGAAAACGGAATCCGGGGCTTTATCCGTGATGGAAAAAACGTCCTTGACTCCCAGGCAGTGGTGCTTGTGGGTCTAAAAGATGCTCAACCTGCGGGGCTCAACTGTGGAGCGTGTGGTTTCGAGCGGTGTGCGGATCTTGTTCCTAAGGAACGGAGGGAATTCAAGGGACCTCAGTGCGTCATGCGACTCCTGGACCTGGGAATTGCCCTTGGTTCGGCGGTGAAGATGGCCTCCCTTCTGAACGTGGACAACCGTATCATGTACCGTATTGGTGTTGTGGCAAGACGGGAGGGGCTGGTGTCCGATGACGTGGTCATGGGCATTCCCCTTTCGGCGTGGGGGAAGAACATCTATTTTGACCGGAAAGAATAAGGGGTGGGGATATGCAGTTTGGGTTACGCATCCAGGATATCATTGGCCTTGTCCTTGCCGTGCTCATTGTGGCCATCCTCATCAGTATTATCCTCATCCTCCGGGAAAACGCCCGGGAGCGAAGGCTCTGGCGGGAGGAAGAGTACGAGGAAGAGGAACCGGAGAAACTGCGCTTGCGGCGAGTGGTATCCTCCCGGAAAGAGGAAGAGCCTGAGCACGTTTTGAGGAGGCCACGTTTTGCTGCTCAGCACAAAACGCAGAAAGGAGAGGAAGTGGTGGCGGAAGGCGTTGAGTCCCTGGAGCCTCAGGAGACGGTTGAGACTGTCCCTTTGGAGGAAATCCGAAAGGAAGAACCGAAGGAAGAACCTAAACAGGTTGTGCTCGAGCGGGCACTGCGAAAACTCGAAGACTTGGGTCTGGATTTTGGCACACTGAAGCCAGTCTTCAGCGAGGATACCATTCACTTTTCACCTCTTTTGTGGGAAGTGAAAGAGGAGGTGAAATCGGGTAGAGAGCTTGGCGACATTGTAATCCACACTGTTTTTCGGAGTCTCCCCGGGTACTCTGCCGATGAAGTCGTCGAGCGATACCGCTCCGGGGATGTCTCAGTGGTCGAGAAGCTCGAGGCCCGGGTGAAGACCAGGGAAGGTCGAGATTACCTCATCGCCACGATGAGCCTTACCCACTTCCAGGTTCCGGAGCTTGACCGCCACTTCCGCCAGGGGAATCTCCGAGAGGACGAGTATGAACTCCTGAAAGCATTGAAGTTTGTGGACCGGGCGACTAAAAAGGACTTTGCCCGAATGGTCTATGCCCGAATCATGGACGAAGACTGAGACGTGAGGCACCCTGTTCTACCTCGGTTCTCCTTCCGGCATCGGAGAGGGCGAAGGTGGTGCATTCTAGTTTTTGTCCTCTTGTGTGCTCTTTTNCTGCTCTTCCTCCTCCTTGGCCTCCTTTTTCCTCTCTCTGACGTGCTTCTCCCCCTGAGTGTGCTATAATTCAAGGGAAGCCCAAGAATGGAGGGGGTGTCACCTTGAAGAACTGGCTTGCTCTTATCATTGCTCTTCTTGCTCTTGGTGTCTCGCTGGTTGTGATTGTTTCTCTCACTGGTGTTTCTCGAGACATCCGGGACATCGCCGGAAGAATGGCAGCAGTGGAAAAAGGTCTGGAGGAAACTCGTACAGTTCCCCAGAGTATGGCCGAGATGGAGCAGAGGATTGCCGATCTTGAGGGACAGCTCAAAACGGTGAAAAACCTTGAAGAGGAAATTCGCGCCCTCTCTGCTATCCTGGCTGAGAAAAGCCAGACCCTTGAGGACCTTTCCGGGGCAAGAAAGGCCATGGAATCCTCTCTGGCTCGTCTTGAGGAGAATCTGAACGCGTGGGTCACAAAAGTCACAGCCCTTGAGGAGACGGCGAAAGAACTGGAGGTTCTTCAGGAGTCTCTGAAGAATCTGGAGCAGAGTATTGCCGCTCTGAGTATCGATGAGCGCTTCTCCGCACTTCTTCAGTACTTTGAGGGGAAAGTTCGAGAGCTTAAGCAGACGGTAGCGGACCTTTCGGGGAGGCTGGAAACCTCTGCGGCGCTCTCTCAGGAGGTGGAAGAGCTCAGGAGCACCCTTGTATCCATTCAGGGTGATGTCCAGCGCCTCCAGGGAGAAATGCGTGAGTTCCTTGAGGAGAAGACCAGAGCGCTTCAGGAGGAGGCAGGAAAGGCAATAACCACCCTTGAAGAGAAAGTGCGTGCTATGGAGCAGAGTGTTGCTACCCTGAGTGTCGATGAGCGCTTCTCTGCACTTCTTCAGTACTCCGAGGGGAAAATTCAGGAAGTGTGGGATGCCCTTGCTGCGCTTCAGCAAGAGGTGACCGCCTGGAAAGAAAAGACGGTTTCCCTTGAGATTTTTGAAAAGGCGCTGCGGACCCTTGAGGAGAAACTCCAGTCTCTAGAGCAAGAGTTCACCGAGTACAAAAAAAGGATTGAGGAGAGCATGGAGAATCTTCGCGAGCTGCTTGGAGAGGTTCAGCTCGCCCAGGAGGACTACGGCAGGAGGCTTGAAGAAAGCCTCCTGACCTTCTCACAGAAAATCACCGCTTTTGAAGAAGAACTCCAGGGTCTCTCACAGTCGGTGACGTCTTTTGGGAGAGACTTCGAGAAGGTCCAGGTGACGTTCCAGGAATTCTCCCAGAGACTCAGCAATCTCCAGGAGAAACTCTCTGGCCTTGAGAGCGGTATGGATACCTGGAGAGAAACCACCCTGCAGTCTCTCCGGGAGGAAGTCGAGGCATTGGCCACTGCTTTGCCTTCGTCTCAGGACCTTGAGAAAATCCGTGCCGATGTTGTCACGCTCCTTGAAGAGCGCGAGTCTCTCAGAGCGCGTTTCCAGGAACTTGTAGCAGAGCAGGCGAATATCGTTCAGGAACTGGAGGGGAAAGGAAAAGATATTCTTGCCTTAAAAGAGAAAATCGCCACGCTCTCGGAGAAAGAAGAGGTGGCAAATCTGAGGGCTCAGCTTGCAACGCTTTTGGATGTCCAGAGTAACCTCGAGAACGCTCTCAAGAAGACCGAAGAAAACATGCGGGCTCTTGAGGCATCTTTGCGAGCGAAGGATGAGGAAGTTGCCAGGACTCTTGAGAGGCTCTTTGCTCAAGTTCAGAACCTCTCCCAGGGCCTGGAGTCTTTTGGGCGACGCCTTGAGGAGATTCATGCGCAGGGACAGGCGCTTTCCCCAGTTCGGGAGGACCTTGCCGAGATTCAGAGGACTCTTGAACTTCTCGATGGTCGTCTTGCGGAAATCGAGAAGTTCAGTAGAGAGATGCTCAGAGAGGACCTGAAAACCAGGGTCAAAGCCATAGAGGATGAAATTGCGACTCTGCAGGGGGAACTGGGGAAGATTGCCGAAGAGTCACGAGCCTCCGTTCCGGAGTTGCAAGCCATTCGAAGACTTCTCGAAAACCTTGAGAAGAACAAGGTTTCTCTTGAGCAACGCATCGAGGAACTCTATAGTCTCCTTGAAAGTGGTAAAAGGCGCGAGGAAATCGAGAAGGATGTCGAGTCGTTACTCAGGGAAAAGGACACTCTGCAGGGAGAAATCAAGCGTCTTGCCCAGGAGCGAATGGACCTTGAAGGAGAGCTTGGTCGCAAAAAGGAGGAGCTTGCCCGTATTGACCGGGAACTTGAGGTTTTGCGGGCTCAAAAGGGTTCGGCAGAACGTATCCAGGAGCTTGAGAAGGAGCGAGAAAAGGCCAAAGAGGAAATCGGCAGGCTCCAGCAAGAGCTCAAAGACAAAGAAGACCAGATTGAAGCCCTGCAGCGGAGGAATGAGGAGCTGTCTGCTCAGCTTGAGGAGGCAAAAAAGTTCACCTCTTACGTCATCCTGCCCTGGGACAGTCTCTGGAAGATTGCTCGTCGGTACTACCAGGATGGTCGGAAATGGACAATTATCTGGGAAGCCAACCGGGAGAAGATTCCCGATCCCCAGAAACTCCAGCCTTATGTCGAAATTCGCATCCCTCGTGTTCCTGAAAATTCCTGAGGAAAAGGACAAGCCGAAGGGGGAGTGCCTATGGACCTTTCTGAAGTCATTGCCACGCGCAGGAGCATTCGAAAGTTTCGAGCGGAAGACGTTGCCGACGAAGATGTGAAAGAGATTCTCAATGCTGCTCGTCTTGCGCCCTCGGCCAACAATCTGCAACCGTGGAAATTCATCGTGGTGCGGAATGAAAAAAAGCGCCGCCTCATCGCGCAGGCCTGCTTTGGGCAGGAGTTCATTGGAGAGGCCCCGGTGGTGATTGTGGCCTGTGCCACAGGAAGGGGAGGGTGCATCGGCGGGTATATGGAGAGCTGGCCTGTTGACGTAGCCATTGCGATGACGCATCTTGTGCTTGCAGCCTGGGCAAAAGGGCTGGGTACCTGCTGGATTGGAGCCTTTGACGAAGACCGCATCAAGGAGATTTGCCAGATTCCTCCTGAGGTTCGGGTTGTTGCCGTGACCCCTCTGGGGTATCCGGTGAAAATCCCCCAGGCGACGACTCGCCGACCTCTCGAGAAGATTTACTGTGAAGACATCTTTGTCGAGTGATGGTGATGGATTTTGGGTGTGTTGCACCTTGAGATTGATGACATCGTGACCCTGAAGAAGACCCATCCCTGTGGAAGCCAAAAGTGGCGCATTGTGCGCCTTGGGGTGGATATTGGTATAAAGTGCCTGGGTTGCGGGCGCTTTGTGATGATTCCCCGGAGGAAACTCGAGGGGAAAATCAGGGAAATTTACCGCCAGGGCCGCTGTCTCAAGCCAAAAGAGTGCATCATTGAGGTGTGAGATGGGGCTTCAGGTTGGGATTGTTGGGCTCCCGAACTCGGGGAAAACGACGCTCTTCAACCTCCTCACGGGGGGTCATGCAGAAGTTGCAGGACATCCCTTTTCCACCGTCTCCCCTAACCGGGGTGTGGTGGCGGTCCCTGACAGGCGGCTCGAGATACTGGCTCGTCTTCTCCATCCGCCCCAGGTTGTTCCGGCAACCATAGAATTCGTTGACGTGGCAGGGCTTGTGGAGGGAGCAAGCAAAGGAGAAGGACTGGGGAACCAGTTCCTCAGTCATATACGGGCAGTGGATGCTGTGGTCGAGGTGCTCCGTTTCTTCCAAGACAGGAGCATTCCCCATGTCGCAGGGGATATCAACCCGCTTCGAGACCGGGATATCGTGGATACGGAACTCCTTCTTGCAGATCTCGAGGTTGTGGAACGACGCCTTGAGAAGCTTCGGGAACTTTTGCGGAAAACGAAGGATGAGCGCCTGAGAGAAGAGAAAGAGATTCTGGAACAGTGCTTTGTAGCGCTCTCTCAGGGTATTCCTGTGCGGGCGGTGGATTTCCCGCCTGGTGCGTGGGAAATCTTGAAGCCCTATCAGCTGATCACGGCCAAGCCCTTGCTTTATGTGGCCAATCTCGATGAAGAGGAGTCCTCTCGTCGCCTTTTCGAAGAGGTACGAAAACGTTTCGAAGAGGAAGGGCTTCCACTCCTCCCGGTCTGGACCAAACTCGAGACAGAGCTTTCCGAGTTTGAAGAAGAAGAACAGAAAGCCTTTTTCGCAGCATTTGGCATCCCTGGTCCGGGATTTATCCGTCTTGTGGAGGAAGCGTATCGACTACTCGGCCTTATCACTTTCTACACGTACGGTGAGAAAGAACTCCGGGCACGGGAGCTCCCCCGGGGTACCAGGGCTCCCCAGGCTGCTGGGAAGGTCCACACGGACATGGAACGGGGATTCATCAAGGCCGAAGTCATTCATTTTGAGGACCTTGTGGCCTGTGGGTCTTTCGAGCGGGCCCGTCAGGAAGGACGTATCCGCCTTGAAGGGAGGGAATACGAGATTCAGGATGGGGATATCGTGTATTTCCGGTTCACCTCCCCTCGCTGAGGCGGAATTCCCGGGCCATCCGTTCCTGGGTTTGCCACTGTCCTCTGAGTTTCCCCTCCTGGGCGAGTTTCCCCAGGAATTGCCTCATCCATCGAGGAATAGGGGTGCCAGTTTTTCCTCCCCAGGGAGTTCCAGGAAGGGGCAGGAAGGTGTGGGCGTGAACAATAGCCCCAAGACGGACGAGCTTCTCAATGAACTCCGCGGTTGCGCGAAGGTCTTCCTCGGTCTCTTCGGGACATCCGAAAATGAAATCCACGTAAACCTGGAATCCCAGGCGAATGCTCGTCTCGCACGCTGAGAGAACGTCTTCAAGGGTGTGCCCCCGACCCATGAGGTTCAGAAGTCTCTGGCTTCCTGACTGTGCCCCGATGACGATGCTCCGGTTGTCTGCGTACTGGCGAACAAGATGTAGAGTTTCTTCTGAGACAAACTCTGGACGGACTTCGGACGGGAAGGAACCGAAAAACATTCTCCCTTTTCGGCCGAGGAGTTTGCGAAGGCCTCCAAGAAGGTTTTCCAGGGCTTTGATATTCGGCCTTCGCCCATCCGGGGACCCGTAGGCGAAGGCGTTAGGGGTTACGAAGCGAAGATCGATTCTCTCGCGGTGACGCATCATACCGCGAACATGCTCGAGAACGGACTCAAGGCTTCGATGCCGCATGGTTCGCCCAAAAATAAGGGGTGTCTGGCAGAAGGCGCACCCGAACGGGCATCCCCGGCTGATTTCGATTGGCCCCAGGAATCCCAGGTGGTATGGAAACGAGGGGAAACAATCAAGGTGCACCCTCTCACCTCTCATGGTCTGGGGTGAGGAGGGGAGGGTACCCTCAAGGAACGCCTGGACAATGGTGAGAAAGGCTACTTCTCCTTCTCCCTGAACGAGGAAAGTGCTCCAGGGGGCAAAGTCCTGGGGGAGGGCTGTCGCATGGGGACCACCACAGCAGGTGAAGACATCAGGATAGCGCAGGAAATCCTGCAGAAGACGCTGACGGCGGTCCTTTTCGGGCGTCATGCTGGAGAGAACAAGAAGAGACACCCCAGACTGACGCAGAGCAAAGGCAAGTATTTCTTCCTCGGTGGTGCACAGTACCACACGTACTCTGGACCACAGAGGAGAAGAGGACAGCGCTCCCAGAAGGGCATTGATACTCAGCTTGTTTTTGGGGCTGTAGAGAAAGAGTAGTGTTTTTCCTATCACGCTTTTATTGTAAATCCTGGGAAGAGAAAAGCAAAGGCTTTTTGAAGTTGTGATACAATGGGGAGAACCGGGAGAACAAAGGAGGACAGGGTGTTCGTGGAAAGAAAGAGCGAGAGGGAACTCCGGCGACCCTTTGAAGAATCTCTTCGTCTCCATGCCTTTTACCGGGGGAAAATCGAAACGCACCTGAAGTGTCCGATAAGGAGTTACGAGGATTTCGCCCTCTGGTACACTCCAGGAGTGGCCGAGGTCTGTCGCCACATTGAGCAAGACCCTGGTCTCTCCTTTGCCTATACGAACCGCTGGAACACCGTGGCTGTGGTTTCCGACGGTTCGCGGGTACTCGGTCTTGGGAACATTGGTCCTGAAGCTGCTCTACCCGTTATGGAAGGGAAGGCGCTCCTTTTCCGCTACCTCGGAGGCGTGGATGCCGTTCCTCTGTGTCTGCGAGCTTCAAGCCCCGAGGAACTGGTAAAGGTGGTGAAGATGCTCGAACCGAGTTTTGGCGGGGTGAACCTTGAGGACATTGCTCAGCCTGCGTGCTTTTCTATTCTTGAGAGGCTTCAGGAGGAGCTGGAGATTCCGGTGTGGCACGATGACCAGCAGGGCACGGCCCTGGTGGTGCTCGCGGGGCTTTTAGGGGCCCTGGACGTTGTGGGGAAGAAAAGAGAGGATATCCGGGTTGCTCTTATTGGAGCAGGAGCATCGAATCTCCGTATTGCTTCACTCCTCATGAAGGCAGGGGTACGGGGGGAGAACATTGTCCTCTGTGACACAAAGGGTATCCTCCATCGAGATCGGGAGGATCTCGCAAGGAGCAATCCCTGGAAGTGGCAGTTCTGTCTTGTGACTAATGGAGAGAATCTCAGAGGGGGGAAAAAAGAAGCGATTGAGGGCCGAGATGTGCTCATTGCGCTTTCAAGTCCGGGTCCTGGAGTCATTGAACCTGAGTGGGTTTCCCGAATGAACAGAGATCCGATAGTTTTCGCCTGTGCAAATCCCGTGCCGGAGATCTGGCCCTGGGAAGCCAAGGAGCATGGGGCGAGAGTTGTGGCTACCGGGCGATCAGATTTCCCGAATCAAATCAACAACTCTCTCGGCTTTCCGGGTCTTTTCCGGGGCGTTCTGAGTGTCCAGGCCCGAAAGATTACCGATGAAATGTGCCTTGCTGCTGCTTTCGCGCTGTACCATTTTGCGAAGAGGCGAGGTCTCCACGAGGAGTACGTCATTCCAACTATGGACGATTGGGAGGTTTACGTGGAGGAGGCTAGAGCTGTAGCTTCTGTTGCGGTGGAGCAGGGTCTTGCCCGAAGGCCACGCCGTCCTGAAGAGGTGGAAGAGGAAGCCCGGAGTCTCATTCTCCGGGCCCGGAGGATGGTGGCCGAGGGGGTTCGGAACGGGACCATTCCTCTCCCCCCTGAGGGTGAGGGAGCGTGAAGGAAATCTGGGTTTTCGACATCATTGAAGAAGTGAAAAACGCCCTTTTGGAGATCAACGTGAGAAGCGATGTTGTACTCCGCCAGAAGATGCTCGACGCTCTGGTTGCGGAGGAGAGCGAGGCGGGGAAAGAGATGTTGACCCAGATTCTTGAAAACTACGTGGTAGCCGAGGAACGGAGGCTCCCTCTCTGTCAGGACACGGGGATGGTTATGGCTGAAATCCGGGTGGGGAGTGAGGTTTGCGTTCGCGGGGGAAGCCTGCGACAGGCTCTTGATGAGGCTATCCGGCTGGCTTACCGGGAGGGGTATTTCCGAAAATCCATTATTGCCGACCCTTTCTTTGGGAAAAACACCCAGGATAATACTCCGGGAGTGTATTTCTTCGAATGGGTGGAGGGGGATCACCTCGAAATCGACCTTCTGGTAAAAGGAGGGGGATGCGACAACATCACCACTTTGGGGATGCTTGAGCCGGGGAGTACTCCTGATGACGTGGAACGATTCATCCTGCGGGAGCTTGACAGAAAAGCCGCCCTGGCCTGCCCACCGCTTGTGGTGGGTGTGGGTATTGGTGGGAACGGGGCTTATGCTCTCTTCCTGGCTTCTCGGGCTCTGAGCCGTCCTCTGGGGTCTTCGCATCCAGACCCCCGGTATCGGGAGCTGGAAAAAAGGTGGTGTGAGGACATTAATCGCCTGGGTATCGGCCCCCAGGGAGTGGGAGGAAGAGTGACTTGTCTTGAGGTTCGCATTGAGACGTATCCCTGCCATATCGCCAGCTTTCCTGTGGGACTGGTGTGCAGCTGTCATGTTTTCCGCAGAAAGACCCTGAGATGGTGAGGAACATGGCAGGGCGAGAGTTCATTCTGAAAACTCCTCTGGGTATTGAGGACATTCTCGCGCTTCGTGTTGGCGACCGGGTTTTCTTGAGTGGAGAACTCTACGTCGCCCGGGATGCAACTCACCGGAGAATGCTCAGCGAGGTTGCTCGGGGCAAGGAGCTCCCCTTTCCCGTTCATGGAGCCGTTCTCTACTATGCCGGACCCACACCACCGCCACCCCATGAGCCCGTGGGGTCCATCGGGCCAACGACGAGCCGACGGATGGATCCCTATCTTGCATTCTTTCTTGAGCGGGGTTTGCGGGCTACTATTGGGAAAGGTGAGCGGGGAGAAGAGGTGAAGAAGCTCCTCGAAAAATACAAGGCGGTGTACTTCATCGCCTGTGGTGGTGCCGGTGCCTATCTTTCGACCTTTGTGGTGTCCCAGGAGGTTCTGGCCTACGAGGACCTGGGAGCTCAGGCGCTGTTTCGCCTTCTGGTAAAGGACTTTCCCCTCATGGTGGCCTATGATGCCTTTGGCGGCGACCTCTTTGAGGAGGGAAAAATCCGGTACCGGCGGATCCTTCTGTATCACTGGGAAAGTTCGGATAAGGGGGAATGAATATGTTTTGGGAAATCCTTTTTCTCATCCTTTTTCTCAGCGTGTACTTTCCGGCACTTCAGCAGAAAATTCTCGAGCAACGACGTATCATCATGATACGGGAATTTGAGAGAAAACGTCGCTCACGGGTCATCGTGCTCATCCACCGCCAGGAATCGGTGAGCTTTTTGGGCCTTCCCATTGCCCGCTATATCAGCATTGAGGACTCAGAGCGAGTACTTCGGGCTATCCGTATGACGCCTCCTGACATGCCCATTGACCTCATCCTCCACACCCCTGGGGGGCTAGTGCTTGCGGCTGAACAGATTGCCTGGGCTATCAAACGGCATCCCGCGAAGGTCACGGTTTTCGTTCCGCACTATGCCATGTCTGGAGGAACGCTTATTGCCCTTGCGGCAGACGAAATCGTCATGGATCCCAACGCCGTTCTGGGTCCTGTGGATCCCCAAATCACCACTGCCCGTGGGCAGTATCCTGCGGCGTCGATTCTTCGGGCGCTGGAGGAACCCAATCCGAATCGGGATGATGAAACGCTTATTCTTGGCGACATCGCCCGGAAAGCCATCCATCAGGTGTACCAGGTAGTCTTCGACCTCGTGCGGGACAAAATGCCTGAGGAGAGAGCAAGAGAACTTGCCCAGACGCTTTCTGAGGGAAGGTGGACTCACGATTTCCCCATCACTCCTGAGATAGCGAAGAATCTGGGCCTTCCGGTGCAGGAGGGCCTTCCGGAGGAAATTTACGAGCTTATGGAGCTTTACCCGCAGCCGCCCCAGCAACGCCCCACGGTTGAATACGTTCCTCTACCTTACCGGCCATACCGTCGACCGGCAGTCAAAGAGTGAAGGGAGTGCATATATGGGGAAGAAGCTCATCATTACGGAAAAACCCAGCGTGGCACAGGATATCGCCAGAGCGCTGGGGAAGTTCACAGACCACAAGGAGTACCTCGAGAATGCGGAGTACATTATCACCTGGGCGGTGGGACACCTCGTTGGTCTTGCCGAGCCTGAGGACTACGACGACCGTTTCAGAAAGTGGGACCTTGAGCTTTTGCCCATTATCCCGGAGGTTTTTAAGCTGAAGCCTCTTGAGAAAACGGAAAAGCGCCTTGAGGTTATCAAAATGCTCTCCGAGAGAGAGGACACCGATGCGCTGGTGAATGCCTGTGATGCGGGACGGGAAGGGGAACTGATTTTCCGTTATATTTACGAATTCCTCGGCCTGAAGAAACCAGTGTTCCGTCTCTGGCTCTCCTCGATGACGAAAGAGGCGATTCGGGAAGCCTTTGCCCGGCTCAGGCCAGCCTCAGAATATGAGCTTCTCGCGCAGGCAGCCAAGTGCCGCTCTGAAGGAGACTGGCTTGTGGGTATCAATGGAAGCCGGGCTTTCACAAGCCGTTACAGGATTCTACTTTCCGTTGGAAGGGTCCAGACACCGACTCTGGCCATCCTGGTCCACCGGGAGCGGGAGATTCAGAACTTCCGCCCCACCCCCTACTTTGAGGTCTTTGCCCGTTTCCGGTATGGGGACCTCACGTATGTGGGGAAGTGGCGGGGAGGCGAGGACGACCGTCTTTTCGACAGAGGCGAGGCGGAAAAGGTTGTAGCCAGGGTTTTGGGGAAACAGGGGAAGGTTGAGGAATTCTCCGAGCATAAAACCCAGGAAGCCCATCCCCTGCTGTACGACCTCACCGAACTCCAGCGGGATGCCAACAAGCTCTTCGGGTATTCGGCTCAGAAAACCCTGGATATTGCCCAGAGGCTCTATGAGCATTACAAGCTCATCACGTATCCCCGGACGGATTCTCGTTACCTTTCCGAGGACCTTCTGAGCCAGGTGGAGAAAAGCGTCGCCATGCTTGCCCGGTGTGGGTTTGCCGAGTTTGCCAGAGATCTTCCGCTCCGGGAGGCCCTCAAAGACCGGCGTGTTTTTGACCGGAGTAAGGTCACGGATCACCACGCCATCATCCCCACGGGAGAGGAAATCCGCTGGGAAGTGTTGAAGGAAGGGGAGCGGAAGGTTCTGGACCTCATCGTGCGTCGTTTCCTGGCGGTTTTCTACCCCCCGGCGGTCTGGGTGCACCGGACGATCAGGACCAGAGTGGAGGGAGAGGTCTTCCTGAGCAAGACCAGGGTTCTCGCCGAGCCAGGGTGGCGAGTGCTCTATCCCAGGGAAGAGGAAGGGTTCCTTCCCGTTGTTCCCCGAGGAGAAGAGGTGGATGTTGTGGAGGCCTGGAGTGAGGAAAAGGAGACCAAGGCGCCTCCAAGGTATACCGAGGCCACACTTCTTGCAGCCATGGAGGGGGCTGGACGTTTTGTTGAAGACGAGGAGCTTCGGGAAGTGCTGAAGGAAAGCGGTATTGGAACGCCAGCGACTCGGGCCGCCATTATTGAACGTCTCATCGAAGTCGGGTATGTGGAGCGGGAGGGAAAGACCCTCATCCCCACTCCCAAGGGCATGGAGCTTGTAAGTCTTGTGGAAAGCATTCCCATTCCGGAACTTGCCTCGCCTCAGCTTACGGGTGAGTGGGAGAAGAAACTCAATCTCATCCAGAAAGGACAGTTCACCCGGGAACTCTTCATGGAGGGTATTAAGCATTTGACCCGGGAAATTGTCGCTAAGGTCAAGGCCCAGAATCTGGAGGATGTTCGAGAAGCAAAGAGCCGTATGATAGCCTCGAGGTACCCCCTGGGTTCCTGCCCACTTTGCGGTGCCCCGGTGTATGAGGGTAAAGTCGCTTTCAGTTGCTCCCGGTGGAAGGAAGGCTGTACTTTCGCGGTGTGGAAGACCATTTCGGGGAAGAAAATCTCCCGCCAGCAGGTTCAGAAACTCCTGGCAAGCGGTCGAACGGACAGGCTTTCGGGTTTCCGTTCCCGGAAAGGGAAAAGGTTCTCTGCAGTGCTTGTTCTTTCCGAAGACGGCAAGGTGGAATTTGCGTTTCCTCATACGCCCTCCAAGGTACGAGCTGAAAGAGGAGATGGCGGGGATGAGGGAGATTGAGTATAATTAGCGTGAGTATGGACGAGCAAAAAGACCAGACTGAAGTGAGAGAGTACTTCCGTATTCGCGGTCCTCAGCCTCTCAGGGGGAGTGTAACCGTTGGAGGTTCGAAGAACGCAGCACTGCCTATCCTTGCCGCAACGCTTTTGAGCAGCACTCCCTCTGTTATTCACAATGTCCCGGACCTCCTTGACGTTCGTACCATGGTGATGGTCCTCGAGAGCCTTGGGGCCGGCGTTGAGCGCATAGGAAAACATTCCTATCGCATTTCCCCGGCCACCATTTCCCGCTTTGAGCCTCCTTATGAGCTCATCCGGAAAATGCGAGCGTCGTTTCTCGTCACTGGACCCCTGATTTCCCGGCTGAGCAGAGCACGAGTTCCGCTTCCTGGAGGATGCGCCATTGGGTCCCGTCCCATCGACCTGCACCTTAAGGGATTTGCCCATCTTGGGGTAGACGTTTCCATGCGTTCCGGGTATATCGAGACATGGGCTCAGAAGCTCCGTGGGGGCGAGGTATACTTTGATTTTCCAAGCGTCGGAGCCACAGAAAACGTGATGATGCTTGCGGCAACCATTGAGGATGAGACAATCATTGCCAATGCTGCCCGGGAACCTGAGGTGGTGGATCTTGCCCGTTTTCTCACGTTGATGGGAGCCTCCATTGAGGGAGTGGGAACGGATACCATTGTTATCAGGGGAAGAAAAGACCTTCAGGGGTGCGAGTACACCATCATGAACGACCGTATCGAGGCTGGAACGTTCTGTGTTGCTGCTGCTATCACCCGGGGAGACGTTACGGTGCACGGTGTGGAAACCTCTCTTCTCAGGTCTGTTCTCACGAAGCTTGAGGAAGTCGGTGCGCAGGTTGAGAAGGTTGGTGAGGACGCTGTTCGGGTGGCGATGTCTGAACGCCCCAGACCCACGAATATCAAGACCATGCCCTATCCGGGTTTTCCAACGGACATGCAGGCACAGTTCATGTCCCTTCTGTGCCTTGCTGACGGGGTGAGCGTCATCACCGAAACGGTTTTTGAGAGCCGCTTTGCCCATGTTGGGGAACTGGAACGCATGGGAGCTAAGGTCCAGGTGGAGGGACGGAGCGCGGTAGTGGTGGGAGTGGAGAAGCTCACCGGTGCCCGGGTGACGGCCACGGACCTTCGAGCAGGAGCGGCTCTTGTTCTTGCAGGCCTTGCTGCAGAAGGTGTGACCGAAGTCAATGGGATTCACCATATTGACCGGGGCTATGAGGACCTCGAGGTGAAGCTCCAGTCCCTGGGAGCGTTTATCGAACGAGTGCGAGGGTGAACGGGAGGAATCCTGTATGTGGAATAAACGGTTGGGGATTGACCTTGGCACGGCGACGACACTCATTTACCTTCATGGGCGGGGAATTGTACTCAACGAACCTTCGGTTGTGGCCATTGCCAGAGACTCCAATCAGATTCTTGCGGTAGGGAAAGAAGCCTGGGAGATGATCGGAAAGACCCCGGAACACATTGTGGCCCACCGTCCCCTGCGCGATGGAGTGATCAGCGATTACGAGGTTACCCGGAAGATGCTGGCCTACTTCATCCAGCGGGTATGCGGGCGAAGCCTTTTCAAGCCTGATGTCGTGGTTTGCGTTCCCTCGGGAGGTACCGAGGTTGAAAAGCGAGCAGTGCTCGATGCAGCGTACCACGCAGGGGCCCGTAAGGCGTACCTCATTGAGGAGCCTATGGCAGCGGCTCTGGGGGCTGGCCTCGACATCACAGGTCCCTCAGGGAGTATGGTGATTGATATTGGAGGAGGGACCACGGACGTTGCTGTACTCTCCCTGGGGGGGATTGTGGTCAGCCAATCTGTGCGGGTGGCAGGGGATAAAATGGACGAGGCCATTATCCGTCACCTTAGGAAAAAGTTCAACCTCCTCATTGGTGAGAAGACCGCGGAGATGATTAAGATTGAGATTGGGTGGGCTGTACCCCCTCCGGAGGATAAGGTAATCCGCGTCAAGGGGCGGGACCTTGTCTCGGGACTTCCCAAAGAGATTCTCCTCAGCGCTTCAGAGGTCTACAAATGCCTCACCGAACCCCTCTCATACATTGTCGAGGCGGCACGGATGGTGCTTGAGCATACGCCCCCTGAGCTTGCTGCTGATATTGGAGAAAAGGGTATCTGCCTCACCGGGGGAGGATCGCTCCTTCGGGGCATTGATGAGATGCTGGCGAAGGCTTTGGGAACCCCTGTGTACGTTGCCGAGGATCCGGTGTCCTGTGTTGCTCTCGGGGCAGGAAAGGTTCTCGATTACCTGAAATTTCTCCGAAACGGCTTTCTCTATACCAAGGGGAGGAATGCATAGCTTTTGTGGCGGCGTAGAGTCCTTTTGATTTTCTGGGTTCTGGGCCTTGTCCTCTACGCTCTTCCGGTCTGGAGTGGAGAGATTTCCATCTTCCCTTTTTCGGCAATCCGTAAGGGCATGAAGGCCATCGGAAAGACAGTTCTTCTCGGAACAGAGGTGCAGGAGTTTTCCCTCGAGGTCATCGATGTTGTACAGACGAAGGACATCACAGACAGCTACTTTGTTGTCCTCGTCACCGACGAGAAAATTCGTAGTCTGGGGGGTATCCTCGCCGGGATGAGCGGAAGCCCAGTGTACATTCGGGGGAAGATTGCGGGAGCGCTCTCCCACAGCTTCGAGACGCAGGATCACCTTGTGGGTGTCGTTACGCCCATTGAGGCCATGCTCAAAATATGGAAAGAGGAGGAAGTGCTTGCTCCCCTTGGGAAAGAGACGTCAGTGGTATTCTGTTTTGGAATGGGCAATCGGGCATGGTCTCGCTTGAGAGAGCGCCTTGGAGAAACGTACGCTTTGAGAAAGGTGCTTGCTTTTCCACGCCTTTTTCCGGGGAAGTCCGAGAAGCAGGCGGCTTCTCTTGAGCCCGGGAGTGCCATAGGGGTGCAGCTTGTGACCGGAGACGCGGAAATTGTGAGTGTCGGGACTCTGACCCTGCGGGATGGGGACCGGTTCCTGGCACTCGGGCATCCCTTTCTCCACCGGGGGAAGGCGCAGTATTTTCTCTCCTCGGTATACGTGAATTTCAGTCTGAAAGGGGATGAATTCCCTTTCAAGGTGGGAACGCCCATCGAAATTGTGGGTGTGGTGGAAGAGGATCGTAGCGTCGGTATAGCAGGACGGTTTGGAGTTTTCCCGAAAACAACGGAGGTCACCATAGGGGTGAAGGAGGGGACAAGAAGACGAGATTTTCACTTCTCAGCGGTTCAGGAAGAGGACATTCTCGTGGATTTCCTCCCTGAGCTTCTCCTTGACGCCATTGATCGGACCATCGACCGCCAGTCTCCAGGAAGTGTTGATCTAAAGTTTCGTATAACGGGAGAAAATCTCAACCTTGAGGATGAGTTTTTCTGGGTCAGCGAACCGGATATCGCGACTTTTACCTCGAACACGTTTCGCCGGATACTTGAGGCATTCCTGAAAAATCCCTATCAGCCGGTAAACGTGGAGAACATTGCTCTTGAGGTTGAGGTATTTCCTGAAATCCAGCGGGGATGGATTCTCTCCTGCGATTTCCCCCGAATCGTGAAGCGGGGCGAAATTGCCGCAGGGAAGGTCACGGTGTTCCTGTATCGCCAGGGCATACGGGATGTTTCCCTCCAAGTGACTGTGCCTTCTGACTTTGCCCCGGGTGAGGCGGAGATCGTGGTTCGGGGAAGAGGAGGGAATAGCGGGGAGCCCCGGGAGGGGACATTTACCGCAGATTTTCAGGAGTACCTCAATCAGAAGCTTGACGAGCTTCGGAGCGACGGTGTGGACCTTGAGATCCTCGCCAAGGGTAGTGTTCCCCAAAAGACCACCTATACCAGGACCCATGTGTTCCTTCCATTTGTGCTTGAGGGAGATGCTTCGAGCAAGGTATGGGTAAACTGAGGAGAAAAATTTTCTGGGGTAGTATGGTGCTTTTTTTCGCCTTTCTCCTGTGGGAAGGGGGAAGGTATGGCCTTCGGCAGGCCCTTCGGGAACTCGAAGAAACCCATCGCATCGTTGTTCGCGTTGAGAGCACTGTTCCTCTTTTTCTGGGGTTTTCCCTTCGGGGAGTTCGGGTCTCGGGTGAGGGGTTCGCTTTCCAGGCTCCGGAAGTTTCGGTCCGTTTGAGCTGGAGCCGGGGGATTTCCGTCGTTATTGAGGACGGCGAATTCACTTTCTCCTCGGGTTTGCCATGGTCTGCTCTGGAGTCTCTTCCTCCTCTCTTTGTTGAGGTTCGCAGGGCTCGCCTCAGCGGGCAGAATCTTCCTCCCTGGGATGGATGGCTGGAGAAAAGTGGCACTGTACTCCGTTTTGGGATTGCCGCAGGCGACCTTGAGGCGAGGGGGACCGTGGAGGAAGGAAAAGCGGTTCTTGAGGGGAAGTACCGTACCCTGCCCTTTCGGGGGTCCTTTGTTCCTGCAGAGGGTCGTTTCGAAGGAGAACTTGGTGAAGGTTCCCGGAGAGTTCACCTTGAAGGCATCCTCTCCCGAAAGGCCCGGGGGTGGGAGCTTTCTCCTTTGAGAGTGGACTATGGAGAACTCCTCTTTTCCGGCCAGCTCTTCTGGGGAGATGATGGTCTTTCCACGCTCTCGGGGAGAGTGCGTGTTCTGGAGGAGGATATCGACGTTTCCCTTCAGGGGAGAAATACCCGGACTTCTTTTGAAGGGAACTTCGAGGGGAAAAGCGTAACCTCCACTCTTTTGGGCCGTTTCCGCGCCGATCTCTGGAGTTCTTCTTTCGTCCTGGAGTTTACTCCCCAGTCGGTATGGCAGGGTGTTCGTCTTTCAGGTCGCCTCGAAGGTTCGGTAGATGATGGTCTCCGTCTCAATTTCCGCGACTTCTTTGTGTCCCCTGAAGAGGAATGCACCCTCTTTCCTGTGCGAGGGAGTGGCAGAATCCAGGGAGAGGTGAAGAAAAAGGGGGAACTGTGGCAGGGGGAGATCGCGTTCTCGAGCCCTGAAATCCTCGTCGATCGTCTGGAGCTTAAAGAGGTGTCCGCACGGGTTGCTCTGGATGGGGGACGGGTAACGTTTTCAGGATCCGGGCACATGTTTGGGGGAAATCTTGAGCTTTCTGGAAGCTATGAGTCGGGTGTGATTCAGGCCTCAGGAAGGGTGCAGGGGATCACCCTTGAGGGCATTCTGGAGCAGAGTGACGTTCCCCTTTCCGGAATTTTCTCAGGGAACCTTTCCTGCACGGGGGAAGCAGGGGATTTTCGTATTGTTCTCCAGCTCACCGATGGGTCTTTATCCTGGCAGGGCATGGACCTTGGTAGCATTGCGGGAGGGGAAGTTCTGCTTGAGGGAGAGCGCGTGGAGGTCCGGAATATCCTTGTGACCCGGGGCAGTGGGAAGCTCTCTGGCAATATGGTAAGGGACGCTTCGGGTATTCGGGGGAAGGGAGAGTTTGAAGGATATCCTCTTGAGGTTTCCTGGAAGGGAAAGATGGCCAGGTTCACCCTCTGGGGCTCTGTGACCCTGGAGTGGGGGAAGGAACATTATCTTGGACTTTGTCTTTCATCGCCCTCGTGGTTTTTCGGGGATCTTCAGGGTCGAGATCTTTCCCTCTCTGGCGCCATCAGGGGGAAGGAAATCACCCTGGACTGTCTGACTCTGCAGTGGGATGGGGGGTATTTCAACACTCGGGGGAGGATGGTGCTTGACCAGGAAGTGGACCTTTCTGGAGAAATCGAAAACCTCCGTCTTCCGGACAACGATTTTCGGCTCAGCGGGACGATTCACAGAGCCCGTTTTGCTGTTTCTGGGCCGTGGGAGAGGGTTTTCTGGAAGTTTGAAGGCGAAGGGTCGTCCCTTCGAATCCTGAACGAGTCCCTGGGGGAGCGCGTTGTGCTGAAGTTTGCCGGAGTTCTTCCCCTTTCTTCATTCCTTGGAGGGCAAGTTGCTTTTGCCGACATCCTGAACCCAGAGACGCTCAGCGAGGGGACTATTATAGTGGAGAGAGCAAATCTCGCCCTTCTTGGAGGAAGCTTCCTCGCAAAGGCTGTGGATCCTGTGGATTTTTCTTTTGTGCTCGACCCTGGGAATCGCCTGTGGCGTTTCCGTTCCGGTGAGGTTGCGCTCTCCTTCCCTCCTTACGGAGATTTCCGGGGAAAGGTAGAAGGGGTGTATGATGGCAGGCGTTTTGTAGTTGAGACGCTTGAGTTTTCCGGTTCCCAGGGTATACGCCTTTCCGGAAAGGGAACCGTGGATACTCTGGCAAAGACGCTGGACCTTCAGTGTTCCTTTGGAGGGGAGCTTTCTTTCCCCTTTGAGGAATTTGTGGTTGAGCTTGGAGGATCGGGAACGCTACACCTCTTTGGGGATTACGTGTCGCCTGTTGCGGAGGGCTCGGTGACACTCCAGCGGTTTCGGGTTCTTGCTGGTGGGAGAGAATACTTTTCCCTGCGGGGTCTTCAGGGGAATCTCGCAGGGGGGAAGTGGCGGTTTTCCGGGGGGAAGGGAACATTCCTCGGGGGAGAGCTTGTGGTGAGGGGTGAGGTTTCCCAAGAGGGCCTCGTCCTTCATGGGACGGTTCAGGGAAATGGGGCTTTCCCTGGGCTTGAAGGAATATTTCGAGGACAGTGGAATGGTGAGCTTGTGGTGACAGGAAAAGAGGGGCAGTACACCCTTGAAGGGGATCTCGTGGTACGGGAAGCCGTCCTGGATACGCGGGGAGGAAGGGCCGGGGATCTTTGCGTCTTGATTCCCTGTCTCAGGTAGTGGCAAAAATGCCTTTTCCTTTGAAACTCCGCCTTTCTTTTCAGGATACTCTCACGGTAAAGACGGATTTCTTGCAACTTGTGCTTTCCGGGAGCGTGCTGGTTCATCGGGAAGGTGAAGGTCTGGTGCTCTCTGGACGCCTGGATGTCCTTCAGGGGACGTATGACCTTATTGCCTGCAGCATCCCTCTTGAGGGATACATCGTGTTCACGGAACTTGACGGATTTACTCCGAGGCTTTACCTTGAAGGCCGAAAGAGCCTCAGAGGGTATGATCTCAGCGTGTCCATCACCGGACCGCTTGATAGCTACGCAGTAGGCTTCTCTTCCGAGCCTCCCCTCTCGCGGGAGGAAATCCTGTCCCTACTGTTTCTGGGTGACAAAGATGCCTATGTTGCGCTCAACCGGGTGAACCTTGCGCCGTTCTTCCTGAAGATTGCTCGATTCCTGCTTGAGAAGGATTTCTCTCCAAGCCTTAGACCGCTCTTTGACGGAATAACCTTCGATTCCGAGAGTTTTTCCCGGATTACTTTTGAGAAAAAGCTTGGTAAGAACGTGGCTTTCGGGTATACTCAGAACTTGAGCGATGGAGGGTCGGCGATTGAGATGAACATCGACTTTGGAAAAGAATGGTCCCTGAAGCTTGAGCGGACCGAGAGCGGTGAAACGGAATGGATGCTTCAGTTCTCCACGAAGTTCTGATTTGAAAGGGGGAGAAGAGCCGGTGGCCGAGCGGTCCTCTTGGTGGCTTGTCGTGATTGCCGTAGCAGTGGTGATTGTCTGGAGCTCTCAGGCTTTTGCCCAGGAAGCTGTACTCCCTGTCGTTGCCGTGCGGGTGGAAGGGAATGAGCACGTGCATACCCAGCTCATCCTTTCGGCCATTTCCCTGGGTCTTAAAGAGCCTTTCAATCCCCAGAAGGTTGAGCAGGACGTCAAGAGTATTTACGACCTCGGGTACTTTGCAAAGGTCTGGGTGGAAACAAAGCGTTACCCTGACGGTATCGAGGTCATTTACAAGGTTCAGGAGTTGCCGGTCATCCAGGCTATAGACATTCAGGGAAATACCGTGCTCTCCACGGGGGAGATCCGTCAGGCCATGATCGTTGCCCCCGGGCAGGTCATGAACTGGAAGATTTTTCAGCGGGATCTTGAGCGCATTAAGGCGCTGTACAGCAACAGGGGTTTTCTCATGACTGCGGTCGAGGACATCCGTTTCGATGCATCGGGTGTCCTCCATTTCACCATCCGGGAGGGTATTGTGGAGCGGGTGGATTTTGAAGGTCTGCAGAAGACGAAGGAATACGTCCTGCGGCGGGAGCTGAAGTTCACCCCTCCTGTCGTCTTTGACTTCGCTAAAATCAAAGAGAGCATGCGGGCCATCTATAACCTGGGGTTTTTTGAGGATATCAGCATGAAGCTCGAGCCGGGAAGCGATCGGGACCACGTGGTGGTCAAGGTGAAGGTTGTGGAAAAGCCCACGGGGGAAGCCGGAATCGGGGTGGGCTACAACAGCGAGAAGGGATGGCTGGGGTTTGTCCGGTATCAGGAATCCAACTTCGGTGGAAATGCCCAGAAACTCGAACTCCGTTACGAATTTGGAGCTCGAACACTCTACCGTATCTCGTTTGAGGAGCCCTGGCTTTTTGGCGAACCCATTTTCTTCGGGGTTGCCCTCTATGACAGGGTGGAGAAAAAGAAACACTGGGTGGAGCAGGAAGTCGTCGGAGAGTACGAAGAGGAACGCCTCGGGGGCCAGGTTGCCCTTGGTGGTCGTTTCGGTGACGCATGGCACTGGCGCATTCAGTACAAGTCGGAGGATATCACCATCACGCCTCTCTCTGGAGAACCGCCTCAAGCGGATGGGAAAACGAATTCCCTCACACCAACCATCATCTATGACACTCGGGATGATGTTTTCAATCCCCACGAGGGGTGGTACTGCACGCTTCAGGTTGAATTTGCGGGAGGATTCCTGGGAGGTGATTACGACTACACGAAGTATATCCTTGATGCCCGGAACTACATGAACACCGGAGAGAATTCGGTGCTGGCCCTGAGGGTCCTTGGGGGCATTGCCGATCGAGAGCTCCCGAGTTTCGAGAAGTTCTCAGTGGGTGGGGTGAATACCCTTCGAGGGTATGACCTTTATGAGTTCCAGGGAGACAAAATGCTTGTGGCGAATCTCGAGTATCGTTTTGAGGTAGCCAAGAATACCCAGCTTGTGGTTTTTGGAGACGCCGGCTATGCCTGGGACCTTCAAGAGCCCATCGACCTTGGGGATGTGAAGATAGGCTACGGGGTTGGGCTCCGTTTTGATACGCCTATTGGGCCGATTCGCCTTGATTACGGTATTGGTGAAACGGGAAGCCAAACCTATGTGAGCATTGGGCAAACGTTCTGAATGTTCTAGGGAAGGAGAGTGCCCATGAGGAAGTTCGTCATCTCCACAATGGTCGGAATTCTTGTGGTCCTTCTGGGGAGCACGCTGGTTTTGGCACAGACGCAGACCAAGAAACCTGCTCAGGGGCAGACGAGTTCTGCGTCATCCTCAGGAACGGTGGCCATTGGTGTGGTGGACATCAACAAGATTTTCGACGCCCATCCCAATACGGCAAAGATTGCCGAACTTGAGAGAAAGATTGCCGAGGAGTTTCAGAAAAGGCAGCAGGAGCTGAACGAAAAGGGGAAAGGAAAGACCCGTGAGGAAGTTCAGAAGCTTGAAGAAGAAATGAACGCTGCCTGGGCACCGGTGCGCGATGAAATGCTGAAAGAGCGCCAGGCGCTCATTGAGGAGCGTTACGGCGATGTGATCAGCGCCATCCGGAAAGTGGCCGAATCCATGAAACTCGCCCTGGTTGTCCGCAGTGCTCTGCGCATTCCGGTCAACCAGAAAGAAGTTCTGGAAATGCCCCTTGTGCTCTACGGCGGTGTAGACATTACCGACCAGGTGATTCAGGAACTCCAGAACATTGTGGCCGCGAAGGAGAAGAAGTGAGCTTTTTCCGCCTCAGTGAGCTGGCAGAAATCATTGGGGGTCACCTTTTTGGTGACCCTGATTTCGTCGTCAGGGGTGTTCAAGAGCCCCAGAGAGCCGAAGAAGAGGACCTGATTTTCCTTTTCGATGCCCGTGCCCTTTCTGAGGTGCTCTCGTCCCGGGCAAAGGCAGTTGTTGCGGGAAGAGGGTGCAGAGAGTGTCTGCCTGGAAAATACGTGATCGAGGTTGACCATCCCCGGATTGCCTTTGCCCGGGTTCTTGCCCGTTTTGCTTCCCCTTTCCGTCCACCCTCTGGCGTCCATCCCCTGGCCTTTGTTCACCCCAGGGCAAGGCTTGGCGTCGGGGTTTCGGTGGGGGCTTTCTCGGTTATTGAGGAAGACGCCTCTATAGGGGACAGAACGTGTATTTTCCCCCAGGTGTACATCGGGAAGGGAGTTCAGATTGGCGCCGATTGCCTCATCTATCCCCAGGTGGTTGTGCGGGAGTACTGCACCGTGGGGAACAGGGTCATCCTGCACAGCGGTGTTGTGGTGGGGGCAGACGGTTTCGGGTATGAGTGGACCGGGGAGAGGTACGAGAAAATCCCTCACATCGGGACAGTAGTCATTGAAGACGACGTGGAAATTGGAGCGAATACCACTGTGGACCGGGGAACTCTTGGATGTACTCGTATTGGCCGGGGGACAAAAATTGACAATCTGGTTATGGTGGCCCACAACGTCCGTATTGGGGACCACGTCATTATCGTTGCCCAGTCGGGAGTCGCTGGAAGCAGTATCCTTGAGGATGGCGTGGTGATGGGTGGGCAGGCAGGGGTAACGGACCATTGCTGGATTGGGAAGGGAGCAAGGATTGCTGCCCGGGCAGGAGTTACGGCAAAGGTGCCACCAGGAGAGATGGTTTCCGGATTTCCTGCTCAGGAGCACCATAAGGAATTGAGGGAACGAGCCCTGATTCGAAAACTTCCAAAGATGTGGCAGAAAATAGAGGAACTTGAAGAGCTTGTTCGAAAGCTCCTCAGAGAGTGAAAATGCTTCCGTTGCAACGTACCATCGGTTGCTCTGTGGTGGTTGAAGGACAGGGTCTCCACAGCGGAAAGGAGGTCCGGGTTACCCTTTCTCCCGGGAAAGTGAATCAGGGGATAGTCTTTCGGGTCCTTTGCGGGGAAAGAAAGGGTGTTATCCCGGCTCTTTTCCCGTATGCAGCTTTGGGGTGCCGCTCAACGCTCCTTAAAAACGGAGAGCTCATCGTAGCCACGGTGGAGCACCTTCTTGGGGCATGCTGGGGTGCGGGAGTGGATAACCTCGAGGTAGTGGTGGAAGGTGAGGAACTCCCTGGGGGAGACGGGAGTGCCCTTCTCTGGTTTCAGGCCTTTGAGAGGGCCGGAATAAAAGAACAGGAAGCTCCCCGGAAGATGCTGGTGATTGATCGGGTGTTCCACGTGCAGCAGGGTGCAAAACACCTCTTTGCCTTTCCGGCACAGCATTTTGTGGCCACGTATATCCTTGACTGTACGGAAGAAGGGGAGTTCCTCCAGGGTCTGACATTTCAGGAGGGAGAAGAACCAGGGGGTATCCTGGGAGCCCGGACGTTTGCCTTTCTCTGGGAAGGAGAAGAACTTAGGAAACTGGGTCTTGGTAAGGGAGTACAGGATGAAGCGGTGCTTCTGAACGCTCTGGGGGTGGGGAACAAACCCTTCCGGTTGCCCTCTGAGGCCTGTGCCCACAAGATCCTCGACCTCCTTGGTGATTTGATGCTCCTTGGGAGGAGAATTCGAGGAGGATTTCTGGGGTTGCGGTCGGGACACGCCTTGAATCAGGCCATGGTGAAACTGCTCTGGGAGGCCGTGGAGGATGGGGATTGACAGGACAGCACGGATAGACCCGGAAGCTCAAATCGGGGCAAACGTTGAAATCGGTCCCTACGTCATTATCCGGGGGAAGGTCCAGGTGGGGGATGGAACCAGGATTGAGCCCTTTGCAGTTCTTGAGGGCTGGGTGGAGATTGGTCCCTCCTGTGTGATTGGGCATCACGCCATCATCGGTACACCCCCTCAGGATGTGGCCTTCCAGGGAGAGGAGAGCGGAGTCATCATCGGTGAGGGGACTGTGCTTCGGGAGTTTGTGACGGTGCACCGGGCAACCGGCGAAGGAAAGGTTACGCACATCGGAAAGTCCTGCTTCATTATGGCGTACTGTCACATTGCCCACAACTGCTTTGTGGGTAACGGGGTGACGATGGCCAATGGAGCAAGCCTTGCCGGATATGTCACCGTTGAAGACTGGGCAACTCTCAGTGGCTTTGTAGGGGTTCATCAGTTCGTGCGGATTGGCAAACTCGCCATGATTGGGGGACTTTCCAAAGTCGTTATGGATATTCCTCCGTATGTACTTGCTGATGGTCATCCGGCGAGGATTTTTGGGCTCAACAGGGTTGGCATGCGGCGGAGAGGAATTCCCCAGAAGAAACGAGAGAGTATTGCTCAGGTGTACCGTTTCCTCTTTCGTAGCGGTCTGCCTCTTCGAAAGGCCATGGAGGAGATTCGGGGAAAAGGTTTTGATCCGGAGGTTGTGGAGGAGATTCTTGCTTTCCTCGTAAAGACCAGGCGGGGCATCACCCGTTGGGTGAGGGAGGAGGCCTGCGACTTTGAGGATACTCCTTCTGGCTGGTGAGGGGATTCTGCCAGTTCTGGTGAAGGAGGAAGCCTCTTGCGCCTTTCAGGTTACCACGGTGTCCTGCCGCCTTTTGCGGTTGCACCCTCGGCTCGTTCCGGAATACCTCTTAGAGCGCCTGTCTCTGGATGAGCTGGCACAGGTCCTTGCGAAGGAGCGGCCTCATGCAGTGTGCTGTGTAGGGAAGGTCCCCAAGGCCCACGTTTTTGCTCTTGGGGTGACGGATGCCTCCGGAGCAGAGTTTTTCGCCGCATGTCGGAGCCTTCAGGACCGGGATATTCTCGGGAAATTCCTGGAGTTTTTCCGGAAGCAACACGTGCAGGTGCTTTCTCCTGCGGATTTTCTCAAGAAGTGGATCACCCGGGAAGGAGTGTTCTGTGGGCCTCCGCCTACTGAGGAAGAATGGCATGACATCCGTTATGGTTTTAGGATTGCCCGGTTCCTGGCTGATGAGGAAATTGGCCAGACAGTGGTGGTGAGGCGGAGAACAATTGTGGCCCTTGAGGGTGCAGAAGGTACCGATGAGACCATCCGGAGGGGGCTGGCACTGGCTCGGGGGGGAGTGGTGGTGAAGGTGGCGCGAAGTAACCAGGACTTTTTCATTGACATTCCCACGGTTGGTGCTGAAACTGTTCGCCTTCTGGTTGAGGGTGGGGGGAGGGTTCTCGCCCTGGAAAGCGGCCGGACGCTCCTTGTGGACCAGGAAGAGATCCGGGAACTCTCGAAGCAGTCTGGGGTGACTGTCTTGGGAATTACCCTGTGAAGAGGAGTCTTTTGCTGTCCTGTGGTGATCTATCTGGAGACCTCTGGGCATCGCAGATTATCCTTCTCCTTCGAGAACGCAGACCAGAGGTAGAAGTTGTGGCCCTGGGAGGAGAGGAGAGTAGAAAAGCAGGTGCCCATATTCTCGTCGATACGGTTTCCCACTCAACGGTGGGACTTTCAGAGGTCCTCCGGGCACTCTCTTTCTGGAGGAAAACCTGGCGTGAGGCCTCTGCGTTTTTGAGGAAGGAGAAGCCTTCGGTACTTTTAGCCATCGATAATCCGGGTTTTAACCTCCGCCTGGTACGCCTCTGTGCCAGGGAAGGTATACCGGTTGTGTACTTTGCTCCACCACAGGTGTGGGCCTGGGGGAGATGGCGGGGGAGATTCCTTGCACGGTGTGCTGATCATATTCTGCATCTTTTCCCCTGGGAGGGAAAGTATTTTCTCGGAGGCAGGGCCCGTGTCAGCTGGGTGGGGCATCCTCTCGGGGCATGGTGGGGGAAAATCCCTCAGAGGGGCCCGAATCCTCGGACCATTCTCTTTCTCCCCGGGAGTCGCCGGAACGAGGTTTTGTCGTTCCTTCCCGTTTTGCGNGNGNTTCTCTCNGAATACGGNGGACNTTTCTNNNGATACCGTCTGGTGNTTGTTGCNGCCTCTCCTTTGCTTCGTCCACTTCTTGAGGCAGGACGAGGCCCTTTTCCCGTTCAGATTGTGGACCGAAGGGATTTGTACCCGCTTTTTGAGGATACGGTGCTTGCGGTGTCTTCATCCGGAACCGTAACGCTCGAGGTCGCTTTGGGAGGCATTCCCCAGATTGTTGTGTACCGGACTTCATGGGTGACGTTCCTTCTGGGACGCCTCCTGTTTCAGGCTCCCTTTATTGGTCTTCCGAACATCCTCCTCGGGTGGGAAATTGCCCCAGAACTCGTTCAGGGGAGGTTTACCCCCGCGGAGCTTTTCAGAACCATGGAGAGGTTACTCGCCGATTCCTCTCTGCCCCAGAGGGCGAGAAGGTGGGCTGAAGAGATTGCCCTTCAACTCGGAGATGGGCGGACTTTTGAGCGGGTTGCTGAGGTGGTGGCGCAGTACCTTGAATAGGCCACTCCTTCTTGTCACCGTGAACAGCCCTGGAGAGGTTGCCTTCTGGCTTTCCCCTCTCCTTAGAGAGCTGGAGAAAATCACTGTCCCTCCTCGTGTCTGGGTTTTCACCCCTCCATGTCAGTTCCGCTCTGGGAAAGAAGAAGTGGTGATTCAGAGCCTTCCTCTGGTTGAGAGGGTTTTCAACCCCCCAAAGACGGTGCGGTTCTGCTTTGGAGGAGGTGGGGTTACCTTCCCACCCCGGGGTCTTGTGCTTTTCCTTGGAGGGGACCTCTTCTATGCGCGCCTTCTTAAGTTCCGGAGTCGCTACCCTCTCTGGGTGTATGATGGATACCCTCGTCGGTCCTTTGGTGTTGATGTCTACCTTGCTCGTTTCCAGAAGGATTTCCACCAGGTGTCCTTCACGAAGAAGGTTTTTGTTGGGGATCTCCTGCGGTCTTTTGTAGAACGTTCTGTGGAGACCCTGACCCTGCCTCCGGGATCCCCGCGTTTCCTTTTCCTTCCGGGAAGTCGTTCCTTCGCCTACCAGTATCTCGTGCCTTTCTTTCTCCGTTGCGCGGAGGCCCTCTCCTCTTTCTTCCCGAAGAGTCTTTTCCTTATGGCCTTTCCTCCCTACTATTCTCCCAGGGATGTTCCTTTCTTCCAGGAGCTTTTGAAACGTTTCCTCCCCTTTTTCGGCAAAACTTCAGACCTCATTGCTGCCTCGGACCTGGTCTTTATGGTTCCTGGATCGAGTAACCTTGAAGTGCTGTATCGGAGGAAACGGGGTCTCGTCCTTGTGCCCTTCTTCCAGGAGGCGGCGACCAGGGTTCCGGTGATGGGTGCTGGGGAGTTCTTGGGGAGAATGCCCCTTTGGGGTAAAATAGTGAAGCGGTGGATTCTGAAAAGAATGATTCATTCTTCGGGATTCCTGAGCTTGCCGAACCAAATTTTGGGGAAAGCGGTATTCCCGGAACTTCGGGGAGAGATCACTGTGGAGGGAGTTGTTCAGGAAGCCCTTCGGCTTCTTAGGCAGGAGGTACCGGATTTTCCGGAAGAGGTCTTTCCAGCCAAAGCAGTGGAGAAACTCGTGGGGCTCGTTGTGGAGGAGCTCTATGGCTGAACGCAAGGGACATCTGGTCAGGCTTTTCCGTTACCTTACGCCGTACTGGAAGTATATCCTTGGCGCTCTCCTTCTGGCGGTTCTTGGTGCCTTGCTCAACCTTGCTCTGCCCTGGCTTGTGGAGAAAACTATCGACCGGGCTCTCCTTGAGAAGAATCTGCGACTTTTAGTGTTCATTGCCCTGGGGATTGTGGGAATCTTCTTTGTCAAGGGCGTGGCGTCCTATGTTCAGAGCTTCTGGGTTTCTCTTGCCGGCTTTCGAGTCATCACCCGGCTTCGCTCTGAGCTCTACCAGCACCTGCATCATCTCTCCGTGGCTTTTTTCCAGGAGAACCCACCAGGGGAGATTATCTCCCGGATGACCAGCGATATTGCCGTTTTGCAGAACTTTTTCTCCAGCGCCCTTGTGACGATGCTCATGGACCTTTTGCTCTTTTTGGGTTCTGTGGTGTTCCTCTTTTTCATCCACTGGAAACTAGCACTGCTTTCGATCATTGTCTTTCCTCTGGTTGGTCTTTGCGTGGATATTCTGGGGAAGCGCATCCGGGGGTTTTCCCATCTTCTCCAAAGCAGGGTAGCTGCTCTGACCTCCCTTGTGGAGCGGACGGTGACAGGCATCAAGGTCATTCAGTCCTATGTCAGTGGCCACTACGAGGTGGAGAAGTTCGAGCGGGAAAATGAGATGAATTTCTACCTTGCCATGAAGCAGGCAAAAGCCAGAGCCCTCTTCAATCCTCTTGTTGAGCTTGTGGCTTCCTGCGGTGTTACAGCGGTCATCTGGTATGGAGGGCGTGAGGTTATTAGGGGCTTCCTCACTCCTGGGCAGCTCATCGCCTTTTTGGGATATCTCGTTATTGCTTCTTCTCCGCTCTCTCGTTTCTCTTCAGGTTTCCAGCTTTTCCAGCAGGGTCTCGCTTCGCTGGAGCGGATTTTTGAGTTCCTTGACACCGCACCCTTTGTCACCGAGAACGACGAGGGCGTAGAACTCCGGGAGTTCAGAGAACGCATTTCTTTCCGTAACGTTTCTTTCTCCTACAAGGGTGAGAAAATCCTTAAGAACTTCTCTTTAGACATCCGCAAAGGGGAGAGAGTGGGCATCGTTGGCCCAAGTGGCGCTGGGAAAACCACTATCATCAACCTCCTTTTGCGTTTCTACGACCCTGACGAGGGTTGCATCGAGATTGACGGAATAGATATCCGGAAAATCAAGCTCTCGTCACTCCGGAGCCTTATTGGCGTGGTGCTCCAGGATGCCCTGGTTCTTGGCGGGACAGTCCGGGAGAATATCCTCTACGGGAATCTCAATGCTTCCGAAGAGGATATCCAGAGGGCTTCCCGGAAAGCCCGGGCTCATGAGTTCATCATGCAACTTGAACACGGGTACGATACCGACGTAGGGGAAGGAGGATGCCGCTTATCGGGAGGACAGAGGCAACGGATCGCCATTGCCCGAGCCTTCCTCAAGAATTCCCCTATTTTGGTTTTCGATGAGGCAACGTCGAACCTCGATCCCGAGTCAGAACGGTACATCCTTGAAACCATTGCTCAAATTGAGGAGGACAAGACCGTCATCATTGTTGCGCATTCTCTGCGGATGGTGAAAGACCTTGACCGTATTGTCCTTGTAGCCGATGGGGAAGTCCAGGGGGAAGGAACTCACGAAGCGCTTCTTCGGTCCCATCCGCTCTATCAGGCGCTCTTTGGCTTTGAAGACAGAGCGCTGAGGGAGGCCCGGTAAAGTTCGCGGATCTTTCGCAGGATTGGTCGGTAAGCCTCACTCTGGTAGTCGGGGTATGTGTAGGGGAAAGGACGGAAATCGCCCTTTTCCCATTTGATGGTGGCCTCGGCGTAGATGCCTCGCCCAATGTACACCCGGTGGGAGAAGTTTTTGGTCGTGGCTAGGACAATCTTCCCCCCATCAAAATACCCAGGGTCGAGGTTGATGCGACGGGGATGTGTGGTATCTGCCGTAGATTTTTCAAGCTCGTTGGTGAAAAGTTTGACTTCAGGGAGAATTCCTGGATCCACAAGTTCCCGAAAAACAAGGAAAACCCGGAGGAGTCGTTCCCCGATGTCGCGGTAGTAGTCGGTGTACGTGAAGGGGATGGGATCGCTCTGCCATTCGATGTCCCCGAGGCGATCGGTCAAGCGGGGGAGAAGACGCACAAGTACCTCAGGGTCCTCGTAGAGCGTGGCAATGAAAAGCTTAACCGGTTGAGGAGGNCGCACTTCGCCCACTGCCATCACCACTTTCATTATACTTGAGAAAAAATCTGGTACAATAGGAAGCACACAAGAGGAGGTGATACCAGTGGCATTCCGATTTGCCCCTTCGGAAATCCTCAGTATGGCCGTAGAGCTTGAGCGAAAGGGTATAGCCTTTTACGAGGACCTGAAATCCAGAGCAACCCGGGAGGATGGGAAAAGAATGTTCCAGTTCCTCGCCGATGAGGAACGACGGCACCTTGAGACCTTCACCAGGCTCCTTGAAGAGACTGGAGAGACCCTTATCGATGCGAGTGGTGAGGTCTCCCAGTACCTGGGGTCCATCGTGGAGACTGGAGTGCTTTCCAAAGTTCTCAGGGGGGAAGTTTCGGCAGAGAACATGGGCCTTTCTGAAGCCCTCAGCACTGGTATTCAGGTGGAGAAAGAAAGCATTCTTTTCTACCAGGGGTTTTTGCCTTTTGTCCCCCGGGAGAAACAGGCCTGGGTTGAGGAAGTCATCGCCGAGGAGAAGCGGCATTTCCTCCGTCTGGTCGGGCTTAAGGAGGAGCTTACCGGGGAGGCAGTGTGACCATGGCGCATCGACGCGTTGTTATCCTCGTTGAAAATCAGTACCAGGAGCTGGAGCTCTGGTATCCTCTCTTGCGGCTTCGGGAAGAAGGGGTGGAGGCAAAGCTTGTAGGACCCGGGATTGAGGAAACCTTTCTTGGGCGTCATGGTTTTCCTGCCAAAGCCGAGATGGTGACTTCTTCCGTGTCCCCAAGGGATTTTGACGGTATCATTATTCCTGGAGGGTTTGCTCCTGATTACCTTCGTCGGCTTCCGGTGGTCACAAACCTGGTGCGGGAGATGTACCAGCAGGGGAAGCTGATTGGGGCGCTTTCCCGGGGACCCTGGGTCCTCATCTCGGCGGACATCATCCGGGGGAAAAGGATTGCAGGGCTCGTTTCACTCCGGGATGACATCAACAACGCCGGTGGGGAGTTCGTTGACGCACCGGTGGTGGTGGATGGGAACATTATTACCGCTCGTGGACCGAATGAACTTCCACTTTTCATGCGTGAGGTTCTGACTTTCCTCTGGCGGAGCCGGCCCCGCCTGAATGAGCCCCATCCTGATGGGTGGCTTATCGATGGGACGGGAAACGTGCTCTCCCTTGCTCAGCTCCTTCGGGGAAAACCGGCTTTAGTACTCTTTTTCGATTCTGGTTTTAGCCCCCGGGGGATGACTTTCCTGCCCCGGTACAACGAGTGGGCAGAAAGGGTGGAAGAGAAGGGGGGACTCTTTATAGGTATCAGTACTGAAAGCATTTTTACCCATCAGGAACTCCAGCGCCGTCTCCACTTGACCTTTCCTCTCTACAGTGATGTCTTTCTCGAGGTCACCAAGGCCTTTGGGGTTCTGGGGGCCAGTGGCCTTGCGGAATGGGCAGTGGTGCTCATCGATGCGCATGGTGTTCTCCGCTTTGCGGAGCGCTGTCCCGGGGGAGATATTGAAAACCTCCCCGGTTTTCAGCGGAAATTTGAAAGCCTTTTTGGGTAGGGGGGAGAACATGGCATTGCTTGAGGACAAAGATCGCAGGACGCTTGAGACGTACCTTGCGGAGCACCTTCTCCATCCGGTCACGCTCCGCTTCTTCACGCAGGAACTTGAGTGTGAGACATGCCGCGAGGTGCGGATGCTCCTTGAGGAAGTTGTCCGTCTTTCGCCGCTTCTGCGCCTTGAGGTGCACAACTTTGTTCTGGATCGGGAAGTTGCAGCGGCTTTCCGTATCGACAAAATTCCGGCCTTCACCGTTGAAGGGGAGAAGGACTACGGTATCCGGTTCTTCGGTATTCCTTCAGGTTACGAGTTTTCAGGGTTTATCGAAACCCTGGTCTTTGTCTCGCAAAGGACTACAGACCTCTCGGAAGACACCAGGGCCTTCCTGAAAGCACTGACGAAGGACGTCACCCTTCAGGTGTTTGTGACACCAACCTGTCCCTTCTGTCCTCAGGCGGTTGTCCTGGCTCACAAAATGGCCTTCGAGAGCGATCGGGTTTCCTCCAGCATGGTGGAAATCCTCGAGTTCCCCCACCTGGCATACCGCTATGGCGTGCGAGCGGTCCCGAAAATCGTCCTGAACGAGACCGTTGCTTTAGAGGGGGCTGTCCCGGAGGCTTTTCTGGTGCAGAAAATCATAGAAGTTGCATCGTAAAGGGGGTTTTCTCTATGGGACAAGCGATGAAGGCTGCGGTGATGAAGGATATACGGCATATTGAGATCGAAGAGCTCCCCATCCCTGTCCCGAAGGAGGGGGAAGTTCTCGTTCGCATCCGGAGTGTTGGGGTGTGCGGTTCGGATGTTCACTACTTTGTGGAAGGTCGTATTGGCGATTTCGTGGTCCAAACCCCGTTCATCCTGGGTCATGAGTGTTCGGGAGAGGTTGTGGAGGTAGGGAAAGGAGTAACGCATCTTAAGCCTGGGGACCGGGTGACCATGGAGCCGGGTATCCCCTGTGGCAGGTGCGATTTTTGCCGCCAGGGGAGGTATAACCTCTGTCCCGAGGTGGTTTTTTGGGCTACACCACCGGTGAACGGGACTTTCTGTGAATACGTCGTGCACCCTGCGAACTTCACCTATCCCGTGGATCCCTCGGTGAGTTTCGAGGAGGCAGCACTTGTGGAGCCCCTGGCAGTGGGTATGTATGCCGTGCACCGGGCGCAGGCAAAGCCGGGGGATGTGGCACTCGTTCTTGGGAGCGGTCCGATTGGTCTTGTGACTTTACAAGCGTTGCTCTCAAGAGGCGTTACCGAGATTATCGCGGTGGACGTTGTGGAGAAGCGACTCGAGAAGGCCCGGGAGCTCGGAGCACGACTTGTCCTGAACGCTGCAAAAGACAATGTGGAGGAAGAGGTTCGTGCCTTTACTCAGGGGAGAGGTGCTGATCTTGTTTTTGAAACTGCCGGAAGCGTCCAAACAGCGCAGCTTTCTGTAGAGGTGGCAAAACGGGGCGGGAAAGTCGTCCTTGTGGGTTTACCCTCGAAGACGCATTTCGATTTTGGCGTCATCAGGATTCTCGATAAAGAGCTCGATATCCTGGGGGTTTTCCGGTACGCCAACATGTACAAAGGCTGTGTGGACCTTCTCAACGCCCGTCGGGTGAATCTTGCAACGCTCATCACCCATCGCTTTCCCCTGGAAAAAACCCAGGAGGCTTTGCTTTTCGCCCATGAGCACAAGGCTGAATCTATCAAAGTCGTGGTGAACGTTGGGAGTTGACGGATAAGGTATAATAGAAAAAGGTTTAAAAAAGTTCAATACGGAACCGGGGGAGCTCCATAACGCGGGGCTGAGAGGAGAGCGCAAGCTCTCGACCCTTTGAACCTGATCTGGGTAATGCCAGCGGAGGGAGTTGGT
>APCU01000003.1 GCA_000347575.1 Candidatus Caldatribacterium saccharofermentans OP9-77CS | reverse complement strand
AACTGCGATAAGCCCCGGGTAGCTGTAAGCAAGCGATGATCCGGGGATTCCCGAATGGGGCAACCCACTGGGGCAAACCCCCAGTATCCTCCGCAAGGAGGAGGCGAACCGGGGGAACTGAAACATCTCAGTACCCCGAGGAAAAGAAAGCAACAGCGATTCCCCAAGTAGCGGCGAGCGAACGGGGAAAAGCCCAAACCCAGAGAGTGCCAAAGCCCCTGGGCGTTGCTCTCTGGGGGTAGCGGGACGGAGAAGGGCCAAGCCAGGGTGCGGCCAGAGAGTGACAAAGAAGCGTCCGAGCCGAAGAGGACTGGAAAGCCTCGCCAGAGAGGGTGATAGCCCCGTAGGCGAAGGACGGCTTCCTCTCGGTTCTCCGCTCCCAAGTACCACGGTCCACGCGGAATTCCGTGGGAATCCGGGAGGACCACCTCCTAAGGCTAAATACTCCCTGGCGACCGATAGTGCACCAGTACCGTGAGGGAAAGGTGAAAAGAACCCCGGAAGGGGAGTGAAAGAGAACCTGAAACCGTGTGTCCACAATACGTGGAAGGACCATGGAGGAGACGTAGTCTCTTCCGGTTCGACTGCGTGCCTTTTGGAGAATGAGCCGGCGAGTTACGGAGGCTGGCAAGGCTAAGCACCTGAGGTGCGGAGCCGGAGGGAAACCGAGTCCGAACAGGGCGCAGAGTCAGTCTCCGTAGACCCGAAGCCAGGTGATCTACCCATGGCCAGGGTGAAGTGGGGATAACACCTCATGGAGGCCCGAACCGGTGTGGGTTGCAAACCGCTCGGATGAGCTGTGGGTAGGGGTGAAAGGCCAATCAAACCTGGAGATAGCTGGTTCTCCCCGAAATAGCTTTAGGGCTAGCCTCCGGTGGTGAGGAGAGGGGGTAGAGCACTGGATGGGCTAGGGGGCTTACCCGCCTACCAAACCCAACCAAACTCCGAATACCTCTCCTTGGAGCCGGGGAGTCAGACCGCGGGGGATAAGCTCCGTGGTCAAAAGGGGAACAGCCCAGACCGCCAGCTAAGGCCCCCAAATGCAGGCTAAGTGGGAAAGGTGGTGGCGTTGCTGAGACAGCCAGGAGGTTGGCTTAGAAGCAGCCATCCTTTAAAAAGTGCGTAATAGCTTACTGGTCTAGCGACGCTGCGCCGAAAAATTCTCGGGGCTCAAGCCTGCTGCCGAAGCTGCGGAACAGGAAGAACTCTGTTCTTCCTGTTGGTAGGGGAGCGTTGGGTAGGCCGTTGAAGCGGGACCGTGAGGACCCGTGGAGGTATCCCAAGTGAGAATGCCGGCATGAGTAGCGATAAAGAGGGTGAGAATCCCTCTCGCCGTAAGCCTAAGGTTTCCTGAGGAAGGTTCGTCCTCTCAGGGTAAGTCGGATCCTAAGCCGAGGCCGAAAGGCGTAGGTGATGGGCAGCCGGTTGATATTCCGGCACTACCTGCCACCGTTTGAGGATGGGGGGACGCAGGAGGGTAGGCGAGCAGCCTGGAGGAATAGGCTGTCTAAGCCCGTAGGCGGAGGGAGGAGGCAAATCCCCTCCCTCGCAAACGCCGAGAGGTGATGGGGAGCCCCTACGGGGGCGAACTCGCTGATCCCCCACTGCCAAGAAAAGCCTCTAACGATGGGCGGCAGGTATCCGTACCGCAAACCGACACTGGTAGGTGGGATGAGTATTCTCAGGCGCGCGAGTGATCCCCCGTTAAGGAACTCGGCAATCTGACCCCGTAACTTCGGGAGAAGGGGTGCCCCGCTAAGGTGAGAAGCCCTGCGCTTCGAGCCTGAGGGGGTCGCAGGAAATCGGCCCTGGCGACTGTTTACTAAAAACACAGGGCTCTGCTAAGCCGTAAGGCGACGTATAGGGCCTGACGCCTGCCCAGTGCTGGAAGGTTAAGGGGAGGGGTTAGCCTGATTCGATCAGGCGAAGCTCCAAACCGAAGCCCCAGTAAACGGCGGCCGTAACTATAACGGTCCTAAGGTAGCGAAATTCCTTGTCGGGTAAGTTCCGACCCGCATGAATGGCGTAACGACTGGGGCGCTGTCTCGACGGGGGGCTCGGCGAAGTTTCAATGCAAGTGCAGATGCTTGCTACCCGCGACTAGACGGAAAGACCCCGTGAACCTTTACTGCAACCTGATATTGCATCCGGGTGTGTCTTGTGCAGGATAGGTGGGAGGCGGAGAAGTGGGGGCGCCAGCTCCCATGGAGCCACCCTTGAGATACCACCCTTGACATATCCAGATGCTCACCTGCGGGAGTTATCCTCCCGAGGGACAGTGTCAGGCGGGCAGTTTGACTGGGGCGGTCGCCTCCTAAAAGGTAACGGAGGCGCCCTAAGGTTCCCTCAGCACGATTGGAAACCGTGTGGTGAGTGTAAGGGCAGAAGGGAGCCTGACTGCGAGAGGGACGCCTCGAGCAGGGACGAAAGTCGGGCCTAGTGATCCGGTGGTGCCGTGTGGAAGGGCCATCGCTCAACGGATAAAAGGTACTCCGGGGATAACAGGCTGGTCTCCCCCAAGAGTCCACATCGACGGGGAGGATCGGCACCTCGATGTCGGCTCGTCGCATCCTGGGGCTGGAGCAGGTCCCAAGGGTTGGGCTGTTCGCCCATTAAAGCGGTACGCGAGCTGGGTTTAGAACGTCGTGAGACAGTTCGGTCCCTATCTGTCGCGGGCGCAGGATACCTGAGGGGAGCTGTCCCTAGTACGAGAGGACCGGGATGGACGGACCTCCAGTGTTCCAGTTGTCCTGCCAGGGGCATCGCTGGGTAGCTGTGTCCGGATGGGATAAGCGCTGAAAGCATCTAAGCGCGAAGCCCACCCCAAGATGAGGTATCCCACTGGGTCGACCAGGTAAGACCCCGGGAAGATGACCCGGTTGATAGGCCCCAGGTGGAAGGGTGGTAACACCTTGAGCCGAGGGGTACTAATCGGTCGAGGACTTGACCGCAAAGGCTTCATCGCAGGATGCTTCCCCAGAGAGAAAGGTCTCCCGGTGGCCATAGCGGAGGGGAAACACCCGGAACCATTCCGAACCCGGAAGTTAAGCCCTCCAGCGCCGATGATACTGCCTGGGGAACTGGGCGGGAAAGTAGGACGCTGCCGGGAGTAAAAGGCCGGAGAGCAATCTCCGGCCTTTTTTGTATTCATCGTTATTTCTTAGGAGAGAGGTATGAGAGAGACAGCGCTTCTCAAGAACACCGTAGTCATCGGTCTTGGCACCTTGCTGTCAAGGATTTCAGGGCTTTTGCGGGAAATCCTCATTTCCTCATTTTTTGGAGCCACCTGGGTGACCGATGCATTCCTCATCGCCTATACCATACCGAACCTCCTGCGAAGGCTTTTCGCTGAAGGGGCGTTGAGCACTTCTGTAGTGCCGGTTTTTTCCCGGTACTTCGTTGTCTCTTCCTCTTCAGAGGAGCGGCCTCAGGACTTCATCTCCTCAGTGTTCAGTGGTTTCACCTTCATCGTCACCCTGGTGTGCATCCTGGGCATGGTTTTCTCCTCTTCGATTGTCCACTCTGTAGCCTTCGGTTTCCGGGGTGATCCAGCCAAGCTCTTTTTCACCACCCGTTCAACGCAGATAATGTTTCCCTTTTTGCTGCTCATTTCCTGGTCCGCACTGCTTATGGGGTTTCTGAACACCCTGCACATCTTCAGCTGGTCAGCAGTGGCTCCCTTTTTCTTCAACCTGGGAACCATTGTGAGTATCCTGGCCTTCCGGCGCATTTTTGGTCCTTACGCGCTTGCCTTTGGGGTCGTTCTTGGAGGGCTCTGGCAGTTCCTTTTCCAGATTCCACCGCTCCGGCAGAAGGGCTTTGCCCTCAGGATACGGTGGCGCTTCTTTCGCGATCCAGGGTTCCAGGAAGTGCTCAAGCTCATGCTTCCTGTCACCTTTGCCCTTGCCGTTTCCCAGGTGAATACCCTTGTGGACCGGATTGTGGCCTCTCTCTGCAGGGAGGGGGCAGTCTCTGCCCTGTATTTTTCAGACCGTCTCATGGAGTTTCCCCTGGGAGTGTTTGGGGTGGCCCTCTCGGTCGCCGTTTTGCCCTCCCTTTCACAGAACGTGTGGATGGAGAACATGGAGGAATGGCAGGGAACGCTCTGGCAGGGGATACGGTGGGTACTCTTTTTCATGCTCCCCGCGGTGGTTTTCCTCATGGTTTTTCCTTTACCTCTGGTGAACCTGGTATACCGGCGAGGAGTGTTTGACCATCTGGCGGCGGAGATGACGGCAGCGGCGCTTTTCTTCTACGCTCCCGGCCTGCTCTTTTTCGCCCTCAACCATCTTCTGACCCGCGCCTTCTACTCCCTTCGCGACACCAGGACCCCTGTGAAGATTGGCCTTTTGAGTGTGTTGCTCAACGTTGTTCTGGATCTGTGGCTTGTGCGATTGCTCGATTTTCAGGGAGTTGCCCTGGCCACGTCCTTTTCGGCTTTCTTTCAGTTCACACTCCTTGTATACTTTTTACGGCAGAAGACAAAAATCGGGGTGTTCTTGCGTTTCCCCCGGGGCTGGCTCTGGAAAGCGGGGGCACAGCTTGGGGTGTTCGTCCTGGGTTGCGTATGTGTTGCCAGAACCACAATGCACAGGTCTCTTTGGGAGTTTGCTCTCGGGGCGTTCTTTCTCTGGGTTCTGTACCTTGCTCTGCCCTTCCTTTTAGGGATGGACGAGCGGAAGGTGCTTCTGGCTATGTTTGGAGATGTTCGCAGGGTTTTCCGACAGCTCGGAGGGTAGGGACGGTGGACAGGAAGTACATTCGGAACTTCTGTATCATCGCTCATATTGACCACGGGAAGTCCACGCTGGCTGACCGGATTCTCGAGCTCTGTAACGCTGTGCCAAGGGAACGCATGCGGGAGCAGTTTCTTGACCGCATGGACCTCGAGCGGGAACGGGGTATCACCATCAAGGCCAAGGCAGTGCGGCTCCGGTATGTTTCCCGGAACAAGGGACAGGAGTACCTCTTCCACCTCATCGATACCCCAGGACATGCCGATTTCAGCTATGAGGTTTCAAGGAGCCTTGCAGCCTGTGAAGGAGCGATTCTCCTGGTCGATGCCTCCCAGGGTGTTGAGGCACAGACTCTGGCTCACGCCCGNCTTGCCCTGGAACAGGGACTCACCATCCTTCCGGTCATTAACAAAATCGACCTTCCCTCTGCTGACCCTGAGCGGGCCATGCGGGAGGTTGAGGCCCTTCTTGGGCCAGAGCATCTCCCCTTTACCCTTGTGAGTGCCAAGCACGGCGTGGGAGTGGAAGAACTGCTGGAGCGGGTTATCGAGTTCATCCCCCCTCCACGGGGGAGTGAGGAAGAGCCACTTCGGGCCCTCATCTTTGACTCCATATATGACCCGTACCGGGGCGTCCTGCCCTTCGTGCGGGTTGTTGATGGTGAAATACGGAAGGGCATAAGGATTCGCATGTTCTCCACGGGGAAAGAGTTTGAGGTGACGGGTGTTGGTGTGTTCACTCCTGATATGCAGGAGGTTGAGTCCCTTGGCCCAGGGGAAGTTGGGTACATCGCCTGCAACATGAAGAACATCCAGGACAGTAGAGTTGGTGACACCATTACCTCGGCAACCCGACCGGCGCCCCAGCCAATTCCAGGGTACAAAAAAGTGAAGCCCATGGTGTTTTGCAGTTTCTACCCCGTGGAGTACGAGAGCTACGAGAGCCTCAAGGAGGCTCTGGAGAAACTCCAGCTCAACGATGCATCGCTGGTCTTTGAACCGGACTTCTCGGAGGCTCTGGGTTTCGGGTTCCGCTGCGGGTTTCTGGGGCTTTTGCACATGGAGATTGTGCAGGAGCGGATTGAACGGGAGTTCGGCATAGAAGTTGTGGCCACGGCACCCCATGTGGTGTACCAGGTGTTGACGAAAAAGGGGGAGGTGCTTGAGGTTCGTTCCCCGAGGGATTTCCCCTCCCCTGGGGAAATCGAGATGGCCGAAGAACCCTATATCGTGGCGAAGATTGTCGTGCCCTCACAGCACATCGGTGGCGTCATGGAGCTCTGTCAGTCCCGGAGAGGGGTATTCAGGGATATGCTGTTCCTCGACGAGAGAACCGTGCTCCTCACCTATGAACTTCCCATGGCCGAGGTCCTCCTTGATTTCTACGACCGCCTGAAAGCGGTAAGCCGGGGCTATGCGAGTTTTGACTACGAGTTTGCCGGGTATCGCCCGGCTGATCTTGTGCGGGTGGACATTCTGGTCAACCGGGAACGGGTTGACGGACTTTCTTTCATTTCCTGTCAGGAGAACGCGTATTACCGCGCCCGGGAACTTGTGGGAAAGCTCAAGGAGATTATCCCGCGCCAGCTCTTTGTGGTTTCGATTCAGGCTGCCATTGGTGGGAGGGTCATCGCAAGGGAAGATATTCCGGCTCTCCGAAAGGATGTGCTCCAGAAGTGTTACGGTGGGGACGTCACACGGAAACGGAAGCTCCTTGAAAAACAGAAGGAAGGGAAAAAGCGGATGAAAGCCATTGGGAAGGTTCGCATTCCTCAGGAAGCCTTTCTTGCGGTTCTCAAGACGGGTTCATGAAGGAACTCGGTCTCTATGTCCACATCCCCTTCTGCCTTCGAAAATGTTCATACTGTGACTTCGTTTCCTATCCCTTCAGGGGAGAGGGAGAGGAGTTTTTCTCCCTTCTCTACGAGGAACTCAGGCTTAAGGTTCATGCCCTGCAGCTTGAAGGAAGAAGGGTTTGTAGCGTCTACTTTGGCGGGGGGACTCCATCGATTCTCGCCCCATCGCTTTTTGGGGATTTCCTCAGAAAACTCCAGTCGTACTTTACTCTCTCCTTCCCGCTTGAGGTCACCCTTGAGGTGAATCCTGAAACTGTCACCGAAGCACGGCTTCTTGAGTGGAGAGAAGCCGGAATCCTGCGCCTGAGCCTCGGTGTGCAATCCTTTGCCCCCCGGTATCTCTTCCTTCTCGGTCGGTCTGTGTCCCTGGAAACTCTGCACAGGACACTCCAGAAAGTTGTGGGAAGCGGATGGGAGAACTGGAATATCGACCTCATCTACGGCCTTCCTCTCCAGGACTTTGATAGTTGGGGAGAGGACCTCTCAGAGACCCTCCGGTATGCCCCACCCCATATCTCTGTGTACAACCTGACCCTGAGCCCTGCAGTCCCTCTTTTCTCCTTTTTCCGTCGCCATTTCCGCCTTTTCCCTTCCCCCGACAAGCAGGCTTACCTTTTCCGATTTGCCGAAGAACGACTTGCTGCGGCAGGGTACGTTCACTATGAAGTTTCGAATTTCGCCCGCCCGGGATATGAGTGCCAGCATAACCTCCTGTACTGGAGGAACGGGGAGTACCTGGGACTTGGGCCTTCGAGCTGGTCGCACATTGGAGGGAAAAGGCAGAAGAATGCCGAAACCCTCCGGGGATACCGGAAAGCTCTTGAGGATGGGAGATGCCCCATCGTCTTTGAAGAGGAACTCTCTCAGGAGGAAAAGATTTTTGAGGATTTTCTCCTTCTTCTTCGAACACGCCAGGGTGTTCCTCTTTCTCTTGTGCATTCCTTCAGGAATCAGGATTTGCTGAACCTCCTTTCAGCTTTTGTGGCTGAAGGACTTCTCCTTGAGGAGGATGGGCGACTGTACCCTTCGTCCTCGGGTTTTCTGCTTTTGCACCAGGTGCTTGCAGAGGTTTTCGCTCGCAGAGCAGCCTCCCCTCTACGGAATTTGCTGCACGGGGGAAAGCGCCGGCACTCCTTGGCAGAGTAACCTGAGCTTCGGGGAAGCCTGAAGCTGCTTGACTTTGTGCGGAGAGTGCACTATTTTTAAGCCATGATTCCGATTCGCGATGAGCTGCCGACCCGCCGCTTCCCGGTGGTGACGGTGGCACTTATTCTGGTGAATACGGCGGTGTTCCTCTACGAGGTGAGCCTTGGGCCTGCCCGGGAGCTGTTCTTCTTCCAGGCAGGCCTGGTACCTGCGTTCCTCTGGGGAAAGACCCAGCTCCTCCACGGGTTTTCCGTTCCTCCCCTCCTCACTCTTCTGACCTCTATCTTCCTCCACGGGAGTTTCTTCCACCTTCTCTCCAACATGTGGTATCTCTGGATTTTTGGCAACAACGTGGAGGACTTCCTCGGCCGGTGGCAATTCCTCCTCTTCTACCTTGGATGTGGCTTTGCAGCTGGTCTTTCGCATGCTCTTGCCTTCCCCTCTTCTCTTCTGCCCACGGTCGGAGCAAGTGGGGCCATCGCCGGTGTGATGGGTGGGTACTTTCTGCTTTTCCCACGAGCCCGGATTCTCACCGTGGTGTTCTGGGGTTTCTTCGTTCAGTTCCTCTATGTCCCTGCGGTGGTTTTCCTGGGATTCTGGATTCTCCTTCAGATGTTCTATGCTATAGTTTCTCTGGGGTTTCCCGGCTACGGGGGCATTGCCTGGTTTGCTCACGTCAGCGGGTTTGTAGTTGGAGCATTGTGGTGTAAAATTATAGCCTCAAGGACGTATCGGAGAATATACTGGTAGCTGAGGGGGAATGGCAGTGCTGGTAGAAGAAATCATGCTCTCTGAAGTTCCCACGGTTAGCGATTTCGACACTGTGGGTGACGTCATACAATTCATGATTCGACGAAAAGTCAGTGGTGTCCCTGTGGTGGACCTTGAACAGAGGCTCATTGGGTACTTTTCGGCTCAGATGTTCTTTCAGCAGCTCCTTGAGGAAGCCCAGAAGGAAGCTCCTCTTTTTGGGAACCTTATGAGCGCTATACGAGAAAAGCTCCGGGAGTTTGCCAAACGAGAAGTGTCCGAATTCATGACCGAGGACGTGGAGTACCTTGCTGCAGAGGATGATGTTGAGGACGCTCTGGAACTTCTGCAGACAACAGGCCTTGACCTTATCCCTGTGGTGAAGGAGGGACGGGTGGTAGGTGTAGTGAATCGAGTCCGAGTGCTTCAGGCATTCCTTGAAACCAAGTGAATGGAGGTGACAAAGGGTGAATAAAAAGACCATACGGGATATTCCGGAAGGAGAGCTGCGAGGAAAGAGGGTTCTGGTGCGGGTGGATTTCAATGTACCCCTTGATGAAAACCGCAACATTACCGATGACACGAGAATTGTGGAGAGCCTACCCACCATTAAGTACCTCATCGAGCGTGGAGCAAGGGTCATTCTCGTTTCCCACCTTGGCCGGCCAAAGGGAAAACCCAAGGATGAGCTCCGGATGGACCCCATTGCTCGGCGTCTTGAGGAGCTTCTGGGTCAAAAGGTTGTCAAGGTTAATGACTGCATTGGGGAAGAGGTAAAGCAGGCGGTGGCTCAACTCAAGGATGGAGATGTGCTGCTTCTTGAGAACATTCGATTCTATCCCGAGGAGGAAGCCAACGACGAGAACTTCGCCCGGGCCCTGGCAGAACTCGCCGATATTTACGTGAATGACGCTTTTGGGGCAGCCCACCGGGCCCATGCCTCAACAGCTGGAGTGGCGCGTTTCCTCCCAGCTTACGCTGGATTCCTTATGGAGAAAGAGCTTGAGGCCCTGGGAGAGAAGCTCAATAATCCCGTTCGTCCCTTCCTTGCCATCCTCGGAGGGGCAAAGGTCTCAAGCAAAATCGGGGTCCTGCGGAAGCTCCTTGAAAAGGTGGATGTCCTCCTCGTGGGAGGGGGTATGTCTTACACTTTCATCAAGGCTATGGGGTATGAGGTTGGGAAATCCCTTCTTGAAGAGGCGATGATTGAAGAAGCCCGGGGGATTCTTGAGGCTGCAAAGGCCCGGGGTGTGCGCTTTGAGCTTCCTGAGGATTTTGTAGTTGCTCCGGAGGGTAAAGAAGGAGTGGAGACAAAGGTTGTCGACTGGGACAAAATCCCTCCGGACATGGGTGGGTACGACATTGGTCCAAAAACCGTGGAGAAGTTTGGGCGGTACATCCAAGAGGCGAGGACCATCTTCTGGAATGGTCCTCTGGGTCTTTTTGAGGTTGACCTCTTTGCCCGGGGGACCATAGAAATTGCTAAGAAAGTCGCAGAAAGCGGAGCCGTTGTGGTTGTTGGCGGTGGTGATACTGTAGCGGCCATAAAGAAGGCCGGTGTGGAAGACAAAATCACTCACATTTCCACCGGTGGAGGAGCTTCTCTGGAGTTTGTTGAGGGTCGTCCTCTACCTGGAGTTGAGGTCCTCCTGGACAAATGAGGTAGACTCTCCCAGGAACTCCTGGCAGAGCCTGCGTATTCTCTGCCAGTGAGTTCCTGGCCAGAAGGTTCTCTGACAGGAAGGACAGCGTCTGAAAGTTGTGAAGCTCAGGGCAACAAAGAGGGGAAGGCTCTTTCTGGCTTCCTCGGGAGGGATTTCCTTAAGGGTTTCGTTGCAGAAGGGACAGCGAGGGGGGAGGGAGAAGGATAACCCGAAGGCTTGCTTGAGCTCGAGGAGCTGTTCAGGCAGGGTGTCCGCTTTCACGTAGTATGCCGACTCTTTCCCAGAAACGGCAAGGGCTCTGTCTTTCGTGAGGAGGATTCTTCCTTCCAGGCGGGCAATGGCAAGGAGCTTTCTGTCCTCCATGTTACGGAAGTAGGCGACGTCGTAGCCCAGGATTCGTAACCACCGTGTGAGTTTCCCCAGCATGCAGTCTGCAAGAAAGCGTACCGTTCCCACAAGCCCATTGTACCATAGGGAGTGGGAAGAATAAGGAGGTTTTGTCAGGTGGCCAATGCTAAACCCCCGTATTTTCTTGGTATCGATGTGGGGACTGAGGGACTCCGAAGCGGTATTTTCGACGCACGGGGAAATGTAGTGGCGCTCTCATTCTACTCCTACCCCAGTTACCACCCTCGTCCAGGGTGGGCCGAGCAGGATCCCATGGATTGGTGGAAGGGGATTCAGGATACAGTGCGGCGCTGCCTCTTTGAAGGCGAGGTGCGCCCTGAGGACGTTGCTGCGCTGAGTGTCAGCGCAAGTTCTTGCACGGTGCTGCCGGTGGACCGGTTCGGAAACCCCAAATACCGGGCTATCATGTGGATGGATGTGCGAGCCTTTGACCAGGCCGAGCGTGTCAACGCTACGAAAAACCCGCTTCTCCGGTACGCTGGTGGTCATGAGTCGCCAGAATGGATGATTCCCAAGGCTCTGTGGCTTAAAGAGAACCTCCCGGATATTTTCGTTAACGCCGACTACATCGTGGAAGCCCAGAACTGGATTATGTTCAAGCTTACTGACCGCTGGGTTACCTCCCTCAACAACGCCATCTGCAAGTGGAACTACTGTCCCACAGAGGGAGGATGGCCGGTGGCTCTTTTGCGGGATCTCCATTTCGAAGAGCTCCTGCAGAAATGGCCGAAGGAACTCATCCCGGTCGGTGAAAAGGTGGGCGAGCTGACCAAGCGGGCCGCTTACGAACTGGGTCTTGTTCCAGGGACTCCGGTCATCCAGGGTGGCATCGATGCCTATGCGGCGATGGTGGGACTTGATGTGGTGCACCCCCAGCGTCTGGCCATGGTTGTTGGCCCCTCGACGTGTCACCTGGCCGTCTCGGAACGGCCCATTTTCAGTCCGGGTATCTGGGGTCCCTACTACGGGGCGGTACTCCCGAACCTCTGGGTTCTTGAGGGAGGGCAGAGCTCTACGGGTTCGGTGATCAAGTGGTTTACGGACAACTTTGCTCAGGAGGAGTGTGCCCGGGCCTGTGAGCTGGGCGAAGACCTTTTTGCCCTTCTTGACAGGATGGTTGCTCAGATTCCTCCTGGTTCCGATGGTCTGGTGCTCCTTGACTACTTCCAGGGGAACCGCAGTCCTTATCAGGACCCCCTTGCCCGGGGAGCCCTCTGGGGATTGTCTTTGAGTCACACCAAAGCCCATGTGCTCCGGGCAATCTACGAGGGAACTGCTTACGGGACGTATCACATCCTCAAGACTCTTGCTCAGTCAGGATTCGAGGTTGAGGAAATGTACGCAAGCGGAGCAGGAGCGCGAAGCAGGCTCTGGTTGCAAATTCACGCCGATGTCACCAATATCCCCATCTACCTCACAACGGTGGAGGAGGCGAGTACTCTTGGAACCGCCATTTATGCTGCTGTGGGGGTCGGGTTCTATGATAGCATCCCCGAGGCTACCCTGAAAATGGTGCAGATTTCCGGACAGATTTACCCCAACCGGGAAAACCACGAAATGTACCTCTTCTACTACGACCGCTATGTCCGGAGCTATTTCCAGCTCAGGGACCTGATGCATGAGGTTGCCGCCCGAACAGGAGGATTCCCGGGGTGAAAGGAAAATTTCACCCTTTTCTTGACAACTCCTTCGTACTTCTCTAAAATTCAGTTTGTCTTGACTACGCTGGGGGAGAAGAACAATGCAGGAGAGAACGTACGTTCCGTCACTCAAAAGTATTGAGAAGAAATGGTACGTTGTGGATGCAGAAGGCCAGACCCTTGGTCGTCTGGCTTCTCGTATCGCCACTATCTTGATGGGAAAACACAAAAATATTTATGTTCCCTTTTTCGACGTTGGAGACTATGTGATTGTTGTCAACGCCGAGAAGGTCCGGGTAACGGGGAAGAAGCTCGACCAGAAGCTATACCGGCGGCACAGTGGGTACCCGGGGGGGCTGAAGGAGGAGACACTGAGGTCACTGCTTTCACGGAGACCCGAGGAGGTCATCCGGAGAGCGGTGTGGGGAATGATTCCCCATCATCGTCTGGGTCGCAGAATCATCCGTAAACTCAAAGTCTACCGTGGTCCTTCTCACCCCCACAGTGCGCAGAATCCGATTCCGTTGCCTATAGGGAGTGAATGATGGTGAGTGTGGCCGTAAAGTACTACGCAACGGGGAGAAGGAAGACTTCGGTGGCCAAAGTCTGGCTGACCCTGGGGGAGGGAAAAATCACCGTAAACGGGCGAAGCCTTGAGGAATACTTCCCCCGGTTGACTTGGCAGGTTCTTGTGCGGAAGCCCCTTGTGTTGACGGGGACAGAGGCCCGCTTCAACGTCGAAGCCCGGGTTTCGGGGGGAGGTTTGAGTGGCCAGGCTGGAGCTCTGGCGCATGGCATTGCTCGGGCTCTGCTCCTTGTGGACGAGAACCTGCGGAGTGTCCTCAAGAAGGCGGGGCTTCTGACCAGAGACCCCAGGATGAAAGAGCGCAAGAAGTACGGTCAGCGGGCAGCTCGTGCTCGCTTCCAGTTCTCCAAACGGTGATGCGATGGGGGTACCTGAAGTACCCCCGGTTCGTTTTTTTGAGGTGGCCACGTTTTGTACCCTCGTCTGGAAATCGACCTTGATGTTCTGAGAGAGAATGCCCGTATTCTTCGAGAAAGGTGTTCCCTCTGGAACGTCCATCCTGTCATCGTGACCAAGGGGTTTCTGGCTGATCCCGTTCTTGCCCGGATGCTGTGGGACCTTGGCTTTTCGAGTTTTGCCGACTCTAACCTCCCAAACCTCCTGCGTCTTCGCCGTCTTTTCGGATCTCAGGCGGAACTCTTCCTCATCCGCCTTCCCATGTCCTGGGAACTCGAAATCCTCAGCGAGCACAGCATTTCCCCCTTTGTCTCTCACGTTGAAGTTCTGGAGAACCTCGAGGCTGTAGCCCGAAGAACAGGAAAGCCTTCTTCAGTGGTCTTCGCGGTGGAGGGAGGGGATGGACGAGAAGGGTTCCTTTTTGAGGAACTCCCCCAAGCCCTCGAGGTGCTGCAGCATCTTTTCTGGGTTTCCCTGCGGGGAATTGCCACGACCCTTGCCTGTTTGAGCGGCGTCCTCCCCGACCGGGAGGTGGTCGAAAGGCTCCTGGAGGTGAAGAGGTTTTTTGCGGAGGAACTCCAGAAGGAGGTTGTTCTCTCCGTGGGGGGGACAACCTTTCTCTCCCTCTGGGAAGAGGGGCGACCTCCTGAGGGAGTGGATGAGGTGCGTTTTGGAGAAGCCCTGCTTTTTGGCAGTGACATCAGCAGGAAAAGGGACATTCCCTGGCTGAGGCAGGGTGCTTTTGTGATCTCGGCTGAGGTTGTGGAAGTCCGTGCCAAAGAACCCCTTCAGGGGAAGGCTCTGGGGTATGATGCTTTCGGCAGGCAGTGTGTTCTGCAGTCTTCTGGCCCCCGCAGGAGGATTCTCGTTGCGCTGGGAAAGCAGGACATCGATGAGGATCAGTTATATTTCGACGACGAACATGTTACAATAGTGGGGGCTACAAGCAATTACCTTGTGCTTGACGTTGAAGAGAGTCAACGACCGTACCGGGTTGGCGATGTGGTATCCTTTCGTGCCGGGTATGGGGCCGTTTTGCGGGCTTTTCTCTCTCCGTACGTGGAAAAGGTTTACCGGGAGAAAATGGGAGAGGGGAGAACATGACGCAGGCGTTCCGGGGACGTCATTTTCTAGATCTTGCGGATTTCTCACGGGAGGAGATTCTCTATTTCCTTGAGGTTGCTTTAGATCTGAAGAAGCGGTGGGTGCTGGGCGAGCGGCTTGGTATCCTTGGAGGGAAAATCGTTGCCCTGCTTTTTGAAAAGCCCTCCCTCCGTACCCGGGTATCCTTCGAGGTGGCGGTGCGGCAGCTCGGTGGAGAATGCTTTTACCTCGGTCCCCAGGAAGTGGGTCTTGGTAAGCGAGAAGCTGTGAAGGATGTTGCGCTGGTTCTTGGGAGGATGGTGGACGGCATTGTGATCCGCACCTTTGCTCACGAGACAGTCCTCGAAATGGCCCGATACGCTGGAGTTCCGGTGATCAATGGTCTCTCTGACCTCCACCATCCCTGCCAGGTGCTGGGGGACCTGCTCACAGTGCAGGAGAAAAAGGGAACGCTCAACGTCAAGATTGTTTTTGTGGGCGACGGGAATAACGTCTGCCACTCGTGGATTGTTGCTGCTGCGCGTCTTGGCCTTTCCCTGACCGTGTGCACTCCTGAGCGGTACCGACCTTCCTGGGAAATCTGGAACTGGGCTCAGAGAGAGGCGCAGAAGAGCAGAGCAGAGATTGTCTACGAGGTTGACCCGAGAAAGGCCGTTCTGGGGGCAGATGTGGTGTACACCGACGTGTGGGCCAGCATGGGGAAAGAACAGGAGCTTGAAGAACGGCTGTCTTTCTTCTGGCCCTACCAGGTGAACAATGAATTACTCGCCCTTGCTTCTCCTGAGGTCATCGTCATGCACTGCATGCCTGCGCACCGGGGACAGGAGATTACCGATGAAGTCATTGATGGAGCACATTCTGTGGTGATTGACGAGGCGGAGAACAGGCTCCATGCCCAGAAGGCCATTTTGAGCCTCCTGCTTTGAGGCCCGGAGGGAAACAGTCTCTTGCTCCCAGGCTTTCTGAAGTACGTGGTGGAAATAGGAGTACTTTACTATTTTTCGTATCAGCTCCTCAGGTGGGTGAAGGGAACCCCGCTTTTTCTGCCTGTTCGTTCTCTCATGGTTCTTTTCATCGCCGCGGGGGCCTCAAATTTTCTTACCCTGGGGGAACTCCGCCTTTTCTGGCGCCTGTGTCTTTTTGTCTATGTGGGAACGATGTTGCTCATTCTCCAGCCGGAGTTGCGCAGGAATTACATGAACCGCCTGTACCACCATGTCCTGCTTGAACGGAACACCAACGAGGAGGGTCGTACGAAGTTCATCGAGGACCTTGCCCTGGCGTGCCAGACGCTCTCGCGAAAGAGAATTGGTGCACTGGTTGTCCTTGAAAGGACGAACAGCCTCCGGGACTTCACCCAGACCGGTGTCCTGGTGGATGCTTTTTTTTCGCCGGAGCTTCTCTTCTCCATTTTCCTTCCCGACTCTCCCCTGCACGATGGAGCGGTGATTGTTCGGGAGAACAAGATTATCGCCGCTGGGTGCATCCTTCCTCTGGCTGAACAGGTGGAGGCGAGACGGAAAATCGGTACCCGTCATCGGGCTGGCATTGGGGTGACCGAACAGACCGACGCCTTGGCCATTGTGATTTCTGAGGAGACGGGGAAAATCTCCCTTGCGGTACACGGGAGGATGGCATGGGATATCGAGGCAGGAACGCTCAAGAGGATGCTCAAAATTCTGTATCGAAGGCATTGAGACTTCTCCGGGAACTGCTTGAGAGGCTTTTCTGGCGCGACTGGAAGACCAAACTTTTCGCCCTGCTTTTTGCCTTGAGTCTTTTTTTCTTTTTGCTGAGTGAAGGCATCGTATGATATATTCTCAAAGAAGAGCGTAGGCCATGATGCGAGAAGGGAGGAGTTGCGTTTGAAGGATTTCAAAGGTGGGGACATCCGGAACATTGGATTCTTCTCCCACGCGGGAGCAGGAAAAACCACATTTGCTGAGGCCCTCCTTTTCAATGCAGGGGTGACAACACGACGGGGCAGAGTTGAGGAAGGCAACACAGTCTCTGACTGGCAGCCTGAGGAGATTCGACGTGGACTGTCCATCGACCTTTCGGTCCTGCCTTTTGAGTGGAGGGGTTGCAAGGTCAATCTCATAGATACCCCGGGGTACATGGATTTTCTGGGGAACGTCATCGGGGCGCTTCGGGCAGTGGACAGCGGGGTGATTTTCCTCTGCGCGGTGTCTGGTGTTGAGGTTGGGACCGAGAAGGCATGGGACTACCTGAGGCGGGAGAACCTTCCAGTGTTCTTCCTGGTGAACCGTATGGACCGGGAGGGTGCCAATTTCTACGGTGTTCTGGAGAACATTCGCAAAAAGTTTACCCCCAAGGCAACCCCGGTTTTCCTCCCCATTGGTAAGGAGAGCGCTTTCCGGGGCCTTGTGGACCTTCTGACCATGAAGGCCCTGTATTTCGAGGGTGACGGGAAGACGGTTCGGGAGGGAGAAATACCTGGAGAGCTTGAGGATGAGGCCAGAACATGGCGGGAAGAGCTTCTGGAAAACGTTGCGGAGACCGATGACGAACTCCTCAATCTCTACCTCGACGGCCAGGGGATTCCGCCGGAGAAGCTCCGGGAAGCTCTCAAAAAAGCCGTGCTTGAACGAAAGATTTTCCCAGTTCTCTGTGGTTCTGGCCTGGAGAACAAGGGAGTTGCTGCTTTAGCAGACTTTCTCGTGGAATTTGCTCCAAGCCCTCTTGACCGCCCACCGGTGAAGGGGAAGAACCCCAGAACCCAGGAAGAGGAAGAACGACCCTGTCGTGAGGACGCTCCTTTCTCGGCCTTTGTCTTTAAGGTTCTGAGCGACCCATACGTGGGGAAAATTGCCTTTTTCCGGGTCTATTCGGGGAAGCTCTCAGCGGATGCCCGGCTGTACAACGCCTCCCGGGATGTGGAAGAAAAGGTGGGGCAGCTCCTCCTCGTTCGGGGAAAGGCGCAGGAACCTCTGAAGGAAGTCAGGGCGGGAGATATCGCAGCTGTAGCCAAGGTGACCGAGGTTTTCACCGGTGACACCCTTTCGGATCGGGAACACCCCATTGTTTTCCCACCCCTTGAGTACCCCGAGCCGAACTACATGGCAGCCATACGGCCTGTGGGGAAAGCAGACGAGGAGAAAATCAGTCAGGCTTTGAGTCGCATGCTCGAAGAGGACCCCACGCTCAGGGTGCAGCGAGAACCAGATACCAAGGAAGACATCGTCTACGGGTTCGGGGACATTCACCTTGATGTTCTGGCAGAAAAGATGAAGCGTAAGTTTGGTGTGGAAGTTGCCCTCTCGGTTCCCCGGGTTCCCTACAAGGAGACCATCAAGAAAACGGCCCGTGCCGAGGGGAAATACAAACGCCAGTCGGGAGGCCGGGGACAGTATGGCCATGCCTGGCTTGAACTTGAGCCGCTTCCCCGGGGACAGGGGTTTGAGTTCGTTGACAAAATCGTGGGTGGTGTGATCCCGAAAAACTACATTCCCGCAGTGGAAAAGGGTGTGCAGGAGGCCATGCAGGAAGGGGTCCTTGCAGGATACCCTGTGGTGGACGTGCGGGTAACTGTCTACGATGGGTCGTATCATCCGGTGGACTCCTCAGACATGGCCTTCAAGATCGCCGGTTCCATGGCGTTCCGGAAGGGAGCCCAGGAGGCCAATCCGGTGCTCCTTGAGCCCATCATGAGTGTTGAGGTGACGGTGCCCGAGGAGAACATGGGGGATGTTATCGGGGACCTCAACGCTCGCCGAGGGAAGATTCTGGGCATGGAACCTGAAGATGGCTACCAGAAAATTAAGGCTTTGGTCCCGCTTGCTGAACTTTTCCGGTACTCCGTTGACCTCCGTTCCATCACCCAGGGACGGGGTTCGTTCATCATGAGGTTCTCTCACTACGAGGAGGTTCCGCCCCAGATAGCGGAAGCCATTATTGAGAGGGCGCGGAAAGAGAGAGAAGCTGCTTCGTGAGTGATGGTGGGGCTTTTGTAGGCGTTGACGTGGTGGAAATTGCGCGAGTTGCCCGGGTTCTCTCCCTCTTTGGTGAACGGTTCCTCCGGCGCCTCTTTTCCCCGGAGGAACTCGCCTATTACCAGGGGAAAGGGACGAGAAGGTGGCAGGAAGGGGTTGCAGCGCTTTTTGCCAGCAAGGAAGCGGTGAAGAAGCTCTTCCTGCAGCGGGGGCGTTCTCTGGGCTTTCGGGATATCACGATTCTCCACACGTCCACGGGAGAGCCGCGAGTTTTTGTGGCTCAAGGTGACAAGGTGTTCCGGAGAATCAGTCTTTCCTTCTCGCACTCGCGAGATGTGGTCGTCGCGGTGGCGGTGGGAGTCGTCGGGGGAGGGAAAGGCAGTGATTGAGCTTGTCACGGCGAAGACCATGCAGGAGCGGGAGAAAAGTGCCTGTGAGCGCTTCGGTCTGAGGACCCTTTTACTTATGGAAAATGCCGGAAGGGCGGTAGCGTCTGAAGTACTCTCCGCCCTGCGGGAAAGACCATCGCTGCGGCGGGTAGCCATTGTNTGCGGGACAGGAAATAACGGGGGCGATGGAATGGTGGTGGCCCGCCACCTTTTCGTGGCGCATCCCGAGAGTCCCCCCAGGGTATACCTTGTAGGTTCTCCGGAGAACCTCAGAGGAGACGCCCAGTACAATTACGCTGTCATTACGGAGCTTGGCCTTCCCGTGCAGGTGGTTTCCTCTTCTGGCGATGTTCGGTTTGAAGAGGACACGCTGATTGTCGATGCCCTCTTCGGGACGGGTCTTGCCCGGGAAGTCGAGGGAATACACCGGGAGGTGATTCGGTGTATCAATGCGGCGGTAAGGAAATTCGTCGTGGCTGTTGACGTCCCTTCCGGGGTGGACGCCAGCGACGGGCGGGTTCTCGGCGAGGCGGTGCAGGCGGATCTCACGGTGACCTTTGGTTTTCTCAAGAGGGGTCTTGTCCTGTATCCGGGAAGGGCGTATGCGGGAAGGATCAAGGTGTACCCCATCGGTATACCCCTGTCCTTTGGAGAGGACGAAAAGGCTGATGGATACCTGGTGCTTCCTTCGGATGTCCGTGCCCTTCTCCCCCGGCGGTCGTGGTCAACCCACAAGATTTCTGCCGGTGTGGTGGGGGTTGTCGCCGGGTCTTCGGCCATGCTCGGTGCGGGGATTCTGGTTGCTCAGGGAGCTTATCGGGGCGGTGCGGGCATGGTGGTGTGGCCTTTGCCCGCAGAGCTTTCTCTGGCGGTACGAACCAGCCTCCCCGAGGTTGTGGGGGTGACCCTTGGGTCTTCGGCATTTCCTGACTGGAGCTATGGGGAACACGACGTTGAGGCGATTCTCCGGGGGTTTGAGGCCCGGAAGGTTTCAGGTGTTGTGGTTGGACCGGGTCTTGGAATGAAGGAGGGACTACAGCGCTTTCTGGAGCGGTTCCTTGAGCTCATTCCGGCGAAGGGTGTGCTTGATGCTGATGCGCTGAACATCATCGCCGAACATCGCGAGCGGTGGGAGGGGAAACTTGCCGGATGGGTTGTGACGCCTCATGTGGGTGAAGCAGCTCGTCTTCTGGCCAGGCCTGTGCAGGAGGTCAGCGAGTGGAAGGTGCAGGCTGCCCGGGATATCGCCGCCTTCTTTGGGTGCGTTGTGGTCCTCAAAGGGCCGGGGACTCTCGTGGTGAGCCCCGGGGGAGAGATCTTCGTAAATTCCACGGGGAATGAACTTCTGGCTACAGCAGGGAGCGGAGACGTTCTGGCAGGACTCATCGGGGGGTTGATGGCCCAGGGTCTTGATGCAGTAAGCAGTGCGCTCTGCGGGGTGTTTCTCCACGGGCTTTCAGGAGACATCCTGCGCAGGGAGGGAAGAACCTCCATTGTTGCCCATGAGATTGCCGAACGCCTTGATGCGGCACGAAAGGTGGTAGAAGATGGAACATGGGAACCTTCATTTCTGGATGGAGATTTCTCGGGAGCACCTTGCCCATAACCTCCTGGTGCTCAGGCAGCTGGCCTCTCCCCAGGGAGATATCATGGGGGTGGTGAAATCCCAGGTCTATGGCCATGGGGTGGCTACTGCTGCCTTACTCTCCTCGCTGGGTCTTCGGAAATTCGGCGTGGCTTCTTTAGAGGAAGCCCTCGATCTCAAAAAGTCCGGTGTTGAAGGCGATATTTACATCCTCGGAGGATTTTTCCCTTGGGAGGCTGAGGCCATCGTTGCCGAGGGATTTATCCCCGTTGTCTCGCAGGAAGAGGAGTTCGAGAGCCTGGTCAAGGCTGCAGAACGACAGGGGAGGACTGCTCGCTTTCACTTTAAGGTAGACACCGGAATGGGGAGGATGGGGTGCCTTCCCCGCAACTTTACCCGTTCTTTTTTTGAGAGGTTGTCTCTTTCGCCTGCCGTGGCTTTGTGCGGCGTGATGACGCATTTCTCAAGCGCCGAGAAAGATCCGGAGTACACGGAGTGGCAATTTCAGAAGTTTCTGGCTTTCTTGAAGCGCTGGGGGTTCTGGGGGAAATCCCTGGAGTACCACTGCGCGAACAGCGCAGCCTTTCTCGTGTTCCCCCACATGCGGCTTGCGCTGAACCGGATCGGTATTGCTCTTTTCGGGGTATCCCCAAACGGGGAACCAGAACTCGCAAAGTCGCTTGGTCTGAAGCCCGTCACCAGTGTCCGGGCCCGGGTGAAGCTCGTCAAGGTTCTCCCCCCTGGTTTCCGGGTGGGTTATGGAGGGACATTTGTGACCTCCCGGACGTCGAGGGTGGCGGTTGTCGCCCTGGGGTACGCCCAGGGGCTCTTCCGGGCTCTTTCCAACAATCTTGAGGTTCTGGTTCGCGGGAAGAGAGCCCCGGTCATCGGGACGATTTCCATGGACCAGGTGATGGTCGATGTGACCCACATCGAGGGAGTGGAGAAGGGAGATGTGGTCACCTTTATCGGGAGGGATGGTGAGGAGGAGATACGGGTTGAAGAGGTTGCGCGCCGGGGAAAGACAATCCCCCATGAGGTCCTCTGCAGTTTCGGAAGGATACGTCATCGCGTGTTCGTCGAATGAGGGAAGTGGCGTTCTGGCGGACTGAAAGCCCTGAGGAGACAAAGAGATTGGGGAAGGAGTTCGTCCTTGGGTTTTGCAGGCCTCCCGTCCTTGTTCTCCTTTCTGGGGAACTCGGGGCAGGAAAGACGGTTTTCGTCAAGGGCATGGCCCAGGCTCTGGGAATACCGGAAAGTGAGGTGCGCAGCCCGACATTTTCCCTGGTTCACGAGTATTCCGGAAAGCCTTACCCTCTGTACCACATGGATTTCTACCGCCTGAGCAGGTGGGAAGAGGTCGTGGACCTCGGTTTTCCCGAATACCTGGAGGGAGGGGGCATCGTGGTGGTGGAATGGGGAGAGAAGTTCCTCTCCTTTTTCCCTCCTCCATTTTTCTGGGTGCAGATTGGCATTGTCGATGAGTGCGTACGGCATATCCGGGTTACCCATTCGGGTGGTGGAGATGATTCTCGCCCTTGACAGCAGTACTCCCTGGCTTGGTGTGGCCGCTGTGGAGGGGAAAGAGGTCCTTTTCCAGGTGGTCCACTATACGAGGATGGAGCATTCTCTCCTTCTTCTGGAGTACCTCAAGGTGATACAGGACCGCTTCTCCCTGAGGGAGCGCCTGGAACGTGTTCTCGTTGGTCTTGGTCCTGGGTCGTTCACCGGGGTCAAGGTTGGCAACATGATTGCAAAGGGCCTGGCTTACGCTTTTCGGGTACCTCTTTTGGGGTTCTCGGTCCTTGAGCTTCTGGCAAGCCAGACCCGAAGGCTCCATGTGGCTTCGTCCTTTGAAGTTATCGTTCCGGTGATTTTCCACCGAAAAGGGGAGATTTTCTGGTCTGAATTCCCTCTTTCCTCGACCCGCCTTGCCGCTCCACCCTTGGTGGGTTCTCCGGAGGAATTCGTCGCTCGGTACGCGGGGGAGACAGGTGTTCTGGTCGTGACCCCCTGGGGAGGCCTCTTCGAAGAGTTTGAGAAAGCCGGTCTCTCGTGTCTCCGTCCTGATCTTGCAGTTCCCAATCCCCTTGAGCTTGTGGTGATGTCCTGGGAACGGGAGGAAAGTGGAAGTTTTGAGAATGTTTTTACCATGTTGCCCCTCTATGGGTCTAGGGTTTTCGAACGACAAGGTTCTCGTTGACAACGGCGATTTTCAGATTGTGGAGATGCAGGCGCACCACCTGCCCTATGTGGTGGCGATTGAGCGGCGGTCCTTCTCTCAACCCTGGTCGTACTCGCTCTTCCTCACCGAGCTTTCGAACAAGGTTGCCTCGTATTTCGTAGCACTCTTTGAAGGCAGGGTCATCGGGTACATCGGTCTCTGGATTCTGTGGGAAGAGGGGCACATCACAACCTTTGCTATTCACCCCCGATATCGGGGGAGAGGTTTCGGGAAAAGGCTCTTTCGATACGCTCTTGAGTACGCCCAGGCCTGTGGGTGCCGTTACGTGCTTCTGGAAGTCCGGGTGAGCAATACCAGGGCACAGAACCTCTACCGGAAGTTTGGTTTCCGGGTGGTGGGGGTACGATCACGGTACTATGCCGATGGAGAGGATGCACTCATCATGCGGAAGGATTTCGAGGAGGAAAGGGATGGGCGAGGAGTTTCTGGTTTTGGGGATTGAAACGAGCTGTGATGATAGCTGTGTGGCGGTGGTTGATGGGCATTTCAGAATCCGTTCTAACGTGGTTTCGAGTCAGGTTGAGCTTCACCAGGCGTTTGGAGGTATCGTTCCCGAAGTAGCCTCAAGGCGTCACCTTGAAGTGCTCCCCGCAATCCTCCACGCTGCTCTTAGGGAAGCCGGGGTCACCCTCCGCGATATTGGTCTTGTGGCCGTGACCCAGGGGCCGGGGCTTCTGGGGTCGCTCCTTATGGGGATGTGCCTGGCGAAAACCCTGGCTTTTGCTCTTGAGAAGCCCCTTGTGGCAGTCAATCACCTGGAGGGACACCTTTTCGCCATACGCCTCGATGACCCCTCTGTGGATCCTCCCTTTGTGGCACTCGTTGTTTCTGGAGGGCATACCGAGCTTTTTGCTGTTCGGGACTGGGGGGATTACGTCTTGCTTGGGAGGACAAGGGATGATGCTGCTGGTGAGGCGTATGACAAGGTGGCCAGGCTTCTCGGCCTTGGGTACCCCGGGGGTCCAGTGATTGACCGCCTGAGTAGAGAAGGAGATGGAAAACGCTTTTTCTTCCGGAGCGGGCTTGAGGATGAAGATACCCTGGATTTCAGCTTCAGCGGTCTGAAAACTGCTGTGGCGAGGTTTTTCTCACAACTCTCTCCTGGGGAAAAACGCGACGAGCGTCTCCTTCGGGACCTTGCGGCCTCTTTCCAGGAGAGTGTGGTTCGCAGTCTGGTTAAAAAGGCCTTCCTGGCGGTGGAGCGTACGGCATATCCAGCGCTTGTTGTTGGGGGAGGAGTGGCAGCAAATCGTCGCCTTCGAGAGGTCATGGAAGAGGAGGGAAAGAAACGGGGGATTCGGGTGTTTTTCCCATCCCGGGCGCTGTGTACAGATAACGCGGCAATGATTGCTGCCTGTGGTCTTTTTCATTTCCTCCGAGGAAGGCGAGATTCTCTGGCGATTGACCCCCTTCCCCAGCTCTCCCTGGGGTCCGGTTGAATTCTTGAGATACTCTGCGGTATTATTCTGGCATGCGTTTTGACCGGGACGAAGAGGTGAATATTGTGGCAAAGACTCTTGCTTTCGGTAGCGAGGTCCGTCAGGCCCTCTGGGAAGGGATTGAAGCGCTCTCCGGGGTAGTGCGACTCACCCTGGGACCACGGGGGAGGAACGTGCTCCTTGGGAAGGACTGGGGTCTTCCTCTCGTCACAAACGACGGGGTCACTGTGGCTCGGGATGTTGAACTCCACGATGTCTTTCAAAATGTGGGTGTCCGGATCCTCAAGGAAGTTGCGGTAAGGACGAATGACGTCGTGGGGGATGGGACCACAACGGCTATTGTTCTGGCCCAAAGAATGGTGGAAGAGGGGATGAAGGCCCTCCTTTCCCTTCACAGCCCGGTGTTTCTCAGAAGCGGAATGGAGAAAGCCGTGGACGCGGTGGTGCAGAAACTTCGGGAACGGAGTGTTCCGGTTGTGGAGAAGAAACACGTGGCCCAGGTGGCCTCTGTGGCTTCAAAAGACGAGTTCCTGGGGGAGCTTGTGGCCGAGGCGCTGGAGCGGGTGGGGAGAGACGGTGTGGTAACCATCGAGGATTCTCAAGGTGTTGAGACCACCCTTGAAGTGGTCGAGGGTTTGCAGTTTGACCGGGGTTTTGTTTCCCCATACTTTGTGACGGATCCCGAGAAGGGGGAAGTCCTCCTTGAGCATCCCTTCATCCTTGTCTCCGATTACAGGATTCGCAATGCCGCAACACTTCTCCCGCTCCTTGAACGGGTTTTCCAGACAGGTCGTCCTCTGCTCTGCATTGTGGGGGAGATTGAGGGTGAGGCCCTGGCCCTTCTTGTGGTCAACAAGCTCCGGGGGGTACTGCAGGTTGCGGCGGTCAAGGCGCCTGCTTTTGGAGAACGACAAAAGGAAATCCTGGGGGATATTGCGGTGCTCACCGGGGGACAGGTTATTCTCCAGGACCTGGGGATGAAGCTTGAGAAGGTTCCGCTTGAGCTCCTTGGTCAGGCGGAGAAGGTTCGGGTTACCCGGGATGCCACGGTAATTGTCGGAGGAAAGGGGAGAAAGCGGGATATTGAGGAGCGAGTCCGGCAGATTCGTGCCCAGATTGAGAGAGCCACCTCGGATTACGACCGGGAGAAGCTCGAAGAACGTTTGGGGCGGCTTACCCAGGGGGTTGCTGTCATCCGGGTTGGAGCGCCAACCGAGGTCGAACTCAAGGAAAAACGCCTCCGTGTTGAGGATGCTCTGGCTGCTGCTCGAGCTGCCCTTGAGGAGGGCATTGTTCCCGGGGGTGGTGCGGCCCTGCTCCATCTTGCCCAGGAGCTTGATGTGGAAGCCATTCCCGAGAGGGAACGCCCAGGAGCGGAGATTGTGCGGAAAGCCCTGGAGGAGCCCGCGCGGCAGATTGCCGAAAATGCCGGGTACCAGGGGTCCCTCATAGCGGGGAAGATGAAGGCAGAACCATGGAATGTGGGGTTTGACGTGATCCAGGGTGATTTCGTTGACATGTTCGCAGCAGGCATCGTGGACCCTGCCAAAGTGGTCCGGGTAGCCCTGCAGAACGCACTGAGCGTGGCCTCTCTTGTGTTGACCACTGAGGTTATTATTGCTGAAGAGACGGAGATAGAGAAAAGGTGAGGCCTATGGAGTACTTTCTGGGAAGGAACCGGAAGGCACGGATGACCTTTGGATTTGATGATGTGTCCCTTGTGCCGGGCAACGTCACGGTGGACCCAAAGGATGTGGATGTTTCAACGAGTATCGGGTCAGTGCGGCTTGAGGTTCCCATCCTTGGGGCAGCCATGGACGGGGTAGTGGACCCCCGTATGGCTGTGGAGCTGGGGAAGCTTGGAGCTCTGGGGGTTCTGAACCTCGAGGGGTTGTTCACTCGCTACGAGGACCCTTATGGGGTGATTGAGGAAATCATCTCTCGCCCCAAAGACGAGGTTGCTGTGCTGCTCCAGCGGGTGTACCAGGAACCCATCAAGGAGAAGCTTATCGATCGGCGGATTGAGGAAATCAAGTCTCATAACGTTCCCGCAGCGGTATCCGTTACCCCTCTTCGAGCTGAAACGCTTGGCAAGAGAGCCATCCAGGCGGGGGTTGATGTCCTGGTCATTCAGGCCACAGTGACCACTCTCCGCTACGTTTCTTCCTCACTCCAGGCTCTGGACCTTGAGAAGTTCTGTCGGGAGGCTCCCGTTCCTGTGGTTGTGGGGAACTGTGCCACCTATGAGGTGGCCCTGGAACTCATGCGTGCAGGGGTGAGCGGTGTTCTCGTCGGTATTGGCCCTGGGGCTGCCTGCACTACAAGGGCTGTTCTTGGCATTGGTGTTCCTCAGGTGACAGCAACGGTAGATGTGGCAGCGGCTCGGGAAGATTACCTGAAGAGCACTGGCCGGTACGTGGCAGTGATTACCGATGGAGGCATGCGGGTGGGTGGAGATATCGCCAAGGCGATAGCCAGCGGAGCGGATGCCGTGATGCTTGGTTCGCCTCTGGCCAGTGCCCAGGAAGCTCCCGGTCGGGGGCACCACTGGGGCATGGCCACTCCAGACCCGGCACTACCCCGTGGGACGCTCATCAGAGTTGGCATTAAAGGGAGTCTTCGGGAAATCCTCTTTGGCCCAAGTACGGTCACCGATGGCACAATGAACCTCGTTGGGGCGCTCAGAGTGGCCATGGGATCTCTGGGGGCACGGAATATTCAGGAGATGCAAAAGGTCGAAATCGTTGTGGCACCGAGTATCTGGACCGAGGGGAAACACCTGCAGAGGGAACAGGGTGTGGGCATGGGACGGTGAACGCTGAGTATGGATAAGATTGTCATTTTGGATTTTGGTTCTCAGTACACTCAGCTCATCGCTCGCCGCATTCGGGAGCTCCAGGTGTACTGTGAGATCTGGCCGTACCATATGCGGGGTTACCCCTCGCTGTCCGATGCCGAAATCCGGGGTATCATTCTTTCAGGAAGCCCTTACAGTGTCACCGATGAGAATGCCCCCCGGCTGCCACAGGGAGTCCTCGAAAGTGGAAAGCCAGTCCTCGGCATCTGCTACGGGATGCAGCTTCTCGTCAGCACGCTGGGGGGGAAGGTCATCCGGTCCCAGAGCCGGGAGTACGGAAGGGCCCTCCTTTTTGTTCTCGAACGGGGAGGGCTCTTTGAGGGTCTGGGGAGTGAGATGGTCTGCTGGATGAGCCACGGGGACAGCGTGAAGGAGATTCCCGAGGACTTTGTCTGTGTAGCCCGGACAGAGGGGTGCGAGTACGCCGCGGTCAGGGACAAAAGCGGGAGAATCTGGGGTATTCAGTTCCACCCCGAGGTTTCCCATACTCCTCTGGGGAAAGAGATCCTTGCGAACTTCGTTTTTGGTATCTGTGGATGTCGTCCTGAATGGACCCCTGAGTCCATTGTGAAGCAGCAGATCCAGTATGTTCGCAACGAGGTCCAGAAGGAGCGAGTCGTGTGCGCGCTCAGTGGTGGGGTGGACTCGGTTACCGCAGCGGTCCTTACCTACCGGGCCATCGGGGACCAGCTGAGCTGTATCTTCGTCAACAATGGTCTTTTGCGAAAGGGAGAGGCCGAACAGGTGCTCTCCAACATGCGGGCGCTTCTGGGGAAAGACCGGGTGATTTACGTCGATGCCAGGGAACGTTTTCTTCTCGCCCTTCGGGGAGTTGTGGACCCTGAGGAAAAGCGGAAGATTATCGGCCGGGTATTTGTGGAAATTTTTGAGGAGGAGGCGAGAAAACTCGGAAACGTCACCTACCTCCTCCAGGGGACAACCTATCCGGACGTCATTGAGAGTGTCTCGGTATGGGGCCCATCGGCACGGATCAAAACCCACCACAATGTTGGAGGACTTCCCGAACACATGCACCTTAAGGTCCTCGAGCCCCTGCGGTTTCTCTTCAAGGACGAAGTGCGGAAGCTGGCAGCAGAACTCGGTATCCCCGAGGACATCATCTGGCGACAGCCCTTCCCTGGTCCTGGCCTTGCCGTACGCATTATCGGCGAGGTGACCGAAGAACGGTTAGCGATTCTCCGGGACATGGATGCCATCATCGACCAGGAGCTGCGGAAATCGCCGATTTACCGGAAACTCTGGCAGTCCTTTGGTGTTCTGGTTCCGGTCCGGAGCGTCGGTGTTATGGGGGATGAGCGGACGTATAAGTACGTGGGGGTCATCCGGGCGGTCATGAGTGAAGATGGCATGACTGCCGACTGGGCAAGGATTTCCTACGACACCCTTGACGTCATCGCCCGACGCATCGTGAACGAGGTGGCAGGAATAGGGAGAGTGGTCTATGACATCACCTCCAAACCCCCTGCGACGATTGAATGGGAATGAGAATGAAGGTGGTGGGAGTGAGTATCTGCATTGTAGTGGGAACGCACTGGGGGGATGAGGGCAAGGGCAGGATTGTTGACTACCTGAGCCAGTCAGGAGATGTGGTGGTGCGGGCTCAAGGAGGGAATAATGCTGGGCACACGGTCATCGTGGGAGAGAAGAAGTACGTTTTCCACCTCATTCCCTCTGGTGTCCTTCTGCCTGGGAAGGTCTGTATCCTCGGCGATGGGATGGTCATCGATCCCACGGCTTTCTTCGAAGAGGTTCGTCTCCTCGAGCAGGAAGGGATTGTCTTCCAGGAGAGGCTTTTTGTCAGTGAAAAGGCCCACGTGGTCATGCCGTATCACCGTCTGCTTGATGGACTCTATGAGCGCCTTCGGGGGAAAGGGAGAATCGGAACCACAGGGAAGGGTATCGGGCCGGCGTATGAGGATAAGGTTGCCCGCTGGGGCATACGGGTCGTGGACCTTCTGCACCCTGAAATCCTTGCGGCAAAGCTTCAACCGGTTCTTGAGTACAAGAACTGGATCCTGGAGCGCATTTTTTCCCATCCCCCGCTCTCTTACGAGGCGATTCTTGAAGAGTACCTCGCCTACGGACAGCGTTTGCAGCCCTATGTTCGGGACACCTCGCGGCTTCTGTACGAGGCATGGCGGACCGGAAAGCGTATCGTCATTGAGGGTGCTCAGGGGACCATGCTCGATCTCGACCACGGGACGTATCCCTTTGTCACCTCCTCCTATCCGGTGGCCAGTGGTGCACTCCTTGGTGCCGGTATGGGCCCGGTCGCTGATGTCGAGGTTCTCGGGGTGTGTAAAGCCTATACCTCACGGGTGGGTGAAGGACCCTTTCCGACAGAACTCGCGGATGCCACCGGAGTGTACCTTCGGGAAAAAGGAGGGGAGTACGGTGCCACCACCGGGCGTCCCCGCCGCTGTGGGTGGCTCGACGGAGTGGTCTTGAAGTACGCGCTCCGTGTCAACCACATCACCTCGCTGGCCCTGACCAAGCTCGATGTTCTTGGGGGACTCTCCATGGTCAGGTGGTGTTATGCCTACGAGGTCCGGGGAGAGATCCTTGAAGATTTCCCCATGGATCCTTCTCTCTGGCCTCTGTGTCGACCGCTGTACCGGGAGTTCGAGGGATGGAACGAGGATATCTCAGGAGTACGGTCGTACGGTGACCTTCCCAGGGCGGTGCGGGCTTTTGTGGAGTCCCTTGAGGATTTTCTGGGGGTTCCGGTGGTGCTCATCTCTGTTGGTCCTCGCCGGGATGATACAATAGTAAGGGAGGAACTCTGGTAGGAGGGGGGCACATGGACAGGGAGCAGGCGAAGAGGGAGATTGAGCGACTTCGAGAAATCATCCGGTACCATGATTACCGCTACTACGTCCTCAATAGCCCTGAGATCAGCGATGAAGAGTACGATGCCCTCATGCGGAAGCTCGAAGAGCTCGAAGCGCTTTTCCCTGACCTTGTCACACCGGATTCTCCGACCCAGCGAGTGGGCGGGAAACCTCAGGAAAGCTTTGCTCCTTTTACCCACGCCCGACCGATGCTGAGCCTCAATAACGCCTTCACCGAGGAGGAAATACGGGACTTTGATCGACGGGTGAAGAGGATGCTGGGGACGGAAACAGTGGAGTACGTGGTTGAGCTCAAGATTGATGGTCTTGCGGTGAATCTGCGGTATGAAGGTGGGGTATTTGTCCGCGGTGCAACCCGGGGTGATGGGATCACCGGCGAGGATGTGACCCTGAATCTGCGAACCATAAGGAGTATTCCCCTGCGTCTTTTTGGGGAGAAGGTTCCCGACTTTATTGAGGTCCAGGGCGAGGTGTTCATGCACAAGGGGGATTTTGAGAAGCTCAACGAAGAGCGGAAAAAGAGGGGCGAACCCCTTTTTGCCAACACCAGAAACGCGGCTGCTGGATCTTTGCGGCAGCTTGACCCGAACGTCACCGCTCAGAGAAAGCTTGACATTTTCGTCTACGGGGCATATCTCATTGAGAGCCCCTGGTACCCGACCACCCACTGGGAACTCCTGCACTTTCTGAAAGACCTTGGGTTCAAGGTCAATCCCAACGCGCGACTCGCCAGAGATATCGAGGAGGTCATCGCCATTCACAGGGAGTGGGAAGAGAAGCGGAAGACTCTCGATTACGACATTGACGGACTTGTGGTCAAGGTGAACAACCTTACCTTCCAGGAGCTCCTTGGGGCGACGAGCAAGAGTCCCCGCTGGGCCATTGCCTACAAGTTTGAACCCACGCGAGCGGTGACCAGGGTTTTAGACATTGAGGTCAACGTGGGGCGAACCGGGACGCTGACCCCTGTGGCGGTGCTCGAGCCGGTGGAGGTTGGCGGTGTGGTGGTGAGACGGGCGACGCTCCACAATGAGGATGAGGTGCGGCGAAAGGATGTCCGCATTGGGGACTGGGTCATTGTGGGACGGGCAGGGGAAGTCATCCCCGAGGTTGTCCTTGTCCTGAAGGAGCGGAGAAACGGCAGCGAAAGAGTCTTCACCATGCCCACCAGTTGTCCGGTTTGCCATTCACCAGTGGTGCGGGAAGAGGGCGAGGTTGCCGTCCGTTGCATTAATGCGAGTTGCCCTGCCCAGATTAAGGAGCGTCTTCGCCACTTCGCCTCTCGAGATGCCATGGACATTGAGGGGCTTGGGGAGAAGCTCATCGACCAGCTGGTGGACAAGGGGTATGTTCGAGCAATTCCCGACCTCTACCGTCTGACCAAGGAAAAACTCCTGCAGCTTGAGCGGATGGGTGATAAGTCCTCAGAGAACCTCCTGCGGGCCATTGAGCGGTCCAAGAAGCGACCTCTGGCGAGGTTCCTGTACGCTCTGGGTATCCGGTACGTGGGAGAATTTGTGGCTCAGCTTCTGGCTGAGCACTTTGGGTCCCTTCGCAGGATTATGGAGGCTTCGTTTGAGGACCTCCTGACCGTAGAGGGCATAGGTCCCAAAGTTGCCGAGGCAGTGTGGCAGTTCTTCAGGAATCCCGAAAACCGGGCCATGCTTGAGGAGCTTGAGGCCCTTGGGGTGGTTCCAGAAGAGGAAACGGCGGAGGTTACGATCTCCTCGGAGGGTCCTCTGCAGGGGAAAACCTTTGTCTTCACCGGAACGCTCTCCCGCTTTTCCCGGAAGGAAGCGGAGGAACTCGTCCGTCAAAAAGGCGGCAGGGTTGCCAATGCCGTCTCCCGAAAGGTGGATTACCTCGTTGTGGGGGAAAACCCCGGGGGGAAGCTTGAAGAAGCCCGTCAGAAGAACGTCCAGATCCTCACAGAGGAAGAGTTCTACGAAATGATGGGAGTGTGATCCTCAATGCATGCCAGGGTGTCATTTGAGGAAATCCGGAAAATTGCCCATCTTGCCAAGCTGTCCTTCTCGGAGGAGGAGTTTGCCCGCTTTTTCCAGGACATTAGTGACATTATTGCCCACTTTGAAAAACTGAACGAACTCCAGCTTGAGGGGGTTTCTCCGACTTCTCATATCTCCTGGAGCGAACCCCCCATGAATACCGATGAGCCTGTAGAATGGCAGGGGAGCGACCTCGTTCTGCAACATGCTCCCCGTGTGGAAGGAAGATATTTCATCGTCCCCAAGGTTGTGGAGAAAGAGGAGAAGCCATCATGAATCTTGAGGAGTTCCGGAATTTCACCATTCAGGATTACCACGCACTCTTTGCCCGGGGAGAGCTCTCTCCCTCTGCGTTGCTTGAGGCGTTCTTCCAGCGCATTGCGGAGGTGGACCCCCTCCTCCATGCCTTTCTTTTCGTGAATAGGGAAAACGCCCTTGAGCAGGCCCGAAGGTTGGAGAAGGAGTGGAAAGACAGGGACGTTTATCCTCCGCTCTGGGGGATTCCTGTGGCCGTCAAGGACAACATCTGTACCCTTGGCATACCCACAACCTGTGGGTCGAGAATTCTTGAGGGGTTCGTTCCTCCGTACAACGCCACCGTCATCGAGCGCCTTGAGAGGGCTGGAGCCATTGTCATCGGAAAGACCAATATGGATGAGTTCGCTATGGGATCGTCGACGGAAAACAGCGCTTTTGGTCCGACGAGAAATCCCTTTGATCTCAACCGGGTTCCTGGAGGGTCCAGTGGTGGATCTGCTGCAGCTGTGGCTGCTTTTGAGACCCCCGTGGCTTTAGGGTCTGACACCGGGGGTTCAGTGCGCCAGCCGGCGGCCTTCTGCGGCATCGTGGGGCTTCGCCCGACGTATGGACGGGTTTCCCGATACGGGCTTGTGAGTTTCGCCTCGTCCCTGGATCAGATTGGTCCGATGGCGCGAACCGTGGAGGATGCCATCGCCCTTTTTGAGGTGATAAGTGGCAAAGACGAGCGAGACTCCACCTGCGCCCCCTATCCTCCCTTTTCCCGGGAGGAGATCCCCCCGCAGGAGGACATACGGACGATGAGGATTGGCCTTCCCCGGGAGTACTTCTCCGAGGGGGTAGACCCCCGGATTGTGAAGGTCATTACCGCGGTGCTTCGGGAACTTGAGAAAGAAGGCCTGGAACTCGTTGAAGTCTCTCTACCCCACACAGATTACGCCCTGGAAGCGTACTATATCGTGGCTCCCTCTGAAGCGAGCTCAAACCTTGCCCGGTACGATGGTGTGCTCTACGGGGTGAGAAGAGGAGGGGACCAGGGGCTGCAGGACATGTATTTCCAGACGAGGAGTTTCGGTTTTGGCCCGGAGGTGAAACGGAGAATTCTCCTTGGGACGTACTCTCTGAGCTCGGGATATTACGACGCCTATTACCTGAAGGGCATGAAAGTGCGAACGCTGGTACGGCGGGATTTCGAAGAGGCCTTTGCAACCTGTCACCTCCTTGTGACTCCTGTTTCTCCGGTGTTTCCCTTTTTCCTTGGGGAGCGAACCGAAAATCCCTATGAGATGTACCTTGCCGATGTGTTCACCATTCCCTCGGCCATGGCTGGTGTGCCCTCCATTGCCGTGAACTGCGGGTACGAAGATGGTCTTCCGGTGGGCATGCAAATCATTGCCGGTCCTTTTCAGGAGGGGGTTCTCTTTGCTCTGGCACGTTTTGTTGAACGAATGCTCTCGCTCCCGCTTCCTTTCCCCAAAATTGGGCCGGAGAGGAGGTCCTGAGGATGGAAAATGTCTACGTGACCATCGGGCTTGAGGTTCACTGCCAGCTCCTGACCCGGGCAAAGATGTTCTGTCGCTGCAGTACTGACTACATTGGGAAAACCCCCAATACCCTGGTGTGCCCGGTTTGCATGGGGCTTCCCGGAGCACTTCCAGTGCTTAACAGAAGAGCCTTAGAGCTTGCGATAAAAACTGCCCTGGCACTGCAATGCGAGATCCTGCCAGAAGTGGTTTTCCACCGAAAGAACTACTTCTATCCCGACCTCCCCAAAGGGTACCAGATTTCCCAGTACGATTTCCCCATCGGGGTGCGGGGAGTATTAGAGTTCGCCCTTCAGGGGACAAAGAAGCGGGTTCGTATACGGAGAGTCCACGTGGAGGAGGATGCGGGGAAACTCATCCATGAGGGGCCGGAGCTTCGAGGGACGGTCTCGGGGGTCGATTTCAATCGGGCTGGCATCCCGCTTGTCGAGATTGTTACCGAGCCAGATCTCCACTCTCCCGAAGAGGCAAAAGAGTGCCTGGTGATGCTCAGGAACATCGTGCGGTACCTTGAGGTGAGCGACGGGAACATGGAGGAGGGGTCACTGCGCTGCGACGCCAACGTTTCTGTTTCCCTTTCTCCAGAGACACCGGGTGCCAAGGTGGAGATCAAGAACATGAACTCTTTTCGATCGGTCTTCCGGGCCCTGAGCTACGAAGTTGAGCGCCAGGCGGAGCTTCTTCGAGCGGGGAAAACCCTGGTTCAGGAAACTCGCCACTGGGATGAGGTGCGTCAGGTGACTGTTCCTTCCCGGGGGAAAGAGGAAGCAGAAGATTACCGGTATTTCCCCGACCCAGACCTTCTCCCTTTCCGCATTGCCCCAGCGATGCTTCAGGAAATACAGGCGACCATTCCTGAGTTACCTTTACAGAAGAAAGAACGATTCATGCGGGAGTACGAGCTCCCTGAGCCCGAGGCGTATATTCTCGTTCAGGACCGTGACCTTGCGGAGTTCTTTGAAGCATGTGTACGGGAGTTTCCTTCTCCCCGGGCAGTCTGCAACTTCATACTCACCGAGGTCCTGAAAAACCTCAACAGTCTCAATATTGGCATTCGGGAGAGCAAGGTCACCCCGTCAATGCTGGCAGAGCTTTTGAAGATGGTAGAGCGCAAGGAAATCGGCATTTCCCTGGCCAAGGGCATCTTTGAAGAGATGTTCAGGACGGGGATGGGTGCGAGGGACGTTATGCTTAAGAAGGGGATTTCGTTCCTCACCAGTGAGCGGGATCTTGAAAAGGTTGTTCGAGAGGTTATCGAAAAGAATCCCCAGAGTGTGGCTGATTACCTCCGGGGAAAGGAGAAGGCACTGCATTTTCTCATCGGGCAGGTTATGAGGGCCACAAGGGGGCAGGCCAACCCTGAAGTGGTGAAGAATTTGCTCCTCCGAGAGCTTTCAAGTGGTGAGTGACATGAAGTTTGCGCACCTCCACCTCCATACCGAGTACAGTCTCCTCGATGGCGTGATCCGCATCGATGAGCTTCTGGAACGTGTCGCTGCCTACGGGATGGAAGCTGTGGCCATCACCGACCACGGGGTCATGTATGGAGTTGTGGATTTCTATAAAAAGGCGAAGGAGAAAGGTATTCGGCCCATCATCGGTTGTGAGGTCTACGTTGCCCCCGGGAGCCGTTTTGAGAAGGTTGTGGTAAAGGGGAGCGAGCCGGCATACCACCTTGTGCTCCTTGCGGAGAATGAGGAGGGGTACCGGAACCTCATGGAACTCGTCACCCGAGCTTTCCTTGAGGGTTTCTACTACAAGCCCCGGGTGGATAAGGAGCTTTTGCGGGAGTATTCCCGTGGGCTCATTGCGCTTTCAGCCTGTCTTGCGGGAGAAATTCCCCGGCTGGTTCTTGCAGGGAACGTCGAGGAGGCCGAACGCTGTGCCCTGGAGTACCGGGACATTTTTGGCCCGGAGAATTTCTTCCTCGAGCTCCAGGAGAACAAGATTCCCGAACAGAGAATGGTCAATGAGGCTCTGATTGCCATCGCCCGGAAAACCGGCATTCCCCTTGTGGCTACCAACGACTGCCATTACCTCGACGCCAAGGATGCCTACATGCATGACGTTGTTTTGGCGATTCAGACGGCGACTTCTCTTGATGACCCCAAGAGGCTCCGCTTCCCGACCCAAGACTTCTACCTGAAATCGCCCCAGGAAATGATTGAGAGTTTTGCTTCCCTTCCCGAGGCCATCGAGAACACCTGGAATATTGCCGAACGCTGCCGTGTGGACATCGAACTCGGAAAGATTATTCTTCCTCGTTTTGACGTTCCTGAGGGTTTCGATGCCTTCTCGTACCTTGTGCATCTCTGTGAAGAAGGGCTCAGGTGGCGGTATGGAGATCCTCCTCCCGAGCGGGTCCGAAAACAACTTGAATACGAGCTCAAAGTGATTGAGAACATGGGGTATGCGACCTATTTCCTCATTGTGTGGGATTTCGTGCACTTTGCTCGGGAACGGGGCATCATGGTCGGACCGGGAAGGGGGTCGGCGGCAGGAAGCCTTGTCTCCTATGTCCTTGGCATCACCGATATCGACCCCCTGCAGTACGGCCTTCTCTTTGAGCGCTTTTTGAATCCTGAGCGGGTGAGCATGCCCGATATTGACATCGATTTTTGCTTTGAGCGAAGGGATGAGGTCATCAGGTACGTAACCGAAAAGTATGGCGCCACCAATGTTGCCCAGATCATCACCTTCGGACGGATGATGGCCCGCCAGGCTGTACGCGATGTGGGAAGGGCTCTGGGGTGGAGTTACAGTGACGTGGACAGAATCGCAAAGCTTATTCCCGGAGGACCGGGAGTCACCCTCGAGCGAGCAATGGAGTCCAATCCTCAACTGCGGAAACTCGCTGAGGAGAACAAAGAGGTCAGGACGCTTCTCGACCTTGCCCGGCGCATTGAGGGGATGTGTCGTCATGCTTCGGTCCACGCTGCCGGAGTGGTTATCGCCGATCGGCCGCTCACCTATTACGTTCCTCTGCAGAGGATGAACGAGGGAGAAATCGTCACACAGTTTGACATGGACGCCCTTCAGGAACTCGGTCTGCTCAAGATGGATTTCCTGGGTCTGAGGACGCTCACGGTTATTGAGCGAGCCCTGCGAATTATTAAAAATACCCGGGGCGAGGAGATCCGCCTTGACCGAATCCCTCTCGATGACCGCGCCACCTATGAGCTCCTTGCCCGGGGAGAAACCATTGGGGTGTTCCAGCTTGAGAGCGCAGGGATGCGGGAGCTTTTGAAGCGCCTGAAACCTGAACACATTGAGGACCTCATCGCCATTCTGGCCCTGTACCGCCCGGGCCCCTTGGGAAGTGGCATGATCGACGATTTCATCGACCGCAAGCAGGGAAGGGTCCCGGTAACGTACCCCCATCCCTCTCTGGAGCCCATTCTTCGGGAAACGTACGGTGTGATTGTGTACCAGGAACAGGTAATGAAGATTGCCAGTGAGTTCGCCGGGTTTACCCTTGGAGAGGCTGACATTCTCCGCCGGGCCATGGGGAAGAAGAAACCTGAGGTAATGAAGGAACAACGGGAAAAGTTTGTGAACGGTGCAGTACAGCGAGGTCACAGCCGGGAAAAGGCTGAAGAACTCTTCGACATTATTGAGTACTTCGCAGGGTATGGTTTCAATAAGTCCCACAGCGCAGCGTACGCTCTCGTGTCGTATCAGACAGCATACCTCAAGGCCCACTACCCCACCGAGTACCTCGCAGCCTGCCTCACGAGCGTGGCCAATGACAGCGACAAGGTGGCAAAATTCATTGCTGAATGCCGGCGCCTGGGCATTGATGTACTTCCTCCCGACATCAACGAGAGCTTAGCCAACTTCACGGTGGTGGGAGATCGGCGCATTCGCTTTGGTCTTGCGGCCATCAGGAATGTGGGTGAGAGTGCGGTGGAGGAAATTCTCCTGCGCCGGAGGGAGAGTCGATACCGGAACATTTTTGATTTCGTCGAGCGGGTCGACAGTCGCGTTGTCAACCGGCGGGTTCTTGAAAGTCTCATTAAAGCTGGAGCCTTTGGTGGGCTTCACCCGAATCGGGCACAGCTTTTGGCCTCTTTAGAGGACATCCTGTCCTATGGAGCAAGACGGCGGAAGAAAGGAGTACGACAACGCTCCCTCTTTGGAGAAGAAGTGACTTCCGAAGGAACGCCTCCTCTCCGGGAGGTTGCAGAGTTTTCTCGCCAGGAGCTCCTTCAGATGGAAAAGGAGATGCTTGGATTTTACGTGAGTGACCATCCTTTCCGGGAAGCGGTAGCGGGGTTGCAGCACCTGCCTTTCTTCCCTCTGGGGCATTTGCGGATGCTCAAGGAGGAAATGCGGGTGAAGGTTGTGGGCATGGTGGGCAACGTGCGGAAAATCATCACCAAAACAGGGGGGGACATGTACTTCGTGACCCTTGAGGACGAGACAGGGAGTATCGAGGTCATTTTCTTCCCCAACCTCTCTGAAGAGCTGAAGGGGCGGCTTGAGGGTGGAAGGGTGCTTGGGGTGGTAGGGAAACTCGATATCCTGGACAGTGGCGAGAACAAGATCGTCGCCGATGCCCTCTTTGACCCTGAGGAGTGGAATCGGAAACTGGCTAGAGCAGTCGTGATCGACCTTGAGGTGGAGAAGGATATCCTTCGAACCCTTTATGCCCTCCGGGATTGCCTCCGGAGGTTTCCCGGAAACTGTCCGGTTATGCTTCGCCTCCAGGGCGGTGAGGGTGAGTGGTGGATTGAGCTCGATAGCACCTTCTGGGTTTCCTGGAGTGACGAAGCTCGGGAGGCCATTCAGAATATTGTGGGTGAGGGTGTGGGAAGCTTGAGAACGCTTTAGGAGGGAAACCGTGAGGCAGGTTGCTGTTGTCCTTGTGTTTGTTGTAGTTGTCCTGGTTTCCTGCGGGGGTTTTGCTTTTGCCCAGACAAAAGAGGAGTACTACCGTACTGGGTACATTTACTTCTCCCAGAGAGACTATGCAAGGGCCTTGGAGGCCTACAGGAAGGCTTTAGAGATGGACCCTCAGTTTGTGGATGCCCGGTACTGGCTGGGAAAGACCCTCGAGCAGATGGGGCAGCTGCAGGAGGCGGTGAAGGAATGGCGTCTCGTGCTCCTTTCCTCCCCTCGCCATTGGGATGCCTTTCAGAAGTGGCGGGCCTACGCACCGTCCTTTGTCCAGGACGGAGCGGTAGTGGAGAAGTACAGAGCGCTTTTCTTAGAGGAGGAGAGCCCGGTGCTTTCCCGGGAGGAAGGCTGGTCCACCCTTGCCCCCTTAGCTCTGGTGCTTCTTGGGCGGAAGGACTTTTCCTCCCTCTACCTTGCTGCTTGGTGTTTCCGCTGGGCGAAAGAGCACCTGAGCCCCTTCTTTGCTCCCTATGAGGAACGGGCACTTCAGGGAGCGTTGGAGAACCTCACTCAGGATGACTGGATGCAAAACCCACGTCTTGTTTATCGTTTTCTCCAGGAGGTCACCCTCCGTTTTGGAGGAGCTGAAAAGTGGCAAGAGATGCTGAGGAAAGCCCTGAATCGAGCATTCGCGTACACCCTTGGCCTGCCTGAGGAGCAAGGAGCTGAGGGAGTGGAGCTGACGCTCCATGGTGGAGAGGTGGAGAAGCGAATCATTCGCAGCGGAGAGGTACAGGAGCCAACGGGGTTTTTCCTTAGGGAGTAACATGGTGCCGAAGGCGGGAGTCGAACCCGCACGGGGTGTGAACCCCGCTAGATTTTGAGTCTAGTGCGTCTGCCAGTTCCGCCACTTCGGCACTCCGTTGTAGATTATAGTGGAGCTTCGAGCTTTGTCAAGCAAGATGAAAGACCGAGAGCTGGTCATTGCAGTTGACGGGACTTCGCTAGCGTACCGGGCGTTTTATGCACTGCCGAAGCTCACCACGTCTTTGGGGCGACCAACGGGGGCGACCCTTGGGTTCTGCAATATGCTGATGAGGCTGCTTGAAGATTACTCGCCCCTCACCATTGTGGTAGCCTTTGACCATCCGAAGAAGACATTCCGCCACGCCCTTGAGGAGAAGTACAAGGTGTCCCGGAAGCCCATGCCTGACCTCCTCCGGCCCCAGCTTGAGGATATCAAAGAAATCCTTTCGTTTTTTGGTTTTCCTATCCTTGAAGTCCCGGGATTCGAGGGAGACGACCTCATCGGAAGCCTCAAGGAGTACCTCGGAGGACAATACCTTCTCTATGTGGTGACCTCTGACCTTGACCTTCTGCAGCTCCTTGACGAGCACACGGTGCTCCTCCAGCCGGTTCAGGGAGTTACCCGCCTGCGCCCCATAGGTCCCCGGGATGTGGAACGGGAGTTTGGCGTCACCCCTGCTCAGATTGTTGACTTTCTGGCTTTAAGCGGCGATGTGTCTGATGACATTCAAGGTGTGCGGGGTATTGGGGAGAAGAGGGCGGCACAGCTCTTGCAGAGGTTCACAAGCTGGGAAGGAATTCTCGCCCATATTGAGGAACTCCCTCCGTCTCTACGAGAGAGCCTCCTCAGGGCTCGAGAACAGGTAGAAATGAACCGGGTACTCGTGACCATTCGCAGGGATGTTCCCCTTGACTGCCGTGTGGAGCCCTGGAGTCCTGAGCGGGTGAACTGGCCGCGCCTTTTGCAGAAACTCGAAGAGCTCGAACTTCGAAAATTCCGGGAACGGATTGAGAAGAAGTGGCAGCATCCGTACCTTGTACTCCGCAGGGGGGAACTCTTTGTGACCAACGGGAAAGACCTGGAGAACCTCGCCGACATTCCCCCAGGACAGCCCCGGGGGTACCTTATTTCCTGTATTCAGCCAGATGCAGGGCATCTGAGGAAAGTCCTTGAAGCGCCGGAGGTTTTCTGGGGTCAGGTTCTCCTGTGGGTTGTCTATCCCTGCCTCTTTCCACCGCCTGAGCATTTGCGGCACCTTGAGGGGTTCGGGAAGGCCGTCTCCTTTGAAGAGCTTGGTATGCTTCTTGAAGAAGCCCGGAAGTGGGTGGCCTGTGAGGCGACGCTCTTTGAGGTCTACCGGGATGTCGAGGTCCCGCTTGTGCTCAAGTTTGCCCTTGGGGAGCTCTCTTTTGCGGCGGGTTTTCTTGACCTTCCTCTCTTTGCCCCTCCCTGTGCCTTCGTGGTGGAGGAGGTTGTTCCCCCGGAGGATCTGATGCAGAGGGTCCAGAAAGTTGGCGGGTACGTTGCGCTGCCGACGCTCTATGGATGGCGGTTTGTGGGGAGATGCGGGGAGTCTTGGGAAGAGCTTCTTGTTTCCTATGAGGAGATCTGCCGGGAGGAGGTTTTCCGCCTGCTGGCCTGGGTCCTGAGCGCAAGAGGTGCCCGGCATCTGTACAGGGCGGGGAAGCGGTTCTCTGCTGATATCCCCCTTTTCTCTGGGGATTTCAGGCAGTTTCTCAGTGTGTTTTCGGAGCGGTTTCTTAAGGGAAAGTGGCGGCTTGAGGTCGTGGAGCGAGGGAAAGGGGAGTGTGAACTTCTGGTCATAGGAGAGGGAGGATGAACGTGGAGGTCGTGCTCGTTGCTTCAGAAGCATATCCTTTTGCCAAAAGCGGTGGTTTGGGGGATGTAGTGGGAGCCCTGTTCAAATACCTCCCCCGCTTTGGGTTTCGGGTCAAGCTCTTCCTCCCCGGATACGCCCGGATGTTGCAGGATTTCCCCTTTGTCAGGCAGAGGGCTCTGGAGTTCCCCTTTGGAGAGATCATGGCCCGGGCAGAATTTCTTGAGTACAGGATAGATGACAGCCAATCCCTTTTCGCCGTGGCCTGTGAACGCTTTTTTGAGCGTGAGCGGATGTACGGGTATCCTGATGACCTCGAACGGTTCATCTTCTTCTCCCGGGCGGTGTTTGAGTACCTGGTGCGCTGGCAGGAAGAGGCCTTCCTCCTGCACTGTCATGACTGGCAGAGTGCTCTCCTCTGTGCCTACCTTGAGCGGTACTGGCCTCAGTATCGGCCCAGAGCTGCCAAAGTCCTTTTCACCATTCACAATCTCGCCTACCAGGGCATTGGACGGGGGGAGCTCTTCCGGCTGGTCAACCTTCCCAACCACTTCTTCACCCATGAATACCTCGAGTTCTACGGTAACCTCAACCTCATGAAGGCGGGTCTCCTTTTCTCCCACGTCATCACCACTGTGAGCCCCACCTATGCCCGTGAAATCTGCTCTCCCGAGTTCGGGGAGGGTCTTGATGGTCTCCTCCGGGCTCTGTCTCATCGCAAGAAAATCGTGGGGATTGTCAACGGCATTGACACGGAAATCTTCCATCCCGGTCTTGACCCTTTCCTTGAGGAACACTACGGGAGGGAGAACCTCGAGGGAAAAAGAAAGAACAAACTCCGTTTCCTGGAAAGACACTTTGGCCCGGAGGCGAAGGCAACTCTTCCTGTCATCGCTTTTATTTCCCGCTTTGTGGAGCAGAAGGGAGTACGGCTTTTCCTGGAGCGTCCTGAGGAGTTTTTCTCCCTCCCGGCGTACTGGTTCTTCCTGGGTATGGGTGAAGCCTTCTACGAGCGAGCACTGAAAGACCTTGAACGACACTATCCCAGATTGCGGGTGATGGTGGTATTCGACGAAGGCCTTGCCCACCTTGCCTATGCTGCCGCAGACTTCCTGGTGCTGCCATCGCTTTTTGAGCCCTGTGGCATCAGCCAGATGATTGCCATGTGTTATGGTGCGCTCCCCATCGTCCGGGGAGTGGGTGGGCTCAGGGATACGGTTGTTGACTATCCGTTCAATCCCCGTCTCAGCACCGGATTCCAGTTTGGGGAATTCTCTGCCAACGAATTTCTCCGGACGGTCAGGAGGGCACTCCATGTGTACTTTGAGGACCAGGACCTCTTCCGCACCATGGTGGCCAATGCCATGGCGAGCGATTTCTCCTGGGAGCAAGCCATCAAGAGGTACATTGAGGTCTACAGAGAGTAAGGGACCGAGAATTCTCGGTATCGGGGGCGCGGTGGCCTCGGGGAAGAGTACGGTCGCCGCCCTTTTTGAAGAAAAGGGAATTCCTGTCATTCTCCTTGACGACCTTGCCCGGGAGCTCTCCCGGAAGGGGAAACCTCTCTGGAGGCTCATTGTTCTCGCCTTCGGACGCTTTTTTCTGGACGGGCAGGGGAACCTCGAAAGGCGGAAGCTTGCCCGGCTGGTTTTCCGGAGCTGGCCAATGCTCTTTTACCTTAATAACCTTGCCCATCCCCTGCTTTTCTGGGAAGTGCGGAGGCGCTGCCAAAGGCTCCGGGCAGATTTCGTCGTGGTTGAGGGAGCGGTGCTTTTTGAGGCGGGTCTGTGCCCTCTCCTTTCGGACCTTCTTTTTGTGGACGCCCCCTGGCACGTTCGCCGTGAACGGTTACAGAAAAAGGGGCTTCAGGAGAAAGAGATTGTGCTTCGCTTGAGCGCCCAGAGGTTTCTTCCTGCCCTCCGTCGAAGAGCCTCGAAGGTCCTCATCAACGACTCTTCCATAGAGCTTTTGGAACACAGGGTTTTCTTCCTCTTCCCAGACTGGTTCTCCAGGAAATAGGAAAGGGGAATTCGGGTTTTCTATGGAAATGAGGGGTTATGAAGAAGGGCNCTTTCCGTCTTGTGGCACCATACAGTCCCTGTGGTGATCAGCCTCAGGCCATTGAGCGGCTGGTTGAAGGGTTATTCCGGGGGTACCGGTACCAGACCCTTATTGGAGTGACCGGGTCGGGAAAAACCTTCACCATGGCCAACGTCATTGCCCGGTACAACCGGCCAACCCTGATTATCTCCCACAACAAGACCCTGGCTGCTCAGCTATATAGCGAGATGCGGGCGTTTTTCCCCGAGAACGCCGTAGAGTATTTCGTGAGCTACTACGATTACTACCAGCCTGAGGCCTACGTTCCTGAGTACGACCTCTACATCGAAAAGGACGCCTCGATTAACGAGTACATCGACCGGTTGCGTCTTCGGGCAACAAGCGCTCTGATGGAACGCAACGACGTCATCATTGTGGCCTCCGTTTCGTGCATCTATGGCATTGGTTCCCCAAAGGAGTACGCCCGCCGGGTTTTCCGCGTCCGGGTGGGGGACGTCTGCAAGAGGAAGGACTTTGCCCACCGTCTTGTGGACCTTCTCTACGAGCGGAATGAAGTGGAATTTGCGCCGGGGGTATTTCGCATGAAGGGTGATACCGTTGAGGTCTACCCGGCTTATAGCGAAGAGGTCTTTCGTTTCGAGTTCTTTGGAGATATGGTGGAGAGCATTAAGGTCCTCCACCCTGTGAGCGGCAAGGTTCTCAAAAAGCTTGACGAGGTCTTCATCTATCCCGCCCGGCATTACCTTGCGGACCAGGAGATTTTTGAGCGGGCGCTTCTTGGGATTGAGGAGGAACTTCAGGAGCGAGTGACCTATTTCCTCTCCCAGGGAAGACTCGTTGAAGCGGAACGCCTGGAGCGGCGGACACGGTACGACCTCGAGCTGCTCCGGGAGACAGGATACTGTCCAGGAATTGAAAATTACTCCCGGTATCTTGATGGTCGCCAGCCTGGGGAACCACCCTATACCTTACTCGATTACTTTCCGGAGGATTTCCTCCTTTTCATTGACGAATCCCATGTGACGATTCCCCAGCTTCGGGGGATGCACGAAGGAGATCGTTCAAGGAAGGAGAGCCTTGTGGAATTCGGCTTTCGCCTCCCTTCCTGTTTCGATAACCGGCCTTTGAGGTTTGAAGAGTTCGAGAAGAAGATTTCCCGGTGTATTTTCGTCTCGGCGACACCGGGGGAATTCGAATTGAACGTGAGCTCCCAGGTGGTGGAGCAACTTATCCGGCCCACCGGCCTTCTGGATCCGGAAGTTGAGGTGCGTCCCGCCAGGGGTCAGGTCGAGGACCTCGTGGGGGAGATTCGAAAGGTGGTGCAGAAGAACCAGAGGGTTCTCGTCACCACGCTTACCAAAAAGAGCGCCGAAGACCTCTGCGAGTTCCTGTACAGCCTGGGTATTCGGGTGAGATACCTGCACTCAGAGATTGATACCCTGGAACGGGCCCGGATTATCCGGGATCTTCGAGCGGGGAAATTCGACGTCCTTGTGGGGGTCAACCTCCTCAGGGAGGGCCTAGACCTCCCGGAAGTAGCCCTTGTGGCGATTCTTGATGCCGACAAAGAGGGGTTTTTGCGGTCTGAGGTGGCGCTCATCCAGACAATTGGGAGGGCGGCGCGCAACGCTGAAGGACGGGCTATCCTTTACGCTGACACTATGACCCGTTCCCTGGAACGGGCTCTGGCAGAGACAAAACGGCGGAGGGCTATTCAGGAGGCGTATAATAGAGAACACGGGATTGTGCCGCAGACCATCACAAAGGAAGTCCGGACCCTTATTCCCGAAGAGGCCGGCCTCTCTAAGGAGGCAGAGGAAGCCTGTCTTCTTGTGGAGGAGCTCGAGGAGAGCGAGGAGAACCTTGAGCGACTCATTGATCGGCTGACCCGGGAGATGAAGGAAGCAGCCAGACGCCTGGAGTTTGAGAAGGCTGCTCTCCTGCGGGATGAGATTTTCCGCTTGCGTTCCTTGCAAGAGAAGCGGGCACTGCACCGGGGCGAGAACGATGCAGGACGGTAAGATTGTCATTCGCGGGGCACGAGAACACAACCTGAAAAACGTGGACCTTGAGATTCCCCGGAACCGGTTCGTGGTCATTACTGGTCTCAGCGGTTCAGGGAAATCCTCTCTTGCTTTTGACACCATTTACGCCGAGGGACAGAGGAGGTATCTTGAATCCCTTTCTTCTTACGCCAGGCAGTTCCTGGAGCGAATGGAGAAGCCCGATGTAGACTCCATCGAAGGGCTCTCCCCGGCAATTGCCATCAATCAGAAGGTTTCATCCCATAACCCCCGTTCTACTGTGGGGACGGTCACGGAAATTTACGACTACATGAGGGTGCTTTTCGCCCGGTGCGGCAGGGTTTTCTGTCCCCAGTGTGGGAAGCCCATTGCTCGCCAGACAGTGCAGCAGATTACCGACGAAATCCTCTCCCTTCCCCAGGGGTCCAGGGTCCTCATCATGGCTCCTCTGGTACGGGGAAGGAAGGGAGAATACCGCAAGCTCCTTGCCGACCTTTTCAAAAACGGATTCGCCCGGGTTCGCATCAATGGGGAAATCTTTGACCTGGAGGAGTGGGAGAGCATAGAGCTTGACCGGAACAAAAAACACGACATCGACCTCATCGTTGACCGGATCATCATTGAAGAGGATATTGAACGCCGGGTGAGCGATTCCGTGGAAATTGCCCTTCGCTACGGGAAGGGTGTGCTCAAGGTTGGGATATGGGAGGAAGGGGCGGTAAAGGAGCTCCTTTTCAGCGAACGTTTCGCCTGCGTGGACTGTGGAGTGAATTTCCCGGAGATTACTCCCCGGATGTTCTCCTTCAACAACCCCTACGGCGCCTGTCCTCGCTGCAGTGGTCTGGGGTTTCTTGCCTTTGTGGATCCGGACCTTGTGGTGCCCGATTATTCGAAAAGCATCGACGAGGGAGCCATTGTTCCCTGGGACCATCTGGATCCCGAGAGCTACTGGGGAGCGCGGATTCGTCGGGCTTTCGCTGCACGGGGCATCCCGACCAACCGGCCATTCCGGGATCTCACCGAAGAGGAGCGGAATTTCATCCTCTACGGTGATGGCGTTTTCGAGGGCATCATCCCCATTCTTGAGCGAAAGCTTGCCAGCGCCCAGGACTGGTGGGAGCAGGAAGAGATTGCCCCGTTCCTCTCAACCAGGGTGTGTCCTGAGTGTCAGGGAGACCGCCTCCGAAAAGAAAGCCTTTCGGTGAAGATTCAGGGGTTCTCCATTGGAGACCTTTCCCGCCTGACCATTGGGGAACTTCTTGAGTTTTTCGAGAACCTTAGCTTCTCCGGGAATGAGGCGGTCATCGCAGAACCGGTGCTGCGGGAAATCCGTTCTCGCCTGGGTTTTCTGAAGGAAGTTGGTCTTGAGTATCTGACGCTCAATCGCTCTGCTGCTACCCTCTCTGGCGGAGAAGCACAGCGAATACGCCTGGCAACACAGATTGGTTCCGGTCTTGTGGGGGTTCTCTACGTCCTCGATGAGCCCACTATCGGTCTCCATCCCCGGGACAATCAGAAGCTCATCGCTATTTTGAAGAAGCTTCGGGACCTTGGGAACACAGTAATCGTGGTGGAACACGATGCCGAAACCATCAGGAACGCAGACTTTGTGGTGGATATTGGTCCTGGAGCGGGGGAAAAAGGTGGAAGAGTTGTGGCCTCGGGTTCACCCCAGGAAATCATGGAAAATCCTGAGAGTCTTACTGGACTCTATCTCAGCGGTCGAAGGTGCATCCCCGTGCCTGCCAGAAGAAAGCCTCCAGGAGATGAATGGCTTGTGGTGCGAGGTGCCCGGGCAAACAACCTCAAGAACATCACGGTAAGAATTCCCCTCGGGCTTCTTGTGGGCATCACAGGGGTTTCCGGTTCGGGGAAGAGCACGCTCCTTTACGACATCCTGTACCGGGGACTTTCTCGAATCCTCCACGGGTCCAGAGAGGTTGCTGGAGACCACGATGCCATTGAAGGTGTGGAGTACATCGATAAGGTCATCGTGATCGACCAGTCCTCGATTGGGCGAACCCCTCGCTCAAATCCTGCTACCTATACCGGAGTTTTCACCGATATCCGGGTGCTTTTTGCCCAGCTTCCGGAATCCAGAGCCCGGGGGTACAAACCGGGACGGTTCAGCTTTAACCTCAAGGGTGGGCGATGTGAAGCCTGTCAGGGGAATGGTGTCATCAAAATCGAGATGCATTTTCTCCCGGATGTCTTTGTGACCTGCGAGCAGTGCCAGGGGAAACGTTACGGCAGGGAGACGCTCGACATCAAGTACAAAGGGAAGAACATCGCCGATGTTCTGGACATGAGTGTTGACGAGGCTATAGGGTTCTTTGAACACATCCCCACCATCCGGCGCAAACTCGAGGTGCTCCAGCGGGTTGGTCTGGGATACATCAAACTCGGGCAGCCAGCCACAACCCTCTCCGGTGGGGAGGCACAGCGGGTAAAGCTCGCACGGGAACTCGGGAAGGTGGCAACGGGAAGAACCCTGTATCTTCTTGATGAACCGACCACGGGGCTACACTTTGCCGATGTTGAGAAGCTCCTCTCGGTGCTGCTTGAACTTCGGGACCGAGGGAATACCGTGCTCATCATTGAGCATAACCTCGATGTCATCAAATCGTGTGACTACCTGATTGACCTGGGTCCTGAGGGGGGAGAAAAGGGTGGCTACATCGTTGCTCAGGGAACTCCGGAAGAAGTCGCCCAGGTTCCCTCCTCCTATACAGGCCAGTTCCTGAGAGAGGTGCTGCAGGCTGACCGAAAGAAAGAACTATGTCCCCTTTGAGGTGAAACGGGAGGACCTTGACTGCCTCCCTGCGGAATGCGGGGTATACGTCCTGAAGGACAATAGAGGTCAGGTCCTTTATGTCGGGAAGGCCGTGAACATCCTCAAGAGGGTGAAGTCCCATTTCTACCGGGCTTCTTCCCCTCTCAAAGAGGGAATGCTTGAAGCTGTTGCGTCGGTGCAGTACTTTGTGACGGGGAACGAACACGAAGCGCTCCTCCTTGAGGAAGACCTGATCAAACGTTTCCGTCCTCCCTACAACCTCCGTTTACGGGATGACAAGAGTTACCCTTATATCCTTTTCGAGACAAAAGGGGATTTCCCTGCGGTTCGTTTTGCCCGGAGAAAAACCGGGGGTGAGGGGGTGTACTTTGGACCCTTCACGGATTCCCGAAAAACCCGAGAGGGCCTGAAGCTCCTCCGATCGATTTTTCGTCTGCGGGGATGTACCATTCCTGAGTCTTCTTTCCCTCTCCGTCGGCCCTGTATCGATTTTGAGCTTGGCCTCTGTGGAGCTCCCTGTATGGGTCGCATGAGCCGGGCAGAGTACCAGGAGAACTTCAGGAAGGCCATGGATTTCCTCAATGGAAAATACGAGGAGATTGCCCGGTGGATCGAGGACGAGATGTGGAAAGCCGCAGATGCTCTGGATTTTGAGCGGGCCATCTACTACCGGGAAAAGCTTGAGGCCCTCCAGAAGGTTGCAACGCGATACCGCCTGGTCCTCTCGCAGCCTGAAGACATTGACTTTGTGGAGGTTGTCTGTGACGAAGGGGTCGCGCTTTTTGTGGTGCTTCGTGTTCGCCAGGGAAGGCTCATCGGGAGCGAGAGCTTTGTTGCCTCGTCTTCGGGATGGCAAAGTAAGGAAGCGCTCCTTCGGGAGTTCCTGGAACAGATATATCTCCACGCTTTCCACTTTCCCAGGAGGGTATGCGTAACGGTGGAACACCCAGAGGTTCTCCAGGAACTCAGCGAGTTCTTCCCCTTTACGGTTACCCCTCCCTGCAGTGGTGAGGAAGAGGAAATGATGCTTCTGGCTCTGGAGAACGCCCAAAGGAGCCTTGAGGCGGAGGTGCTCAGACGCAAGAAACGTGAGCGAGCGTCAACCGAGCTCCTTCGGGGTCTTCAGGACCTCCTTGGACTTCCCTCTTTCCCCCGCCTTGTGGAAGGTGTGGATATCTCCACCTTTCAGGGTGAAGAGGCTGTAGGAGTAGTGGTGGCCTTCCTTGATGGGGTTCCATACCCCAAAAGGTACCGAAAGTTCATCGTGAGGAGTGAGGGCCATCCCGACGACTTCGGCATGATGCGGGAGGTCCTTGTCCGGCATTTTCGGAGCTTGCAGTCAGGAGGAAGGGACTTTCCGGACCTTTTGCTTCTTGATGGGGGACGGGGGCAGCTCAACGTGGCGCTTGGGGTATTCCGGGAACTTGGCGTTTCCTGTCCGGTGCTTGCTTTGGCCAAGGAGTTTGAGGAGATTTACCTTCCCGAGAGAACTCCACCCCTTGTGCTTCCTCCTCACTCCGAGGTTCTGCAGTTCCTGCAACGGGTGAGAAACGAAGCACACCGTTTTGCCGTGACCTTCCACCGGGTGCGGAGGAACAGGAAGTCCTTTGGTTCACTCCTTGAGGAGGTGGAAGGTATTGGGCCAAAGCGGCGGGAGAAGATTCTTGCCGCCTTTGAGGATTTGCGATCACTCTGTGAAGCGGACCCTGAGGAGGTGGGCAGGCGCCTGAGGATCCCCCGGGAGGTTATTGCCCGTCTCAAAGAGCGGCTTCAAGAGGTCTACCAGCATGGACTTTCGGGCTCTTCTTCAGGATGAGCTCTGTGCCCTTTTCCCTTCCGAGAGAGAACGGCGAAGGGCGGAATTTGCCGGTCTTTTGCGGAGCGGTGTGATCCGCAAGGGAGAAGAAGGGCTTTTCCTTCGCCTCTCACACCCCTCTCTTGCTCCCCTGAAGAAGTGTCTGGTCCTCAAGAGGGAATTCTCCCCTCTTGCACCTTATGAGCTTGGACGTTCCAAGGAACGGGGTATTCACTCAGGACTTTTCTACCACCTGGAAATCGGCGTTTCCGAAGCAGTCCTTGCGGATTTCGGGTTCTACGATGTCTCCGTCCTTGCTGATTTCCTCAAGGAAGAGGTTGCCGCAGATTTTATCCGGGGGGTTTTTGAGCTCCGGGGATACGTGGGAGACCCTCTGCGGAGCTACCAGCTCGAGGTTCGATTCTCCTCAAAGGCGTGGGCGCTCCTTGTCCAGGAAACCCTCAAAGCTCAGGGGATACCCTTTCGTTGCCGCCAGGTCAAGAGCGAATGGCACCTCTACACCAAAAACGCGGAGGTTATTGGTCTTTTCCTGGGGTACCTTGGGGCCTTCCGGAGTCGCCTGGAACTCGAACGCTTTCGTGTGGAGAAAGAGACAGTCAATGACCTCACCCGCTGGGTGAATTACACTACCTCAAACCTTGAGCGGACCATCCAGTCTTCACTGCGTCAGCGGGAGAAAATTCGGAACCTCCCTCTGGAATTGCTTTCGCCGAAGCTCAGAGAGATTGCGCTTTTGCGAATCCGTTACCCCTATGCCTCACTTCGGGAGCTTGGGAGTTACTGTTCGCCTCCCATTTCCAAGGGCGAGGTGTACCGTCGGCTGAAAGCTCTGGAGAAAGAAGCAGAAAGGTTCCAGGAGAAATCCACATGACCTGAAGAGTGGATAGGTTCACAGAGACCTGCGGCGGGNAGACAAAAAGGNAGAGAGNCCTGTATCCTGACTCAGTGTCGAAAACCCTAAGAGAAGAAAGGCCCTGCACCTGTATAAGGGGAGCACAAAGGGAACAAGGATGCTTCAGGCATATTCTGGAGATCCTCTGCCTTTTGAGCTTCCCCACAAGGGATGCCATTGCTAAGCTCG
>APCU01000002.1 GCA_000347575.1 Candidatus Caldatribacterium saccharofermentans OP9-77CS | reverse complement strand
TCAGAGAAAGCCTCAAGACTCCGAAGGTGGTATCCCCCGGGATCTTGCCGCCATCGACACTCTGGACATCCGTCCCCTTCCTGGAAAGGTGTATAGGGAATTCCTGCCGGAGATCTCGTCTTGCGGTGGGCCTATTCCTCCCTCCATGCTCAAGCCACGAGAATCTTTCCAGGGTGTTCCTCGAGGAACTCCGAAAGGTACCCCTTTCCCGCTCAAACCAGGAGGTACTGGAGGGAGTGCATGCTACGGGGGAGTTTGAGGATCCTTGCAGGAGCACGGCATCAGATTCTTCACCTTCCCCAGGGTCTTTCGCATCCCTGGATAGTGGAACGGTGCAACCGAACCTTCCGGGAGGGTTCTCTGGTCCTCCGAGGACGAGGTGGACCTTGGAACACGAGGTTCCACCGCGAAAAGCGGACGGAAGAGGTGGAGAATAGGAAAAGACCACACTGGAGCTTGGGGAGAGGAGCCCTGGGAGGAGCTGAGAGATACTGGACTTTCCGAGTGTCCCACATGATGTGGACCTATACAAAGGGTTTACAGAATGTAAACAATCTTTTAAAATGTCTTTTAGGGAGTTTCCCTGTGCGCAGTTTCATTCTGGTGAAAAAGGGGGAACATAAATGGCGAGTGTGACTCTGAAGAACGTGGTGAAGCGGTTCGGAGACGTCATCGCGGTGAACAACGTGAGCCTTGAGATCAAAGACCAGGAGTTCGTCGTTCTCGTTGGTCCTTCAGGGTGCGGGAAAACCACAACGCTTCGGATGATTGCGGGATTAGAGGAAGTGGATGAGGGTGAAATCTACATCGACGACGTTCTGGTAAATGACGTCCCCCCCAAAGACCGGGACATTGCCATGGTCTTCCAGAACTACGCGCTTTACCCCCATATGAACGTCTACGACAACATGGCCTTTGGTCTTCGGCTTCGCAAGTTCCCCAAGGATGAGATCGATCGCCGGGTAAAGGAGGCCGCGGAGATTCTGGGGATTCAGGAGCTCCTCTACCGGAAGCCAAAGCAGCTCTCTGGTGGTCAGAGGCAGCGTGTGGCTGTTGGTCGAGCCATTGTCCGTCACCCCAAGGTTTTCCTCTTCGATGAGCCCCTCTCCAACCTCGACGCTAAGCTCCGGGTGCAGATGAGGGCAGAGCTTGCCAAGCTCCACGACCGCCTCAAGACCACCATGATTTACGTCACCCACGACCAGGTGGAGGCCATGACCCTGGGGGACCGGATTGTGGTCATGCGGGACGGAGTGGTCCAGCAGGTAGGAACTCCTCTTGAGCTCTACAACAAACCCATCAACAAGTTCGTTGCTGGTTTCATTGGGACTCCTTCCATGAACTTCCTCGATGTGGTGCTCAAGAAGGAGAACGATACCCTTATCCTTGACGGAGGATCCTTCAAGATCAAAGTACCGGCAGAGTACAAAGCGCCTCTTGAACCCTACGTGAACAAGGAAGTCACTTTTGGTATTCGTCCTCAGGATGTGTACGACCTTGCAGTCTCGAGGGAAATGCTGCGGGACGATGGCAATGTCATCGACGCCGTGGTGGATGTCATTGAGCCTCTGGGTTCCGAGCAAATCATCTATCTCACCTCTGGTCCGCACACCATTGTTGCCGTTCTTGACATGCAGACCCATACGGAAGTTGGGGCTAGCATGAAGATTGTGGTGGATACGAGCAAGATGCACGTTTTCGATGTCAACACCGAACGGGCCATCATATGAGGTGCAAAGCAAGAAAAAAGGGCACCGTACGGTGCCCTTTTTTCTTGCTTTATTTCAGGAATTCGGGTATGATAAAGTGCTTTAGTTCATTCCGGGAACAAAGGGGGTAGAAGCAATGAAAGTTGCGATCAATGGATTCGGAAGAATCGGACGACTGGTGTTTCGCAGAATTCTTGAGGTTGGTGGCGACATAGACGTTTTAGCTGTGAACGACCTGACGAGTGCCAAAACCCTCGCGCACCTTTTGAAGTACGACTCCGTCCACGGGACCCTTCCCAACAAAGTCGAGGCCACCGATGATGCGCTGATTGTTGACGGGAAGGTCATCAAAGTTTTTGCCCAGAAGGACCCGGCTCAATTGCCCTGGAAGGACCTTGGTGTGGAGCTTGTGATTGAGTCTACGGGGAAGTTCACCGACCGTCAGGGTGCTTCGCTGCACCTGCAGGCAGGAGCAAAGAAGGTTCTTATCACTGCGCCGGCCAAGAATCCTGATGTGACCATTGTGATGGGTGTGAACCACACGATGTACGACAAGGCGAACCACCACATCGTCTCCAATGCCTCGTGCACCACGAACTGTCTCGCACCAGTGGTGAAGGTGCTGCACGAGAACTTCAAGATCCAGCGAGGGTTCATGACTACTGTCCACGCGTACACCAATGACCAGGTTATCCTTGACTTCCCCCACAAGGACCTTCGGAGAGCCCGGGCTGCGGCTATGTCCATGATTCCCACCACAACCGGTGCAGCGGTGGCCATGGGAGAGGTCATTCCTGACCTCAAAGGAAAACTCGACGGTATGGCCATTCGTGTTCCGGTACCCGATGTCTCCATCGTAGACTTTGTGGCAGTGGTGGAGAAGGAACCTACAAAAGACGAAGTGAACGAAGCCCTCAAGAAAGCGGCAGAGGGTGAGCTCAAGGGTATTCTGGCGTACTGCGAGGAGCCTCTGGTATCGATGGATTTCCTCCACACCACTGAGTCCTCCATCGTTGACGCCCTTTCCACCAAGGTCATCGGCAACATGGTGAAGGTGCTCGCCTGGTACGACAACGAGTGGGGGTACTCCTGCCGGGTTGTGGACCTTGCCCAGTACATGATGCGGTGAGAGGGAAGCTTCATGAATCGCACGCTAATTGCTGCCGGGAACTGGAAGATGCACAAGACCATCGAGGAAGCCTCGGCGTACGCCGAGGCTTTCCTTGCCAGAATGCGGGAATTTCAGGGCCTTGAGGTCGTTATCTGCCCGCCTTTCACGGCTTTGCCAGTGCTGCGGGACCGCTTTTCCCAGACTCCGGTGCAGCTTGGGGCACAGAATGTCCACTGGGAAGTCCAGGGAGCCTTCACTGGGGAGATTTCTGCCCGCATGTTACAGGAAATTGGGTGCCGGTATGTGATCGTGGGGCATTCGGAACGACGGCATATCTTTCGCGAGACCTCTGAAGAGGTGGGTCGGAAGGTGAAGACGCTCTGCAGCTTTCACCTTTCCCCCATTCTCTGCGTGGGTGAGACCCTGAGTGAGCGGGAGGCGGGAAAAACCCGGGAGGTTGTGCAGGAGCAGCTCCTTCAGGGTATTGCCCATCTTGCTCCTGAGGAGGCACGATCTCTGGTGATTGCCTATGAGCCGGTATGGGCCATTGGCACCGGCAGGGCTTCAACCCCTCAGGATGCTGAGGAAGTTATCCGGTTTATCCGTGAGGAACTTGCCAGTCGATTCGGTCAGGGGGTGGCATCGGGTATCCGTATACTTTATGGGGGAAGCGTCACACCAGAGAACGTCTTTGACTTTGTGGTTCAGGAGAACATCGATGGGACACTTGTTGGGGGTGCCAGTCTCGACCCGGAGAAGTTTCTGAAAATCGTGGAAGAGACGGAGCGGGCGTTTCTGAGAAAGCGTGGAGGAGCTTGAGGTATGGAAGGGTGGATGGTTGTCCAGATTGTGATATCTGTGGCGCTCATTCTTGTTGTCGTCCTCCAGCCCCGGAAATCTGGCGTTGGTGGAGGAATCTTTGGAGGCATGACCCGGGCGGATCGGAGTGCAAAGTTTCGAGCTCTCCCGATTCTGAGTAAACTCACCGTTGTTTTTGGTGTCGCCCTGATGGTGCTTTCGCTGGTATTCTCACTGCTCCTTGTCCGGTGAGGGAGAGGGAATGTCCAGGCGGCCATGGCTTTCGTCGCTTGAAGAGGTTGAGGCCCTTCAAGTAGAGAAGGGAAGGCTTTTCTATTCCGCAACTCACGAGGAAATCCAGAAAGGGTACACCACAGACGTCTATTTTGTGACGGCTCAGGAAATCCTCCGCCACCTGAAGCTTGCCGACACTGTGGTGACTGCTGAGGTTTTTCCCCGCCGTCCCGGCGTCCTCTGTGGGGTTTCAGAGGTACTGAATCTGCTTTCGGGAAGCAATGTCGAAATCTGGGGGCTTGAGGAAGGGGAAGAGTTTGCTGCAAGGGAGGTGATCATGCGCATCCGAGGACCATATTCGGAGTTTGGGATTTTCGAAACACCTCTTCTTGGAATCCTTGCCCACAGCTCTGGGTGGGCAACGGCAGCCAGAGAGTGCAAAAGGGCTGCCGGGGAGAAGCTTGTACTTTCTTTCGGTGCCCGTCACGTGCATCCCGCGGTGGCTCCGGTGCTTGAGCGTGCAGCTCTGGTGGGAGGTGTGGATGGAGCGGCATGCATCCTGGGGGCCAAGCTCTTCGGTAAAGAGCCAGGAGGAACAATTCCTCATGCGGTCATCCTCATTGTGGGGGACACGGTCATTACGGCTAAGGCCTTTGAGGAGGCTATTCCGGAACGTTTCCCCCGGATCATCCTTGTGGACACCTTCAAGGATGAAGCCGAGGAGTCTCTCCGGGTGGCCAGAGTCCTGGGGGAGAGGCTTTCTGGGGTTCGCTTGGACACCCCTGATGAGCGAGGAGGGGTTACCCCGGCTCTGGTGGAAGAGGTCCGAGAGCGGTTGCGACAGGCGGGTTTCCCTCACGTAAAAATTGTCGTCTCGGGAGGGCTCAATCCGGAGAAGATTGCCCTTTTGCGAGACAAAGCGGATGTTTTTGGGGTGGGGAGCTACATCAGCAGTGCTCCACCCATCGACATGACTATGGACATCAAGGAGGTTGCAGGGCAGAACGTGGCCAAGCGCGGGAGAATTCCGGGGATTATCCCCAATCCCCGCTTGAAGCGACTGAAGTGAGGAGGTGCGAGGAGTGAAAAGGTTTCTGGTCATCCTTGGTTGCGTGTTTTTTGCTCTTTTGAGTGTGTTGCCTGCCTTCGCAGAGGTCAAGAATCCCGATACGTACATTTACCTCAGTATCGGGGAGCCGGATACCCTTGACCCCCACTATGCGTACGATACGGCAAGCGGCGAAGTAATTAGCTTTGTGTACGAAAACCTCATCGCCTACAAAGGCGAAAGCGTCACTGAGTTTGTCCCTCGCCTGGCAACGGAGGTTCCCACCGTTGAAAACGGGCTCATTCGGGATGAGGGGAAGACTTACGTTTTCCCTATCCGTAAGGGTGTGAAGTTCCACAACGGGAACGAACTCACCCCTGAGGACGTGGAGTACAGTTTCGAGCGGGGTATCCTCTTCGATCCCTACGCAGGGCCCATGTGGATGCTCATCGAAGCCCTCTTTGGCTATGAGACCCTTGAGGATTTCGTCGCGGACAAGGTTGGCGTTCCCTGGAGCGAGATGGTTGATGAAGAGGGCAACCTCAAGAGTGAAGAGTACCGGCAAAAGCTCATCGACTTCTACAACACCTATATTGATCCTGTTATTGAAGTCGAGGGGGACAATGTGGTTTTCCACCTCTCAAGGCCTTTTGCGCCTTTCCTGAGTATCCTCGCCCAGAACTCAAGCTGGAGCGCAATCCTCGATAAGGAGACCTGTATTTCCCTGGGTCTCTGGGATGGCCAGGCCGATGGGTGGTGGAAATACCACAACTGGAAGAAGGAGAAAAGCCCTCTCTACGAAAAGGCTATCGGGACCGGTCCGTTCAAACTCCTTGAGTGGGACAGGACTCAGCAAAAAGTTGTTCTTGTGCGGAATGACGAGTACTGGGGAGAGCAGCCGAAACTCGCCAAGGTCATCATCTGGGGAGTTGATGAGTGGAGCACGAGACGTTCCATGCTTGAAGCAGGAGATGCGGACCAGATTTACACGCCCCTCCAGTACCTGGACCAGGTGAAGGGTATCCCCGGAGTGGTGGTACGGGAGGGTTCCCGTCTCACCATCACGGCGCTCCACTTCAACTGGACGGTAGCCAAAGACAGCAAATACCTCGGGAGCGGGAAGCTCGACGGTGAAGGTATTCCTCCAGATTTCTTCAGCGATGTCCATGTGCGCAAAGCCTTTTCCTATGCTTTTGATTACGATACTTTCATCGCACAGGTTCTCAAGGGCTACGGGTATCGTGTTCCCTCGGTCATCCCGCGAGGACTCCTGGGATTCAACGAAAGCCTCCCCATGTATCCTTTTGACCTTGAGAAAGCAAAGGAGGAATTCCAGAAAGCCTGGAATGGCGAGCTCTGGGAGAAGGGCTTTAAGCTGACGCTTCTCTACAACACCGGGAACGAAGCTCGTCAGACGGCCTGTGAGATGCTCAAGGAGAACATCGAGTCGCTAAACCCGAAGTTCCGAATCGAGGTCCAGGGGGTCCAGTGGCCAACCTACCTTGATGCCTATCGGCAGGGGCAGCTCCCGGCGTTCATCATCGGGTGGCTTGCCGATTACCCGGATCCGCACAACTTCATCTTCACCTATTACCACAGTAACGGCGTGTACGGAACGAGCCAGGGTGAGGCATTCCGGAAATTCGCCGAAGAGAACCTCGAACTCTGATTGAGAAGGCCATTGAGGAAACGGACCCCACCAAGCGGCAGGCGATGTACGAGGAAATCCAGAAAATCGCCTATGAAAACGCCCTTGGCATGCCCCTGTACCAGCCGAAAGAGGTACGTTATGCGGAGCTGGGTGAAGGGCTGGATGTTCAACCCTATGCGTCCTGGAGAGGCAAATTATGATGGTATCTGGAAGGAAGAGTGAGGTGACCCTGTGCTGGAACCCCATGGGGACTGTAGTCCCCATGGGGTCTCACTCACGCTTATGATTTTCTATATCCTTCGGCGTCTCCTTTTTCTCCCTCTGACGCTTTTTGGGATTTCTCTTCTCCTTTTCCTTATGATTGGCCTTCTTGGTCCGTACCAGCGCCTGGCTACGTTCATTAACAGTCCCGAGCGTCTGAAGGGAGCCGATGTGGATAAGCTCGTTGAACTCTACGGGCTCAACGACCCGCTGATTATCCAGTATGGTCGATGGTTGAAGAACGTCCTCCGGGGAAATCTCGGGTGGTCCTACGTGGGGAAGGAGCCGGTACTTTCGGCAATTCTCAAGCGTTTTCCGTACACCCTTGAACTCACCCTTTTTGCCGCCATCCCCATCATTTTCCTTGGGACGTCTCTTGGGGTTCTCGCAGCGCTCAACCATAACAGGCCTCTGGACCACGGGTTGCGCATTTTTGCCGTTGTTGGGTGGTCCTTCCCCGATTTTGTCTTTGGACTTTTTGTTCTCATGATTTTCTACGGAACGCTGGGGTGGTTCCCACCGGGGAACCTGAGCGTCTGGGCTGAAGAAATCGTCAAATCCCCGTACTTCCGGAATTTCACTGGAATGCTCACCCTCGATGCTCTTCTCAACGGGCGGCTTGACGTTTTTCTTGACGCACTGCGGCACCTTGCTGGTCCGGTGTTGACTCTCACGTATGTAGAGTTTGCCTTTCTCCTCCGGATTACTCGCTCCTCTATGCTCGAGGTACTTCGCAAGGAGTACGTTCGGACGGCCCGGGCGAAAGGCCTTGATGAACGTGTGGTCATTCACAAGCATGCAAAGAGAAACGCCCTTATTCCGGTGGCCACGGTGTCTGGTCAGACGGTGATCGGGCTCCTTGCCGGAACAGTCATTGTGGAGACGATTTTCAACCGGACCGGTCTTGGAAGCTTCATCGCCCTTGCATCGCAGCAGCTTGATTACGCTTCCATCATGGGTGGAACCCTCTTTTTCGGTCTCATTTTGGTCATTGGGAATCTCTGTGTGGATCTCTCCTACGCCCTGATTGATCCCAGAGTGAGGCTTGAGTGATGCGGGAAGAGACGAGAAAAGCGCTTCGGCGACTCTTTTCCAATGCTTCTGGAGTTCTGGGTGTTGTCCTTCTCGGGCTTTTTGTTGTTGTGGCACTCTTTGCTCCTCTCCTTGCTCCTCCGAAGCCCGGGCGGGATCCATACTTTATGCCCGTGGTGACCTGGAGTGCCGATCCCCTTCCCCCTTCACGGGAACACCCTTTTGGTGTTGCTGGGAAGCGAGACATTTTCTACGGTGTCGTGTGGGGGACGCGTACGGCCTTTCGTATTGGTATCCTCGTAACCCTTGCTTCAACGGCCATCGGGCTTTTTGTGGGGTCTCTTGCCGGATACTTTGGAAGGATTCTCGACGAGATCCTCATGCGAGTGACGGACGTTTTTATGGCCATTCCTTTCCTTGTGGCTGCCATGGTGCTCACCACGGTTCTCGGCACGGGACTTGATAAGGTGATGATTGCGCTCATTGTCTTCAGCTGGATGTATCCCGCCCGTCTCATCCGGGGGAATATCCTCCAGGTCAAGGAGGAACAATTTATCCTGGCCGCAAAGTCCCTGGGAGTGAGCGATACGGTCATTATTCTCCGTCATGTCCTCCCCAATGCCATTTTTCCTGTGCTCATTCAGGCGTCCATGCGCATGGGGTCCCTGGTGATCACTGCTGCAGCCTTGAGTTTTCTCGGCCTTGGGGCGCCTCAGGGGTATGCTGACTGGGGGGCACTCCTCAATTACGCCCGGAACTGGATGCTTGGGGGGTACGGAGCCACGTTCAAGTACTGGTATATGATNGCCTTCCCTGGAGGGGCTATGGTGCTCTTCGTCCTTGCATGGAATCTCCTGGGTGACGCTTTGCGTGATGCCTTTGATCCTCGCCTCCGGTGGTGATGTTCTTGTGCTTCTTGAGGTTCGCAACCTCCGCGTGTACTTCAAAAACGACGCGGGCCAGGAACTCCGGGCCGTTGATGGGGTGAGTTTCACCGTGCCCCACGGGAAAACTGTGGCNCTGGTTGGGGAGTCCGGATGCGGCAAGAGCGTGACGGCCCTGGCTATCCTCCGCCTTGTTGAGGTGAACGGCCGGATTGCAGGGGGTGAGGTGCTTTTTGAGGGAAAGAACCTTCTTGCCCTCCCGGAGAAGGAAATGCAGAAAGTGCGGGGGAAAGACATTGCCATCATTTTCCAGGAACCCTCTGCAGCTTTGAACCCTGTATACACCATAGGGGACCAGATCATGGAGGCTATCCTTCTCCACCAGTCTGTGTCCCGGGAGAAAGCCCGTGCTCTGGCGGAGGAGATGCTCCACCTTGTAGGCATTCCCGAGCCCAGGAAGCGTCTGAATGAGTACCCTCACGAGCTCTCAGGAGGCATGAAACAGCGGGCCATGATTGCTATGGCACTCTCGTGCCGTCCGAAGCTCCTCATCGCCGATGAACCGACAACGTCCCTTGATGTCACAATACAGGCGCAGATTCTGGCGCTCCTCCGGGAACTCCAGAGGCAAATTGGCATGGCGATACTCCTCATCACCCATGACCTTGGCATTGTTGCCGATATGGCGGATGAGGTTGTGGTCATGTACGCTGGGAAAGTGGTGGAACGGGGAACGAAGTACGACATTTTCAAGCGCTGCCGCCACCCGTACACGCTTGGGCTTTTGCGCTCTGTGCCCCGTCTCGACGTGGACGAAAAGGTCCTTGCGAGCATCCCGGGGTTCGTGCCGGATCCCCTCCATTTTCCCGAGGGGTGCCGGTTTCGGGGTCGCTGTTTCCTGGAAGATGAGGCCTGCACCGCGGAACCCCCGGAAATTGCTCTCGGCAACGGGCACGTGGTGTACTGCCATCATGCTGCGCTCTCCGAGGTGTGCCATGGGGAACGGTGAGGTCTTGCTCCGCGTTGAGAACCTCAAGAAGTACTTCCCTCTCCGGGCAGGGGTTTTCAAAAAAGTTGTGGGATGGATTAGAGCGGTGGATGGGGTGAGCTTTGAGGTCTTTTCGGGGGAGACCCTGGGAATTGTGGGGGAATCAGGGTGCGGGAAGAGTACTCTCGGAATGACCATCCTCAGGCTCCTTGAGCCGACGGAAGGACGAATCTTTTTTGCCGGACAGGATATTACCAAGCTTCCTCCGGCAAAGCTGCGGCCAATTCGCAAGGACATGCAGATGATTTTTCAGGACCCCTTCAGTTCCCTCAACCCCCGTATGACCGTCCAGGCTATCCTCGAAGAGGGGCTCAGGGTACACCGTGTTGTTCCCCGGGATACCATGCGGAAAGAAGTGGAAATGCTCCTTGAACGGGTGGGTCTTTCCCGGGACTATGTTCGTCGCTTTCCTCATGAATTTTCTGGTGGGCAGAGGCAGCGCATCAGCATTGCCCGGGCTATTGCCCTCCGACCCCGCCTGGTGATCGCTGATGAGGCTCTTTCGTCCCTTGATGTCTCCGTCCGAGCTCAGGTGCTTGACCTTCTCCAGGAACTGAAAAAGGAGTACTCCCTCACGTACCTTTTCATCTCTCACGACCTTGCTGTGGTGCGGCAGATTTCCCACCGGATTCTCGTCATGTACCTGGGAAAGGTGGTGGAACTTGCTCCAAAAGAGGCCTTTTTTGCTCGTCCTCTCCATCCCTATTCCGTAGCGCTGATTTCTGCTGTTCCCATCCCCGACCCGGATGTTCGAAAGGTCCGCATCATTCTGAGTGGTGATGTACCGAGTCCTCTGCAACCTCCTCCGGGGTGTCGTTTCCATACCCGCTGTCCCAGAGCTCAGGAGATTTGTGCAATGGTTGAGCCATCTCTCCTGGAGGTAGAGCCAGGCCATTTTGTGGCCTGCCACTTCCCCGGATGCCTCACCCTGGAAGAGGCGAGTTGACGAACCTTGGAGAATATGGTATTTTTTTCTACCGTCTACGAAGGCTTGTGAGGAGGCGATTCGTATCGAGTTACGGTATCGAGTGAACCATCAGATTGGGGCGCGGGAAGTGCGGCTCATTTCTCCCGAGGGACATCAGATTGGCATTGTCCCCCTGAAGAAGGCTTTGCAGATGGCGGAAGAGGCAGGGCTTGACCTCGTTGAGGTTGGTCCCAATGCCAACCCCCCGGTGTGCAAGATTATGGACTGGGGGAAGTTCAGATATGAGCGGGAGAAAAAGGCTAAACTCTCCCGCAAGAAGCAGAAAGCTTCAGAGCTCAAAGAACTCACCATGCGCCCCAAGATCGACGAGCATGACTATCAGGTCAAGCTCCGGAACGCTCTCCGGTTCCTTCAGGAAGGCAACAGGGTGAAGGTGACCATTCGGTTCCGAGGAAGGGAGGCGGCGTTTCAGGATCGGGGGCGTGAACTCCTCCGGAGGGTTATCGAGGATCTAAAGGAAGTGGGAAAGGTAGAACAGGACATTAAGAGCGAAGGGTCGAGTCTTACGGTCACTCTGGCACCGAAGAAGTGAGGAGGACGGGAAGCCATGCCGAAGATGAAGACGCACAGGGGGGCAGCGAAGCGTTTCAAAATCACTGCTCACGGGAAAATTAAGAGATCCCAGGCAGGGAAATCGCACCTTCTTGCCCACAAGGAACGGAAGCGAAAACGAAGACTCCGCAAGACTATCGTTTTAACTCCTGTGGAGGCGAAACGAATCAAGAGTTTACTCCCTTACGCATGAGAGGTGGCGCACATGTCGCGGGTAAAGACCAATGTTGCCTCGCGGAAGAGAAAGAAGAAAATCATGAAGATGGCCAAGGGATACCGGGGTGCCCGTTCCCGGGCTTACCGGAGAGCAAAGGAACAGGTTATCCGTTCTCTGGCGTATGCATACCGTGATCGGCGAAACCGCAAGCGGGATTTCCGTCGACTGTGGATTCTCCGCATCAATGCAGCGGTGCGGAACGAAGGCATGACGTACAGCCAGTTCATGGGTGCCCTGAAGAAAGCCGGGGTTCTCGTGAATCGGAAGAGGCTGGCACAGCTCTCCATCGAGGATCCCGAGGCCTTTCGGGAGCTTGTTCAGATTGCTCTGGCCTATCGATGACCCTCGACAGGCCTTCGCAACCCTGAGGGTGGAAGAGCATGATTGAGGAAATAGAGGAGTACCTTCGTGACTTTGAGGGAGAACTGGCCCAGGTCCTGACGAGAGATGACCTGAACCGGGTGAAAGGGAAATACGCTGGGCGCAAAAGCCGGATCCCCCTTTTCCTGGAACGATTGAAGACCTTACCTCTTGAAGAGCGGAGAATTGTCGGACGGAGGCTCAACGAGGTCAAGGCGTTTATTGAAGAGCGCCTCAGGAAGAAGGAGGCAGAGCTCTCCCAGAAGGAGCGAAGACGAGAGTCCGTCGACCTTAGTCTTCCAGGGCGAAGACATCCTGTGGGAGCCTTCCATCCCCTGCGCCTGGTCATGGACGAGATTGTCGCTATTTTCCGTTCTCTGGGGTTTCGCGTGGAAGAGGGGCCGGAAATCGAGACCGAGCTTTACAACTTCGAGGCTCTGAACATTCCTGCCGATCATCCTGCCCGGGATGCTCAGGATTCCTTCTATCTCGGAGGAGGTTTCCTTCTGCGGACACACACCTCCCCTGCCCAGATACGGGTCATGGAGAAGCTTACGCCTCCCTTTCGGGTTATTGTTCCTGGGCGGTGTTACCGTCGGGATGCCTTTGACGCCACCCACAGTCCCGTGTTCCACCAGATCGAAGGGCTTGTGGTGGCGCCGGGGATTTCCATGGGGGACCTTAAGGGAACCGTTGAGGTTTTCGCCCGTCGCCTCTTCGGCGAAAGGCGACAGGTTCGTTTCCGTCCCAGCTATTTCCCCTTCACCGAGCCGAGCGCGGAAGTAGACATTTCCTGCGGTATCTGCCAGGGAGCGGGATGCCGGTCCTGTGGGGGGCAAGGATGGCTTGAGATTATGGGGGCCGGTCTTGTGCATCCCCAGGTGTTCCGCAACGTGGGATACGATCCGGAGAAGGTTCAGGGGTTCGCGTTCGGTATGGGGGTGGAGCGAATCGCCATGCTGAAATTCGGCATTCCTGACATCCGGTGGTTCTTTGAGAACGACGTTGTGTTTTTGAGTGCTTTCAAGGGTCTGGGGTAGCATATGCGTGTCTCGTATCAGATTCTCAAACGGTTCCTTCCTGAACTCTCTCTTCGTCCCGAGGAGGTTGCTGAGATTTTCCTGAACCAGGGGTTTGTGGTGGAGGAGGTTCTTTCGGCACGGGACCTCTTCCTTTGCCCTTTGCTTGCTGGTACCCTCGTGGAGGCGCGTTGTGAGGGTCCGCTGACCCACTGCACGGTAAAGCTTGGAGAACACACCTTCCGGGTTCTGGTTCACACTTCCGGTGTTCCAGAGACCGGTAGCAGGGTCCTCGTAGGACTTGAGAACCATACTCCGCTTTTTCTCCCTGTACGGGGGGAAAGAGCGAGGGAGGTTTTCGATTTCCTCCTGCCTCTCCCTCCGTTCCTTGAAGAGGGTGATGACGTTTACGAAGCCCTCATTGGTGATGACGTGGTTTTCGAAGTGGAGATTACCGCAAACCGCGGGGACTGCCTCTCGGTTCTGGGGCTGGCTCGGGAGCTTGCGGCTCACTGCGATATTCCCCTGGTACTCCCTGAGGTGCGCTACACTGAGAAACCTATCCACCATGGTTTTCGTCTTGAAAACGAGGCGCCGCACCTCTGCCCGCTGTACACTGGGAGGTACGTCACTGCAATTACCGTGCGACCCTCGCCGTTCTGGATAGCCAAGGAACTCATCCTCATGGGTATGCGGCCCATCAACAACGTCGTGGACATCACGAATCTCGTCATGCTCGAGATGGGACAGCCGCTCCATGCCTTTGATGCTGCCCGCATTCGGGGGAATCTCGTCCGTGTTCGTGAGGCGGAAGAAGGTGAGCGCCTCATGACTCTCGATGGGGAAGAGAGGGTACTCAAGAAGGGTATGCTCCTCATTGCTGATGCGGACCGCCCCATCGCCCTTGCTGGAGTTATGGGTGGACGGGATACCGAAGTGGGGCCGAAGACAAGGGAAATTTTTCTTGAAGCAGCCTTCTTTGACCGCGTTTCCGTTCGGAGAACGGCCAGGGCTTTGGGGATGCGAACGGAAGCATCGGCGCGCTTTGAGCGGGGTGTTGACCCCCTGGGGGTGATGCAGGCAGCGTCCCGGGCACTTGCGCTTTTGGAGGAAGCGGGGGGAGAGGTGGCTTCAGGGTGGCTTGTGAGTGGCCAGCCACCCTTCACGGTGTGGGAAATTTCGGTACCCTGGGAACTCGTTGTGCAGAGGCTCTCCTGCGAAGTTTCCCAAAAAGAGGGCATTCGTATCCTTGAGCGGCTTGGTTTTCAGGTTGCTCAGGAAGGAGCAACCCTGCGTGTTCGTGTCCCAAGTTGGCGTCCCGATGTGCGGGAACCCATCGATGTTGTCGAGGAGATAGGGAGGGTTTACGGGTACGGGAAGATTCTCTCCTCTTTCCCTTCCTTTCCCTTTGATCCCGGGAATGTTCCCCGGGAGGAATCCCTGGAAAACCTGATTCGAGCACATCTTGTCCACCGTGGTCTTTACGAGGTGGTGACGCTTTCTTTGGTTGAGGGGGAAAGCGTGGACGTACTTGGCTTTGGAAAAGAGGAGTGTGTCGCGGTACTGAACCCCCTTTCCCAGGAACATGCTGTCCTTCGCCCTTCCCTTTTCTTGAGCCTCTTCGAGGTTGTGCGGACCAATGCCCGGCGGGGCAGGAGGAGTAGAGGGTTTTTCGAGGTTGGCAAGGTGTTTTTCCGGAAAGAAGGGGATTTTCGGGAGGAAAAGCACCTGGGCGTTATTCTCTGGAATGTTCCNCAGCCTGCTCTGTGGAAGGAGGATCCTTTAGACCTCTTTACCCTGAAGGGGTTCCTTGAGGAGATAGGAGAGCTTGCAGGTGTAGAGTACGGTGCTGTTTGCTCCGGGAGGGTTTCCCCCGTTTTTGATGAGGAAGAGGCTTTCGTGGTACCCTCTCCTGAGGAGGGCACAGAACCTATCGGGTGGGGTGGGAAGGTCCTTCCTGCTTTCCTGCGCAAGCACGATGTTGAGGGGGAAGTGTACTATCTCGAAATCCGCCTCGAGGGCCTCGCCACCTGGAGACAGGACCTTCCGGTGAAGGATTTTGTCTTGCCTGCTTTTCCTGCTGTTTCCCGAGACATCTCGGTAGTTGTGGATGCATCTACCCCCTGGGCTTTTGTGGCGTCGCTCGTTGCTGAGGAAGCAAAACGTAGCTGCATGGCCCTTGAGGAATTTGTTCTTTTCGACGTGTTTTCTGGTGACCCCCTCCCACCTGGGAAGAAGGGGTTTGCTTTTCGTCTTGTATTCCGAGCTCCGGACCGGACTCTTGAGGATGAGGAAGTCGGGAGATGGGTGCAGAAACTCAAGGAGGTCCTGAAGCAGACGGGGAGGGTGGTGTTACGGGAAGAGATGATTCTCTCCCATGAGTGACTGGTACACCCTGCTGTGCTTTGGTATTCTTGTCCTTAACGCAGTGCGCAGTGCGCTCCGGGGATTCAGCAAAGAATTCCTGGTGTTTGTTGGGCTTGTGGTTGGTCTTCTCCTTGGCCTCCGGTACTTTCCTGCAATCGGCGAGTTTCTCCATACTCGTTTTGGGTGGCAGAGTCCCTGGCTTGGAATCATCGGATTCCTCCTTATTTTCCTTCCCACGGTGATGGTGTTCTCCTCCTTTGGGCTCCGTCTGCGCCGGCTTTTTGAGCACCTTGATATCCTCTGGGTTGACGCTCTCCTTGGGTTCTTTGTGGGGCTTTTGAAGGGCATGCTCTGGATTCTCGTCATTACGGTGTTTGTGGCCAATGTGGCGTACCTTAGTTTCCTCGAGGAGGGCATTGCTCGCTCTCAGTTTTACCAGGATTGCACGCTGCCCGCGATTCGTTATGTGGAGCGTTTTGCCACTCAGTTCCCCCAGATTGCCTTTTTACGGCCGTGGCTTGAGAAAGGAGCATCCATAGGCGATGGAAGTTTCGAAAGGTGCCCTGGCGAGCTTTGAATACGAGAAAATCCTCGAGCTTCTGGTCCCTTTCTGTTTTTGCCCTGCAACACGGGAAAGGGCCAGGGCGCTTCTTCCTCTGGAGCCAGAAGTGCTTCCTTTGCACCTTGAAGCGATGCGGGAACTCAGGGACCTCATCCGTTTTGACGGTGACATCCCCTTTGGGGAGTTTCCCGACCTCCGTCCGGTTTTTGAAATCCTGCGTCTTCCCGGCGCCCGTCTCTCGCTTGAGGAAGCACAGAAAGTATACCGTTTCCTTCTCATGAGCCGGGGTATCCGCCATTTCCTGAAAGAACGGGGAGTAGAGAAGAAGTATCCCCGGATTTCTTCCTTGTACTTCCGGAGCATTCAGGATTTCTCAGGGTTTCTGCGGTATGCGGAGAAGATTCTCTCTCAGGATGGGCAGGTGCTCGATACGGCGAGCGAGAAACTCTGGAACATCCGAAGACGGAAGGAAGAGGTCCAGAGCCGGATTGCGGAGGTTCTCCATCGCATCCTCCAGGATAGCAGAATCGCCAAGTATCTCCAGGAACCGCTATACACTCTGCGAAAGGGTCGGTATGTTCTTCCTGTGAAAGCTCAGTTTCGGAGTGCGCTGAGGGGATTTGTGGTGGATTGTTCCTCAAGTGGTTCCACGCTTTTCATCGAACCATGGGCCGTGGCGGAACTGACTAACGAGCTTGAGGTTCTCAAAACCCTTGAGGAAGAAGAAATCTCCCGCATCCTTTTCGCCTTTACTGAAAAACTGCGGCCACTGTCTTCGGCCATTCGAGAGACCTTCGAAAGCCTTGTGGAACTTGACCTCCTTCGGGCTAAAGTGAAGCTTGGGGAGCAGTGGAAGGGGGAAATTCCCGAGGTTGGAGGGGAAACGCTGCGCATTCGTGAAGGGCGACACCCTTTGCTTTTTGAACGGGCGGTTCCCTTTGACCTTGAAGTTGCCAGGGGCCGTAGCATCGTGGTTGTCAGCGGGCCTAATGGTGGAGGAAAGACCGTTCTCATCAAGGCGCTTGCGCTTCTTGTGACGCTCACCTTCTCCGGAATCCCGGTCCCCCTCGCACGAGGTTCTTCCATCCCCCTCTATGACTATCTCTTTGTGGATGTCGGGGACCATCAGGACCTGGAAAGTAGTCTGAGCACCTTCACGTCCCGGATGGTGCTTTTGAAGGCCGCACTGCAAAAGGCTGGACCCCGGAGCCTTTTTCTCATCGATGAGCTCGGGGCGGGTACAGACCCCCACGAGGGCGCGGCGCTTGGCATTGCCCTTCTTGAGTACCTGAAAAAGAAGGGTACAATGTGCATTGCCACTACCCATCTTCCAGCTCTTCGGGAGTATGCCCTTCGGGGAGAGGGTGTCCTTCCTGCCTCCCTTGCCTTCGACCCTGATACCCTGCAGCCCACGTATCGCCTTGTGGTGGGGGGTGTTGAGGGAAGCTATGGAATCACGATTGCGGAACGGGTTGGCCTTCCCCAGGAGGTTATCCAGGGGGCACGACAGGTACTCCGGAGGGAGGAGGTTGCCTTCAACGAGCTTTTGCTCTCTCTCTCCCGGGAGCGGGAAGAGATGCGGAAGAAACTCGGCGAACTCCATGAAAGGCTTGCTGAGCTTGAGAAACGTGAGGAAGAAGTGCGAGTGATCAGGAAAGCTCTTGAAGAGGAGCGTCGACGCCTGACGAGGGCTCTGAGGGAGGAGTGGGAAGCCCGTCTGCGGGAGAGAGAGAAAGAAGTCGCGCGTCTTGTGGGAGAATTGCGGAAAGCAAGAGCGCTCGATGAAGGGAAATATGGAGAACTCAAAGAACTCCTCCGGGAGGAGCGCCAGTGGCTTGAAAGTCTCAAAGAAGAGCAGGAAGAACCTCAGGAGTTCCAGGCAGGAGACCAGGTGTTTGTTGATCCTCTGGGCCGGGGGGTTGTTCTTGAGGTTGATACGAAGAAGGGTGAAGTTCTCGTTGTCGTGGGGGAGAGAAGAGTCCGGGTAACTCCGGAGCGTTTGAGGAGAGCGGAGAAGGAGATTCCTCAGGAGTCTCCACAGACCCCCATCACCACCTTCACTCTCCGGGAACGGATAACCAATGAGGTCTCCATCAGAGCCCTTAAAGCGGAAGAGGCCCTTGCCGTCCTTGAGAAGTACCTTGATAGGGCAATTCTTGCTGGTTTCAGCACTGTGTACATCATTCATGGCAAGGGCGAAGGGAAACTCCGGCGGGTCACGCACGAGTTTCTGCGAAGCCACCCCTATGTTCAGGAGTTCCGTTCCGGTCGGCCTGAGGAGGGAGGGCTTGGGGTTACGGTAGTCACCCTCCGAACATAAGGTCAGGGGCAGGATGTGCAAACCGTCTGGGGAGTAGTTCCTCTTTTGAAAGGGAGCACAACGGTTTTGCAGGAGGGTGAGGGTAGAAGGCCGGTTTTCAGGCACACAGCGATTTCCACCACTCCTTCGGGGCAAGAGAAGTCATGAGGTGGGGTGTCCTTCAGGGCCTCCTTCATCACCCGGGCAAAGAGGGGAGCAGCGATGATACCCCCCGTTTTCTGAGGTCCCAGAGGTTTCCGGTCGTCGTTCCCGAGGAAAATCCCACACACCAGGTTGGGGGTGAATCCCACAAACCATGCGTCGATGAAGTCTTCGGTGGTCCCGGTTTTTCCTGCCGCAGGTCTGCCGATGGCTGCCCTTCTTCCTGTTCCTCGTTCTATGACCCCCTGGAGGAGACGGGCCATGATGTATGCTGTCTCCGGCGAAAGGGCTCGTCGCACCACTGGAGTTCGCTCATAGAGAACGTGACCTGCGGTATCCTCCACCCGGAGAATGGCCAGGGGCTCAGGAACCATCCCACCGTTGGCAAAGGCCGAGTACGCCGTGGTGAGTTCAAGGAGAGTCAGTTCAGAGGTTCCCAGGGCGAGTGACAGGTCTCGCCTGAGGTTACTCCGTATGCCCATTTTTCTGGCATACTGGATGACCTTGTCGATGCCCACTTCCTGGAGGAGCTTAATCCCGATGATGTTCACGGACTTCTCCAGGGCTTCTCTCAGTGTCATCGGCCCCCGGAAAATTCGCTCGTAGTTCTGGGGTTTCCAGCCGTTTGGAAACTCTAAGGGTTCATCGACAAGGATACTGCTTGGGGTGAAACCACTATCGAGGGCTGCGGCGTAAATGAAGGGTTTGAAGGTTGACCCTGGTTGCCGGTGTGCCTGAGTCGCCCGGTTAAACTTGCTCTCTTCGTAGCTTCGTCCTCCCACCATGGCCTTGATGTACCCGTTTGTGGGGTCAATGCAGAGAATCGCTCCCTGGTATCCGCTTTCTTTGAGGGCTTCGTTGGCAACCTTCTGGATGTCGGCATCAAGTGTGGTGTAAATTTTGAGGCCGCCGCTAAAGATCTGCCAGTCCTCGAAGGTTGTGCGGAGCTCCTTGAGAAGGTGGTCGAGGAAATACGGACAGAGGGAGGCACGTTTTTCAAGACCTGAGAGCACAATGGGGGCAGAAAGGGCTTTTTCGAATTCCTCTTGGGTGATGAAACCACACTCCAGCATCCGCCGCAGGACCCGCCGTTGCTGTCTCTGGGCCGCGGAGAAGTCGATGTACGGAGAGAAGTACGAGGGGGACCGGGCAACTCCTGCAAGCATGGCCATCTCTGCAAGGGTGAGGTCAGCCAGGTCTTTGCCAAAGTACAGACGAGCTGCTGCTTTCACCCCGTATACGCCATGCCCCAGGTAGATCTGGTTGAGGTAGGCCTCGAGGATTTCTTCCTTGGTGTACCTTCGCTCAAGGAGGATGGCAAGGAGGAGTTCTTTGATTTTTCGCTCAAGGTTCCTCCGATTGTCGAGGAAACGGCTTCGGGAGAGCTGCTGGGTGATGGTGCTTCCCCCCTCGACGACTCTGAGGTTGAGCAGGTTCTGCCACAGCGCTCGGAGGATGCCGAGAGGGTCCAACCCGGGGTGGCGGAAGAAGTTCTGGTCCTCGCTGGCGATGAAAGCCTTCTGGAGAAGGGGAGGGATTTCCTCAAGATGGGCGTATTCGCGCCGTTCGGTGAAGAATTCCCCGATGAGCCTCCCCCGGATGTCGTAGACCCTTGTGGTGAGCGAGGGCGTAAAATCTTCGAGGCGGGTCGAGATGGTCTTCAGGTCTTCCGAAAGGGGAAAGAGCATGCCTCCAAAGAGCGCGCCTCCCGCAAGAAGACCGGCTATGAAGGCCAGGGCAAGAAGCCGGGTGTTTTTCCTGTTTCCTCTTCTCATCGCTTCAACCGTTCTTGGTATAATATTTGCCATGATATGGTACCACAAAACCGGGAGAAGCGGAATGAGAAGCCTTGCTCGTGGAGCTTTTGTGGCAGCGCTGTACGCTCTTCTTGTTGTGCTTCCTCCCTTTGCTTCTTTCGCCTATGGTCCTGTTCAGGTGCGTGTTGCCGAAGCGCTGACGGTGCTGCCTTACCTCTTTCCCGAGACCATCTGGGGGTTGACTCTGGGGTGCTTTGTGGCGAACGTTTTGGGTGGGCTGGGATTCTGGGACTTTTCCCTTGGAACCCTGTGCACGTTCCTTGCCGCCTTTTGGACTTCTCGTGTGCGTCATCCTCTCCTTGCCCCCCTCCCTCCGGTTCTCGTCAATGGCTTTGGAGTTGCCGCGTACCTTGCTTTCCTCTTTAGAGTTCCTTACGGAGTGACGGCTTCCTACATCCTCCTTGGAGAAGCTGTGGCCTGTTATGGGCTGGGGTATCCACTCCTTGTGGCGCTCTTGAAGCGGGGATTTCGAAAGGAGTGAAGGACGTTGACACAGTATGTTGAGCAAGTTGAGAGGGACCTTGCCATTCTCAAGCGTGGTACGGAAGAAATCATCGACCTTGAGGACCTTAGGAGGAAGCTCCTCCGCTTCTATGAGACGGGGAAGAAACTCGTGGTGAAAGAGGGTTTTGACCCCAGTGCTCCCGATATCCACCTGGGTCATACCGTGACCCTTCGAAAGCTCAGGCAGTTCCAGGAGCTGGGGCATGAGGTCGTTTTCCTCATTGGTGATTTCACGGGTCGCATTGGCGACCCGACGGGGAAAAAGGAAACCCGGCGGCAGCTCACAGAAGAAGAAGTTCAGAGGAATGCCCGGACCTATGCGGAACAGGTTTTCAAAGTCCTTGACCCTGAGAAAACGAGGATTGCCTTCAACAGCACCTGGCTCTCCCGGCTCACCCTGGAGGAGGTTATTGTCCTTGCCTCTCGCTTCACCGTGGCCCGGATGCTTGAGCGGGAAGATTTTTCCAGGCGCCTGCGAGAGGGAAGGCCCATCGGGCTCCACGAATTCCTCTATCCCCTTCTGCAGGGGTATGATTCTGTGGCACTCCAGGCCGATGTGGAGCTTGGAGGAACAGATCAGCGTTTCAACCTCCTTGTGGGGCGAGACCTGCAGCGGGAGTTTGGTCAGGAGCCCCAGGTCATCATCACCATGCCCCTTCTTGAAGGGACCGATGGTGTGGAGAAGATGAGCAAAAGCCTCGGGAACTACATCGGTATCAACGAACCTCCCTTCTCGATGTTCGGGAAGGTCATGTCCATTCCCGATTTCCTCATCGAGAAGTACTTTGTCCTCCTCACCGATGTTCCTCTTGAGGAGGTTCGGAAGAAAAAGGAGGCCTGCGAGCGGGGAGAACTCCACCCGAAGGTCTGGAAGGAAGAGCTGGCCTTTGAGCTCGTTCGCCTGTACCACGGGGAGGAGGAGGCGAGAAAGGCCCTTGAGGATTTCGAGCGGGCATTTTCCCAGAAAGCCTGTCCTGAGAGCGCTCAGGACCTCTGCATTGCCCAGTCTGAGCTCGTTGCGGGGAAGCTCTGGATTATGAAGCTCCTGCAGAGAACGGGTGTTTTCCAGTCAAAGAGCGAGGCACGTCGCTGTCTTGAGCAGGGGGGTGTATACCTCAACGGCGAGCGTATAAGCGGGGTGGATCAGGATGTTCCGCTGAAGGATGGGGATGTTCTTCGGGTCGGAAAGAAGTCCTTCTTCCGAATCCGAATCGTTGCTTCTCAGGAAGCAAAAACCTCAGGAAAGGAGGAAGCCAGGTGAAAAGCAAAGGAATCGTGATGCTTCTTGTTCTTGGTGCTGTGTTCTTTGGGGGACAGGTTTTCGCTGAGGAGCCCATTCGTATTGGCCTTCAGGCTCCCATAACGGGGAGCTTTGCCATTGAAGGGCAAATGGCCAGGCAGTGTGTAGAAGTTGCGGCAGAGCTTATCAACAAGCAGGGAGGCATTCTCGGTCGTCCTGTGGAGATTGTTGTGGCCGACGATGCCTCTAACCCCAGGGACAGTGCTTTGGCAGCACAGAAGCTCATTTCCCAGGGGGTCGTGGCAGCTATTGCCAGTTATGGCTCATCGGTAACCGAACCCGCCGCAGACCTTTACGAACGGAACCGAGTGGTGTGTGTGGCTTACGGAGCAACAGCAGTACGGCTCACCATGGGGAAAGAGCGCCAGTACTTTTTCCGGACCTGTGGACGGGATGACTCTCAGGGTGAGTTCTTCGCCCGCTTTGCTGTTGAGACCATGGGGTGGCGGCGCATTGCCATCATGCACGACAACCAGACCTATGGGAAAGGCGTGGCTGAGGAAACGAAGAAGTACCTTGAACCGTACATCAGAGAAGGTCGGGCAGAGATCGTGTACTACGACGCCATCACTCCCGGAGAACAGGATTACAGTGCGGCGCTGACGAAGCTCCGGGAGAGCAATCCCGATGTCTGGTACTACACCGCCTACTACCCCGAGGCAGGGCTTTTGGTCCGGCAGGCCCGGGAGATGGGCATCACTGTGCCCTTTGTGGGGAGCAATGCCGTACCCAATGAGGACTTTGTCCGTATCGCAGGTCTTGAGTACGTGGTGGGAACCTTTATGACCCAGGAGCCCCTTCCCCAGGATCTCAATACTCCAAAAGCTCAGGAATTCTTTGCAGCCTACCGGGCAAAGTACGGGGACATCCCTTCCTCCCCCTGGCCGATTTACGCTGCCGATGCCCTTTTTGCCCTCGCACAGGCGATAGAGAACGCGAAGTCCACAAAGCCAGACGATATTGCCCAGGCCATGCGCACGATGGAGAATGCCGAAGGCATCACCGGTCCTATTGTCTTCACCGAGCGGGGAGACCGGAAGGGTGTTCCCTACGCCATGTACCGGTACAACGAGAAAGGACAGCTTGAGCTCTTTAAACCCTAAGGTTTCCCCCACCGGGTCTTCCCGGTGGGTCCTGGGGGAATCCGGGAGGGACAGGATTGCAGGTATTTTTCGAACAGCTCGTAAACGGGGTAATGGTGGGATCGTTCTACGCCCTTGTGGCTCTGGGGTATTCCATGGTGTATGGCGTCATGAAGCTTATCAATTTCGCCCATGGTGACCTCTTTACTCTGGGGAGTTACCTGGGGTACACCTTCCTTGTGTGGGGAGCAGCATGGATCACAGAACGGGCAGGGCTCTGGTGGGGCGTGCTGGGGGCGATACTTTTCGCCTTTTTGGCCAACGCTGGAGCGGGGGTTCTCGTCGAGCGGATGGCCTATCGGCCGGTTTATCGGGCGGGACGTCTTCCCCTTGTCGTTTCTGCGCTTGGTATGTCCATTTTCCTCCAGAACGCCATCATGGCCATCTGGGGGCCACGCTTCCAGGTGTATCCAGGCGGCCTTGTTCCTACTGCCTCTTTGAGGTTTCTGGGGCTGTCTTTGCCGCTCCTCAAGGTGGTGATTCTCTTCCTCTCCCTTGGGGTGATGTTTGTGATGTACTGGATTGTGGAGAAGACAGAGTTTGGAGCAGCAGTACGGGCAACGGCCCTGGATCGGGAGATGGCCACCCTCCTTGGCATCGACGTTCGGAAGGTTATCCTCTTTGTATTCGCCCTGGGGCCAGCCCTGGGAGGGATGGCGGGGGTCATGAACGGGATGTACTACCGGTCGATTCAGTTCAGCATGGGGTGGAACTACGGACTCAAGGCCTTTACTGCCACCATTCTCGGAGGCATCGGCAACATCCCGGGCGCCATGGTGGGGGGTGTGCTCCTTGGGGTTGTTGAGACGCTCCTTGCAGGGTACGTCCCCGGGGGAGGGGCCTGGAAGGACGGATTTACCTTCCTAATCCTCATCCTGGTCCTGATTTTCCGGCCAACGGGAATCCTCGGTGAGAAAGTTGCAGAAAAGGTGTAGTCCGATGGGTATGGAGCTTTCCTGCGTCAGGAAAGGTCGATTCCAGCAGTTTGTTCCTATTCTCCTCTGGGGGTTTGTTTCCGTCTTCCCTTTTCTCCCCTTTGTGAATGATTACTGGGTCGATGTGGGATTTTTCGTAGGACTGTACGGTCTTCTGGGGCTCAGCCTCAACGTCGTCCTGGGGGAAGTGGGGCTTTTCGACCTCGGTCACGCTGCTTTCTACGCCATTGGGGCGTACACCACAGCTATTCTGAACACTACCCTGAATATACCGGTTTTGCTACTCCTTCCCGTGAGTGCTCTTGTTGCTTCGGGGTTTGCCTACCTTGTGATGTCTCCGGTGATTCATCTTCGGGGGGATTACCTCTGTATCGTCACCATCGGTATTGGGGAGATTGTCCGCATCATCATCGTCAACAACCCCTGGGGTATCACCAACGGCCCCAACGGTATCACGGGTGTGGGATTTCCCGCCTTTGGTCCTTTTGTGATTCAGACGCCCACGCAGTTCTACTACTTTGTCTGGGCGGTGGTGGCGCTCGTAGCTTTTGTGCTTTTGCGCCTCCAGAGGTCCCGAATAGGCCGTGCCTGGAATGCTATTCGGGAGGATGAGGTTGCTGCTGAAGCTACGGGTATCGATGTGCGGGCGTACAAGCTCCTGGCCTTTACCTTAGGAGCGGCCCTTGCAGGTCTTGCGGGGAACATCTACGCAGCAAAAATGGCCGTGGTGTCGCCCCAGAGTTTCCTCTTCATGGAATCCGCCCTGCTTTTCTGCATCGTTCTCCTTGGAGGTCTTGGTTCTCTCCCCGGTGTTCTTCTTGGAGCGGCTCTGGTGGTTGTCTTCCCCGAGGTTTTTCGCCGTTTTGCAAGTTTTCGCCTCCTCTTCTTTGGCTTGGCCCTTATGGTGACGATGATTTTCCGCCCCGGTGGTCTTCTTCCCAGAAAGAGGGAAATCCTGGGGCTCGATGGTTTAGATGTGCAGGGGTTCTCTGCGGAGAAGGTATCCCCGGTGCGAATGGGGCAAGTTTCCCTAGAGGAACGTTCCCCGGTTCAACCTCGCGAACTCGATCCTTGTCCTCTCCTTGAGGTTCAGGGGGTCACCCTTCGCTTTGGGGGTCTTGTGGCGGTAAACCAGTATGACCTTGTGGTGTACCCTAAAAGGGTTACGAGCCTCATCGGTCCGAATGGAGCGGGGAAAACCACCCTGTTCAACATTATTACCGGTATATACCATCCCAACGAGGGGAAGGTACTCTTCAAGGGGGAAGACATCACTGGCCTGAAGCCTCATCTTGTGGTGACTCGGGGTATTGCCCGTACCTTCCAAAACATCCGTCTTTTCCCCTCCCTCACCTGTTTTGAAAACGTCCTGATGGGTCGCCACTGCCGTGGAAAGGCGGGGATTGTTCCCGCTGTCCTTCGCACGCCTTTTCAATTGCGGGAGGAGCGGGAATTCATGGAGATAGCCGCGTACTGGCTATACCGGGTGGGATTGTGGGAATACCGGAATGAGCTGGCCCGGAATCTCCCCTACGGCAGGCAGAAGTACCTCGAAATCGCCAGAGCTTTGGCTACAGGACCGGAGCTCCTTATTCTCGACGAGCCTTCATCGGGGCTCAATGAGAGGGAAACGGAGGAGCTCATGGGATTCTTGCAGGAGCTTTTGCAGGAAGGCATCACCATCCTCCTCATCGAGCACGATATGAACGTCGTGATGGGGATTTCGGACTGGGTCAGCGTCATGGACATGGGGAGCAAGATTGCTGAAGGGTCACCGTGGGAGGTCTACAACCACCCCAGGGTTATCGAGGCATACCTCGGGAAGGAGGAGGAGTGGGTTGGGAGCACTTCTTGAGGTTGAGGATATCCGGGTTTCTTACGGGGCAGTGGAGGCGCTTCGGGGGGTGACCCTCAGGCTTCAAGAGGGGGAAATCGTCGCCGTCCTGGGAGCCAATGGGGCGGGGAAAACCACGCTTCTTCGGGCTATTTCGGGACTCCTCCCCCTGGTCCGGGGGAGAATCCTCTTCTGTGGTCGGGACATCCGCTCCTTTGCTCCTTTTGAGCTTTTGCGCCAGGGTCTTGCCCATGTTCCCGAGGGCCGCCGGATTTTCCCCACCCTTACTGTGGAAGAGAATCTCCTCCTTGGGCTTTACGGGGTTCGTCACTTGGTGGGCGATGCCGAACGGAAGAAGCGTAAGGAGTGGATTTTTGAGCTCTTTCCGATTTTGCGGGAACGACGCCGGCAGCTCGCCGGCACCCTCTCGGGAGGGGAACAGCAGATGCTGGCCATCGGTCGAGGTTTGATCTCAAGGCCAAAGGTGATTCTTATGGATGAACCCTCTCTGGGGTTGGCTCCTCGGGTTGTCCAGGAAATTTTCCGGGTTATCCGCCAGATTCACGAAGAAGAAAGAGTCTCTCTCCTCCTTGTGGAACAAAACGCCCGCAAGGCGCTTTCGGTTGCAAACTACGCCTACATTCTCGAGAATGGCCGTGTGGCTTTGGAGGGAAAGCCCCAGGACCTCATGCACGATGAACGTGTTCGCTCTGCGTACCTTGGCGGATCAGGAATCGGACAGCGCCTTCTCTGAGTTCTCTCCCGGTTGTACAATGAGAGGGAGGACAGGGTATGGCGCGGTGCTCTAAGGAAGTGGTCCTCAAGGTTATCGAACAGGAGAAGAAGAAGCTCGATAACACCTCGGTTTTTGGGGGTTTCAGTCGATTTCTTAAAGGGTGGTTGCAGAAAGAAGGAAATCATCCGCAGGAATGGCTTGAGCAGCTTGAGAACTATGAGGACCTTTCTCGGGAGGAGCGGAGACGCCTGCTTTTGACCATTGAAAGCGCCCTCCGGGCAAGTCCTGCACCGGGAAAGGGGGTGTCACCAAAATCCCGGAAGTTCGTCCCCTCCCTTGCCCAGCCGGTGCGTTACCTCAAGGGTGTCGGTCCAGCTCTGGAGAAAAAGCTAAACCGCCTCGAAATCTTCACAGTGGAGGATCTCCTCTTTTTCTTCCCCCGAACCTATCGTGATCGGGGCACAATCAAGCCGATTCGGAGCCTCCAGGGTGTGGGGATTGAGACCATCGAAGGACAGGTGGTGCAGCACAAAATCGAGCCGACCCGGCGGGGTCCTCTGCTGAAGGTTGTCGTGAGCGATGGAACAGGAGAGATTCGCCTGGTGTGCTTCAACCGGGGGTATCTCGCCCAGGTTCTGAAGAAAGGCACCTGGGTTCGGGTATCAGGGAGTTTCCGGTACGCCTTCGGAGCTTGGGAGACGGCAGCGTTTGAGTACGAGGTGGGAAAGCTCAAGACAGCCGATTTTGAGCGCCTCGTTCCTGTGTATCCCCTCACCGAGGGCTTAACACCCAAGAAGCTCCGGACGGTTATCCTCTCCGCTCTTGAGACCTGTCTCCACGAAGTTCCCGAAATCCTTCCTCCTGCTCTTCGTGAACGTTTGCAAATCCCCACAAAGCGTGAGGCCATTCGGGAGCTTCATCTGCCTTCTGCTGCTTCTTTTGAGGAGCTTCAGGCCCGCCGGAGTCCTGCTCACCTTGCCCTGATCCTTGAAGAATTTCTCCTCTTTGCTCTGAGTCTGAAAATCCGCAGAAGAACCCTCGAGACACTCCAGGTTCCCCCCTGCCCCCTGGAATCCCCTCTTGCAGAGCGTTTCATTCGGTCTTTGCCTTTCTCTCTCACAGAGGCACAGAAGCGGGTGTGCCTTGAAATCGCCCGAGATCTGGCAAGCGGCAGGGTTATGAACCGGCTGGTTCAGGGGGATGTGGGCTCGGGAAAGACCATTGTGGCGGTCATCAGCGCTCTGCGAGTGGTCGAAACCGGGCGTCAGGTGGCCTTTATGGTCCCCACTGAGATCCTTGCTGAGCAACATTACTCCCGCTTCCGGGAGCCTCTTGCAGCTCTGGGGGTTCGGGTGGGACTTTTGAAAGGGGGGAACACGAAGGGGAAACGCCAGCTCCTTGAGGCGATACAGAAAAAGGAAGTGGATATTGTTATCGGAACGCATGCCCTCATTGAAGAAAAGGTTGCCTTTGCGGATCTCGGTCTTGTGATTGTCGACGAACAGCACCGTTTCGGGGTGCTCCAGAGGGCAAAGCTCAGGGAGAAAGCCACGGTTCCCCATACCCTGGTGATGACGGCAACGCCGATTCCCAGGACTCTGGCGCTGACGCTCTATGGGGACCTTGATGTTTCCGTAGTCGATGAGAAACCGGCGGGGAGGAAGCCCACACGAACGCTCTGTTTTTCCCTTGAGGAACGCTTCAAGGCCTACAGCCGTGTACGGAAGCTCCTCAGAGAAGGTCGACAGGCATATGTTGTGTGTCCGGCCATTGAGGAGAGCGAAGAGGAGATTGCCAATGTCCAGGAAGTGTTCGAGGAGCTCCAGAAGAAGTGGCTTTCTGAATTCCGCATAGAGGTTATCCACGGGAAACTCCCTTCGCGGGAAAAGGAAGGCATCATGCACCGGTTTTCCCGGGGCGACGTTGACGTTCTGGTAGCGACTTCCGTGATTGAGGTGGGTATCGATGTTCCCAGAGCCAGTGTCATGGTGGTGGAGAACGCCGAACGCTTTGGCCTTGCACAGCTCCACCAGCTCCGGGGGAGAATAGGCCGGGGAAGCGAAGAAGGAGTGTGCATCCTCCTTGCCGCTCTCTCGGGGGAAAACGTCCGGAAGCGCATGGCCATCCTCACGGCAACGGATGATGGCTTCCGCATTGCTGAGGAGGACCTTCGTCTCCGGGGTCCCGGAGAGTTCTATGGTGTACGTCAGCACGGGGTACCTGAGTTTCATCTTGCTGACCCTTTTGCAGACTGGCCGCTTCTTGAGCAGGCTCATCGGGAAGCAGAGAGAATCATTGCTGAAGACCCATTCCTCGAGAAGCCCGAACACCGTCTGCTCCGGCAGGAAATAGAGCGGCGTTTTGGTCGTTATCTGGAATTTGGGGAGGTTGGTTAATGGGGTATATCCACATTATTGGAGGGGAGAAAAGGGGCAGGAAAATCGTTGTTCCCGGGGGATGTGGTGTCCGTCCCATTCAAGGAGTTGCCAGGAAGGCGCTTTTCGAAATCCTCAGGGACAAGCTCCCTGAAAGTATTGTGTACGATATTTTCGCTGGCAGTGGGTCCCTGGGACTTGAGGCCCTGAGTCGAGGTGCCCGACGAGCGTATTTTTTCGAGAGCAACCCGAGGGTATGTCAGGTTCTGCGACGGAACATTACCCTCTGTGGATATGAGGACCGAGCTCGGGTTGTGCGCTGGGATTTCTGGCAGGCGAGGAAACTCCCCCAGGACCTTGAAAGGCCTGACGTTGTGTTTCTCGATCCTCCCTTTGCTTACGATATTTCCCAAGTCATGGAAAAGTTGTATAATTTCAGAGTTGTCATAGGCGATGCGCTTGTGGTCATCCGGTGCTCCCGGAAGGAGTGGCGGGAGGAGGGGGTTTCGTTTTTTGAAGTCCAGGATGTGCGGCGATACGGGAAGAGCGTTCTGGTCTTTGGGAGGCTGAAAGGTTAAGAGGATGGAGGGTCGAGGTGATAGTAGCCATTTACCCTGGGAGTTTTGATCCTATCACCAATGGGCATCTTGACATTATCGACCGGGCAAGGAGAATCTTTGACCACCTCATTGTAGCAGTACTGCAGAATCCGAACAAGGTCCCCCTGTTCAGCGCGGAAGAACGAAAACGCATGATTGAAGAAGCAGTAGCTGATTTTCCCAACGTTGAAGTTGAAGTTTTTGACGGGCTTCTCGTACACTTTGCCCGCTCTCGGGGCTGCAGGGTTATTCTGCGGGGCTTGCGTGCCATTTCCGATTACGAGTACGAGACACAGATTGCCCTGACCAATCGAAAAATGGCTCCGGAAATTGAAACCGTTTTCCTCCCCACGAGTACCGAGTACTCGTATCTCAATTCCACGGTGGTCAAAGAAATCGCCCGCTTTGGTGGATGTGTGCGGGGCCTTGTCCCCCCGGGGGTGGAACGACGGCTTCGGGAGAAATTCAGTTCGGTTTCCAGATAAAATTCGCCAGAGGAGATGAGACGCTATGGACATTCTTGCTCGCATCCGGGGAAGGGCGCGGGGCCTCGGGAAGAAAATTGCTCTTCCTGAGGGACACGACGAACGGGTGCTCCATGCTGCGAGTCTCGCAACTCAAGAGGGCATCGCATCCATTGTGCTCCTTGGCGACGAGGAGGAGATTAGTCAGAGGGCCAGAGCTTTCGGGATAAGCCTTGAGGGAGTAGAAATCCGGAACCCCCAGAAAGACCCCAAGAGGGCAGCCTATGTCCAGTCGCTCTTTGAACTTCGCCGGGAGAAAGGGGTTACACTCGAAAAGGCGGAGGAACTCCTCCAGAACTCCATGTACTATGCCTGTATGATGCTTTTCCACGGAGAGGTCGACGGTGTTGTGGGAGGGGCAGTGTTCACAAGCCCTGATGTGATCCGTCCCGCCCTGCAGATTATCAAAACCGCTCCGGGTGTCAAACTCGCCTCAAGCTGCTTCCTCATGGTTTTCCCCAATACTCAGTATGGGGAGAACGGGGTGTTCCTTTTCGCTGACTGTGGTTTCAACCCCGACCCCACTGCCGAGGAGCTGGCCCACATTGCGGTGACCACTGCCCGGACGTTTCGTCTTCTGGTGGGAGGGGAACCAAGGGTGGCTATGCTCTCGTTCTCAACGAAAGGGAGTGCCAGGCACAGCCGGGTAGATAAGGTGCGGGAGGCCACGCGCATTGCCCAGAACCTTGCTCCAGATCTCCTTATTGATGGTGAGCTCCAGGGAGATGCGGCACTCGTTCCGGAGGTGGGGGCAAGAAAGGCCCCGGGAAGCCCGGTGGCGGGGAGAGCCAACGTATTGATTTTCCCCGACCTTGATGCAGGGAACATCTGCTACAAGCTCACCGAGCGCCTGGCTCAGGGGAGAGCCATTGGACCAATCCTCCAGGGTCTGGCAAAGCCAGTGAATGACCTTTCCCGGGGGTGCAGGGCTGAAGATATCGTTGACCAGATTGCGGTCACTGTTCTCCAGACTCAGTTTTAGGGGGGAGATGATGGACCTTGAACATCCTGGTGGTGAACTGCGGTAGCTCGACCGTCAAATACCAGCTTTTCCGGATGGAGGACGAGGACCGTTATGAGGTGGTCGCCCGGGGGATTGTGGAGAGAATCGGTATTTCAGGATCTCGCCTGGAACACCGGTCAGCCCTTGACACCTTCGTCGAAGAGCGACCTGTGCCGAATCACCGTGTGGCCCTAGAACTCGTTATTGCCGCTTTGACTTCTGGGAAAACCCAGGTACTTTCTGGTGTTGGAGAAATCGATGCCGTTGGGCATCGGGTTGTCCACGGAGGCGAGAAGTTTACCGGTTCGGTGCTGATCACCGATGAAGTTCTGGAAGCCATTCGGGCCTGTGCGGACCTTGCGCCTTTGCACAATCCTCCCAACATCCTTGGCATTGAGGCCTGCCAGGAGCTCATCCCCGGGGTCCCGCAGGTGGCGGTTTTCGACACCGCCTTCCACGGTACGCTCCCTGAGTATGCGTACATTTACGCTATTCCATACGAATACTACGAGAAGTACCGCATCCGGCGGTACGGGTTTCACGGAACCTCTCACCGGTACGTGGCGGAGCGAGCAGCAAAGATGATGGGCCGTCCCCTTGAAGAGCTCCGGCTCATCACCTGCCATATGGGTAGCGGGGTGAGCTTTACCGCCATCCTCCATGGAAAATCCATCGATACCTCCATGGGATTCACCCCTTTAGAGGGCCTGGTTATGGGAACCCGGTGTGGCGATATTGACCCGGCAATTGTCTTCTTTCTGATGGAGAAGGAAGGCCTTTCGGCGAAGGAAGTGGAGGAAATCCTGAACAAGAAAAGCGGGGTTCTCGGAATTTCGGGAATAAGCAGCGACACCCGGGACATTGAGGATGCAGCACCACACAATCACCGGGCACGTCTTACCCTCGACATCATTGCCTACCGGGCCAAAAAGTACATCGGAGCGTACTACGCTATTCTCGGTGGACTCGACGGTCTGGTATTCACTGCAGGAATTGGGGAGAACTCCCCTTACATTCGAAAGTCCATCTGCTCGGGCCTTGAGCACCTTGGGATTCTCATTGACGATGAGCGAAACACCGTGCGGAGAAAAGAGGCTCTGATTAGCCGGGACGATTCTCGGGTTCAGGTGATGGTCATCCCCACCAATGAGGAACTTGTGATCGCCCGGGATACCTGGCGAATTGCGCGGGGAATGGGGTGAAGAGTGTGCAACTGTACATTGGGGAGGTCAAAAAGGGCACAGGACGGACATTTTTTGACCTTCAAGAGGAAGTTTTCCCCTCCGTCCGTCTGGGGAGAGAGGATGTCCTCTTCACCCAGCCGGTGCAGATTGAGGTCCACCTTGTGAACTGTGGTTCGGAGATTCTTGTTGAGGGCCGCCTGAGAACGGCCCTTCTTCTGCACTGTGCCCGATGTCTTGAACCTTTTCTCTACCCTATGGATATTCCTTTCCGCTTGGAGCTTCGCAATGCCAGCCGCCTGACGCGTCCTTCGGATTTCGAAGCAGAGGCAGAGGAGACTGTGGAAATCCGGTATTTTACTGAGGAAGAGAATTATGTGGATGTCACCCAAGAGATCCAGGAAATCGTCCTCCTCAACGTTCCCATGAAGCCTCTGTGCCGCCCTGACTGCAAGGGGTTGTGCCCGGTGTGTGGAGGGAACAGGAACGAGGTGCAGTGCCACTGCGAAGAGCAGGAGATTGACCCAAGACTTGTGGTGCTCAGGCACTGGAAACCAGAGTAAGGCGTTTGCAAAGGAGCAGAAATTGTTCTATACTATCCTACACCTTGACCTCGCAGAATAGAGGAGGTATTCAAGCATGGCGAATCTGACGAATAAAACCTCGCGATGTCGAAGGAACAAAAGGAGAACACACTGGGTTATCCATCCACCCCATCTTGTGAGTTGCCCTCATTGCCACATGCCCAAGCTTCCCCATCACGTCTGTCCTGAGTGTGGGTACTATAAAGGGAGACAGGTTCTCAAGGTTGAGGAGTAACGGGGAAGGGCAATGAGGATTGCGGTGGATGTGTGGGGTGGCGACTTTGCCCCCCTGGAGATTGCAAAGGGCCTGAAGGAGGCCTATTCTCCTGAGTACACTCTCGTGGCGCTTGGCCCCAGAGAAGAGCTCCTTGCCCTGTACGAGACCCTCTCCATGCAGGAAGAGGACTTTCCCATTGAGGATGCTCCACAGGTCATCTCCATGCAGGAGCATCCTGCCGAGGCGGTGAAGAAGAAGCCGAACTCCAGCATCTGCAGGGGTATCCAGCTTNTGGCGCAGAAAAAAGTTGATGCCTTCATCTCTGCGGGGAACAGTGGAGCAGTCATGGCGGCGGCGTGGCTTGGTCTCAAGCATGTCGCAGAGGTGGAGCGACCAGCCATCACGGCCCTCATCCCCAACACCCGCTCGTACTGTGTGCTCCTTGACGTGGGGGCAAACGTCGACTGCAAGCCCAAGCACCTCTTCCACTTTGGCATTATGGGAGCAGAATATGCCAAAATCGTTCTTGGTGTTTCCCGTCCCCGAGTGGGTCTTTTGAGCATTGGGGAGGAGGAAGGAAAGGGAAACGAGGTGGTAAAAGCGGCGTACCAGCTTTTCAAGGAGCGACGGAACAGCCTGAATTTCGAGTTTGTGGGGAATGCCGAGGGACAGAACATCGTTGATGGAACAGTGGATGTCGTCGTCTGCGACGGATTTACAGGGAATGCCCTTTTGAAATTTGGGGAGGGGCTCATTGAGCTTATTGCCCAGCTTCTGGAGCGGGAGATTGAAGATGCTGCTTCGAAGGAGCGGCTCCGGTCGCTCTGGAAGCGGCTGGACCGGAGTGAATACGGTGGTGCACCCCTCCTTGGAGTCGAAGGAGTGTGCCTTATTTGCCACGGGAAGTCTAAGGCCCGAGATATTAGAAGCGCCATTCTACGAGCCAAGGAACTTGTGGAGAGAGGCATCCTGGAGAAAATCCGGGAACGTCTGTCCTGCTTTTCTCTTGAGGATTGAGAAAGGGTGAACCATGAGAACCAGAGTCACGGAACTTCTTGGCATTCAGTACCCTATCCTCCAGGGGGGTATGGCCTGGGTGGCGACGGCTCCCCTGGTGGCTGCGGTTTCAGAAGCTGGAGGACTGGGTATCATTGGCTCGGGGGGGATGACCGGAGAGGAACTCCGGGAGGAGATCCGACGCGTTCGTTCCCTTACGGATCGACCCTTCGGGGTGAACCTCATGCTCCTTTCTCCCCACATTGAGGACCAGGTACGGGTGGTGAAGGAAGAGCGGGTTCCGGTAGTTACCACCGGTGCAGGGAATCCCGGTCCTCTGGTGGAGGAGTTCGCCCGTCTGGGAATCATCCTCATCCCCGTTGTGGCTTCTGTTGCTTTGGCCAGGAGGCTTGAGCGGTATGGTGTTCAGGCCATCATCGCCGAGGGAAACGAGTCGGGCGGTCATGTAGGAGAGATAAGCACTCTGTGCCTTGTGCCTCAGGTGGTGGATGCCGTCAGAGTCCCGGTCATCGCAGCAGGAGGCATTGGTGACGGGCGGGGTATGGCGGCCTGCTTCGCCCTTGGAGCAGAAGGGGTACAGCTTGGGACGCGTTTTATCTGTACCGAAGAGTGTGAGGTCCACCCGGCGTACAAGGAAGCAATCCTTAAAGCCCACGATCGTTCGACGGTCGTCACCGGTCTTTCTACCGGTCATCCGGTGCGGTGTCTCAGGAATCGCCTTACCCGGAAATTCGAGGAGCTTGAATTCAGCGGTGCCCCCCGAGAGGTTGTGGAGGCCCTTGGGGTAGGAAAGCTGAGAGAAGCCGCGGTTTGTGGGAATGTGGAAGAAGGATCCGTTATGTGTGGTCAGGTGGCGGGTCTCATTCGCGACCTGAAACCCGTTCGAAAAGTCATAGAGGACATTATGCAGGAATTCTGGGCAACCCTCGAGCGGCTGAAGCGGGTGGGGGATTCATGAAAGTAGCCTTCCTCTTTCCGGGTCAAGGTTCTCAGAAGGTGGGCATGCTGCGGGAGTGGCTCGAAGAGGATGCCCCTCTGGTGGAGGAACTCTTCGGGCAGGCCAGCCGCATCTGTGGGGTTGATCTGCTCCGGCTGAGCCTTGAAGGGCCTGAGGAGGAGCTGAACCTCACGAAAAACAGCCAGCCAGCTATTCTCACTTTCAGTGCACTTCTTTTGCGAAAAATTCCTCTTGTTCCTGACGTGGTAGCGGGGCACAGCCTTGGGGAGTATTCGGCTCTTTTTTGTGCGGGGAGTTTCGATTTCGACGAGGCTGTGTACCTGGTGCGGCGGCGTGGGGAAATTATGCAAGAGGCCTCTCCCTTAGGGGAGGGAACCATGGTGGCCGTCCTGGGCCTTTCCCTGTCAGAAGTCCAGGAGATAGTAGATGTGCTCAGGGGAGAGGGGAAGGTCGAGATTGCCAATATCAACTCCTCAGACCAGGTTGTGCTCTCTCTCGAAAAATCGCTGCTTCCCCGAGTCCTTGAGGAGGTCAGCAGGCGAGGAAAGAAAGCCATGGAGCTCCGTGTGAGTGCTCCGTTCCATTCCAGTTTCATGGAGAAAGCTCGGGAAGCCTTTGCCCGGGTCCTCGAGGGGGTCACCATCCGTCCGCCCCGTTATCCCTACCTGAGCAACGTGACGGCTGCCTTTGAGCGCGATCCAGGAAGGATTCGGGACCTCCTTGTGGAGCAGCTCGTTGCGCCGGTTCGCTGGAAGGATATTATGGATGTCCTCTGTGGGGAAGGTGTGCGGAAGGCCCTGGAGGTGGGTCCCGGGATGGTGCTTTCGAAGCTCTTTGAGCGGGAACATCCTGAAGTTTCTGTTTTCCCGACCTTTTCCCCCAGGCGTTTGCAGATTGCTGTGAGTGAGGTGAGGGAAGTACAATGAGCTTTACAGGGAAGGTTGCGCTTGTGACCGGTGCCCGGAGAGGGATTGGCTTTGCCATTGCAAGAACCCTTGGGCTCGGTGGAGCTTTCGTAGCGCTGAACGATGTTGGACCTGAAGAGGAACTCCGTGAGGCTGTTGAGGTTCTGCGCCAGGAGGGCATAGAGGCTCAGGGGTATGTGGCTGATGTGACGGTGCGGGAGGAGATTCGGGCAATGGTGGAGGACATCATCGCAAGATGGGGGCACATCGACATTCTGGTGAACAATGCCGGTATTACCAGAGATGCTCTCTTTGTCCGGATGAAGGACGAGGACTGGAAGGCGGTTCTTGATGTTTGCCTCCAGGGGACATACAATTGTACCAAAGAGGTTCTCCGGTATATGATGAAGCAACGCTACGGCCGCATTATTAACATCTCCTCGGTTGTGGGGATTATGGGAAACGCTGGCCAAACCAACTATGCCACGGCAAAGGCTGCTCTTTTAGGTTTCACCAAGTCCCTGGCGCGAGAGGTAGCACCCCTTGGGATTACCGTTAACGCCATTGCTCCCGGTTTCATCAACACGGAGATGACCCGGAGGCTCCCTGAAGAGGTACGCGAGATGTGGTTGCAGCAGGTACCAATGAGGAGGTGGGGCGAACCGGAGGAAGTAGCGCAGCTTGTTGCTTTTCTGGCTTCCCAGGCTGCCGGTTACATTACAGGCCAGACCGTTCACATCAATGGCGGACTCTTCATGGCTTAAAAAAACCTTTTGGGAGGTGTGCGTATGGACGTTTTCTCCAAGGTGAAGGAAATTATTGTGGACCAGCTTGGCGTGGATGAGGAAGACGTCACTCCCGATGCCTCTTTTGTCGATGATCTGGGAGCAGACTCCCTCGACATTGTGGAACTCATCATGGCGTTTGAGGAGGAATTTGACATCGAAATTCCTGACGAAGACGCAGAGAAAATCACCACTGTTGGGGAAGCTGTAGAATACATCGAGTCCAAGATCCGCTGACGCTCTTCAATGCCTGCGCCAGAGAGGGACCTCTCAGAGTTAGAAAAGCGGATCCGGTATTCTTTTCGAAATCCAGAAATTCTCCGCACAGCGCTCCGGCACAAATCGGCCCTGGAGGGCAAGGCCGGGGCCTGCAACGACCGACTCGAGTGGCTGGGAGATGCGGTGATCGGTCTTTTTATCACTGACTACCTCTTCCAGAACTACGATCGGCCCCGGAGCTGGCTCTCCCTTATGAAGGCAAAATGGGCAAGTGAAGAGTGTCTGGCGTATCTGGCCCGGAAAATCGGTCTTGAGCAGTTTATCGAGCTTGGACGTGGTGAAGAACGCAGTGGGGGGCGGGAGAAAGATTCCATTCTCTCCAGCGCCTTTGAGGCTTTAGCTGGCGCAATCTTTGTGGACTCTCTCTCGTATGAGCGTACCCGGGAGGTCCTTTCAGGGATTTTCTGCGACGAGGAAGGGGTGGAATTCGCCTTTCTCTCGGTCAATTACAAGGGTTTGCTCCAGCGGTGGTGCTTGCAGTACTTTTCCTGTCTTCCGGAGTACGAGATTGTCACGACAGGAGGGAATTCTTCGTACCAGGTTGTGGTGAAAATCCAGGGTCGGGTGGTCGCGAGGGGCGAGGGAAAGAGCAAGAAACGGGCGGAGCAGGAAGCGGCCCGGCGGGCCTGGGAACGAATCATGGAGGAGAGCAGGGGTTCCAGGGATAGTCAATGTATCTGAAGGAGATCACTCTTCAGGGTTTCAAGTCTTTCGCCCACCCTGTGACGGTGGACCTTGTACCGGGGCTCAATGTTGTCGTCGGTCCCAATGGCTCTGGGAAGAGCAACCTCCTCGATGCTCTGCGGTGGGTTCTGGGAGACCGAAAGGAAGTGCGGAGTGCCGGGGGGAAAGAGGTGCTCTTTCACGGTTCATCCGTCCACCGGCCGGTGAGCATGGCCTCGGTGGAGCTCCTCTTTGTGGGGGAAGAAGTGCCCCCTTTTCGGATTGAAAAACGGTCTTTTGCCTCTGGAGACACCGAGTACTTTTTCCAGGGTACCCGGGTACGTTTTGGGGACCTTCGTCAAAAGCTGCAAACCTTGGGTCTTTCTTTGACCCGTCTTGAGGTTGGCTTTGTTACGAACCGGGATCTCCATGCCCTTGCCGACCTGAGCCCTCTGGAACGTCTGCGCTGGCTCGAGGAAGCCAGCGGAACTTGTGAAGCACGGACGCGTCTTTCCCGTCTCTCCCAGATGCTCCGGGAAACAACAGAAGAGGCAAAGCGTTTCCAAGAGCGCCTCAAGGAACTCTCCTTCCAGAAAGAGCGTGTGGCTGAATGGGCGGAGAGGGAGAGGGCGTACCTTGTGCGGGAAAGGCAGTGGCAGGGTGCTCAGAGGGTGTATCTTGAGCGGCTTCTCGCTCAGCTTGGGAAGAAGCTGGAAGCACTTGAGGCAGAGGAAGATCGCTGCGAGCGCGAGATTTGCCGTCTTTCTGCTCTGGAAGGAGTGCATGAGGTAGAAAAAGGAGAGCAACAGCTTCTCGTGATCCAGGAGGAGGTTCGTTGCCTGCGCCATGCGGTGGAAGAGAAGAGGCATCGAGTAACCGAGGGTCTTCAGGAACTCTACCGACTCCTCACCCAGATTCGGGAACGAAAGCGAGCCCTTCTTGCCCTTGAAGAGGAGGCAATGAGGTTTCTTGAAGAAAGTCGCTGTCTTGAGGAGAGGGTACAGGCTTCTGGCACAGTCTTGCCGGAGGGTACGGAGCGTTTGAGCAGGATAGAAGCGGTCATTGGGCGTTTTCTGGAAGGGGAAGAAGGCATCCTTCAGGCCCGGAGGGAAGAACAACAGTGTCTCCGGGAGGAGCTTGCTCGCTGTGAGGCCTCTCTGGAGAGGGTGGCGCAGGAGAAGAAACGCGCTGAGAAGCTCATCCAGGAGCTCGAACAGGAGCTCATTCAGCTTGAGCGTCTTCTCTCCAGTGCTGAAAAAGACGTGCTGCAGAAAAAGAACGAGAAGGAGGAATTAGCGCAGGACCAGGAAAGGATTCTCCAGACACTTGCCCGGGTTCGGGAAGGTCTTTCGCGGATTCGGAAGAGACGGAAGCAGGTCGGCCTCTGGGGGGCCGCGCTGGAGTTTTCCCAGGCCATGCAGGAGGGTCTTCTTGCTCAGGGATGGCCGCAACGGGCGGTTCATGCCATTTTTGGTTTGCTCTCAGAAATCCAGATTTTCCAGGATAGCGAGGCACTTGAGGTGGGGACATGGACAATGCGTCGAGATGCCCTCCCACCCTGGTCGTCAGCCTGGGAAGTGGTGAGGAGAGACGAAATCCTTGGACGCTTCGTGTACGGTGTGGAGTCTCCCAAGCACCTTGTGGCGTCTGATGGCAGTGCTCTGCTCCTTCGGGGAGGGTTGCTTGTGCTCCCCCGGCGACTGGCTCATCGAGGTCGTTTCCTCAAAAGCTGGGAGCGGCGGGAGCGCCTTTTTGAACGCCGCATGAAAGAGCTCGAAGGGACCCTTGTGGCAATCTCCGAGAAGAAACAGGACCTCGAAAAGCACTTGAGAGCGCTGGAGCTTCGTGTCGTCAAGTGGCGGGAGCGTTGCCTCGAGAGGAATACGCGGCGGGGAGAGCTGCAGAGGGTCCTCAATCATCTTGGGGAAGAGCGCGCGCGTCTTTTAGCGGAACGGGAGAGGATTCGGGGGAAGCTCCAGGACCTTGAGAGGAGTATGCATGCCCTTGAGGTTACCCTTACCCGGGCAAGGAAAGCCCTGGGAAAGGTCAGGGAGTGGAAGCGGCATGAGGAAGAGAAAAAACGGATACGGGAACAGCTTCTCTGGGAAGTTCACGGAATGCGCAAAAGGGGGGCCGAGCTTCTCCGGAGGTTCCGGGAAAGCGAGACGACGCTTAAGCTGTTACTGGGGGAACTCAGTAAATGTGCCGGGGTTCTTCAGGATGCTTTCCGCGCTTTGGCGGCGGCGGAGGCCCTGCTTGCTGATCGGGAGAAGATGATGCAGTCTCTGCAAGCGGATGTGGAAGCAAAGCGGCAGGAAGAGAGGATGCTTGAGCGTCAGAAAGAGCGATGGATTCGGGAGCAGGAAAGACTCCGATTTGAGAAACAGCGACTTTCCGAGGAAATTGTTCGTACAAAGACTGCCCTGGAGGCCCTGGACGATGTTGCCTGTGCTGTGCCAGAGGAGCTTGAAGCCATGAGCCTTCAGGAGCTTGGAGCTTTCCTTGAGCGGGAACGTCAGGCGCTCCTTGGCGAACGTGTCCGGCGGGGCGCCATCGAAGAGTACCAGGAGCTTGAGGACCGGGAAAGGGACTTGCAGAGGCAGGATGCTTTTTTTCAGAGTCTCCTCGGACTTGTTCGAAAAGAGCTACAGAAACTCGAGCGTGAAGTGGAGCAGACTTTTCTTTCCTTCCTCCAGAATGCCCAGGTAGCCTTTGGACGGTATTTTCAGCAGGTATTCCCCAGGGGGGAGGCTTCTCTTGTTGTTCGCGACGGCGTTCAACTTGAGGTGCAGATTCCAGGGAAGAAGAGGCAGGGGGTGGCGCTACTTTCAAGTGGAGAGCGGACCCTGGTGGCGCTGTGTTTCCTTTGTGCTTGCTTTGAGGCTGGTGGGGCGAAGATGTGCTTTTTCGACGAAATCGACGCCAATCTCGATCATACAAACAGTGTACTTCTCGCCCAGATTCTCCGGGAGTTTTCTGCATCCCGGCAGGTTGTGGTGGTAACGCACAAGGAAGAGGTCATGGAGGTCGCGGATCGGATTCTTGGGGTCACCATGAGCGAGCCTGGGGTATCCCGGGTGCTCCTTTGCGAGGGTATTGCACAGGCGCAGGAGTTTTCTCTGGAGGGAAGATAGCGTGGAGAAGGGGCTGTGGAAACGATTGCTCCAGGGGATAGGGCGTATTACGGGTGAGGTCAAGGAGCGGCTGAGGGAGCTCTGGTCCCAGAAGAGCGTCCGGCCTGAGGAGTGGGAGGAGTTGGAAGAGATGCTCATCAGTGCCGATATCGGTCCGGCGCTTGCGGTGGAAATTGTCGAAGAATTTCGCCGTTTAAAGGAACAGTCCCGGGAGGATACGAGCTGGGAGGAATGGCTATATAGGAAGCTTGTAGCCTTCTTCGAGGAGGGAGAACACCTGCTCTTTCCTCGGGCAAATCCTGAAGCTCTCAAGACCATCTTCCTTGTGGGCATCAACGGTGTGGGGAAGACCACCACCGCAGGGAAACTCGCCTACCTTGCCAGAGAAAGGGGAGAGCGGGTGGTCCTTATTGGCGCCGACACCTTCCGGGCGGCAGCGAATGAGCAACTCGAAATCTGGGCACGTCGGGCAGGATGTCGATTCTTCCGGGGGTCTCAGGGGGCTGATCCGGCAGCGGTGGTGTACGACGGCCTCCAGTCAGCGCTCAAGGAGAACGAAACTCTGGCAATCGTGGATACCGCAGGGCGTTCCCATGTCAACAAGAATCTCCTGGCAGAACTTGAGAAGGTGTCCCGGGTCATTCGCCGGTTCCTCCCTGATGAGCAAGTGGAACACCTCCTGGTCCTTGACGCCCTGGCTGGCCAGAACGCCTTCGCCCAGGTGGAGTCCATTACCCGAGTGGTGCCGCTCACAGGGGTTATTCTCACGAAGTGGGATAGCCAGGCCAAAGGGGGAATCCTCTTTCGGGTCCGGAAGGAGTTCGGCCTTCCCGTGAAGTACCTCGGAGTTGGTGAAGGTATCGAGGACCTCATTCCCTTTGAGGCCCACGAATTTGTCCGCGCGCTTGTTTCGTAACGGCTTTCCTTGACACACCCCCGGGTCACGGGTATCATCTATGTATTCTGAGGAGCGTGGTGGATCGCGTGTTCGAACAGCTCACGGAGAAGTTTGCTGGGGTTTTTAAGAAGCTCAGAGGGAAGGGCCGCCTCACGGCAGAAGAGGTCGATGAGGCCCTGCGAGACTTGCGCCTTGTGCTTCTTGAGTCTGACGTCCATTACCGGGTGGTGAAGGACCTCATTGCCCGGGTACGGGAGCGGGCGGTTGGGCGAGAGGTGCTGGAAAGCGTCACCCCTGCAGAGATGGTCATAAAGATTCTCTGGGACGAGATCCGGCAGATTCTCGGGGGTGGAGCAAAAGACCTCCACGTTCCTCCGGTGACTCCTGCGCTTTTCCTTCTCGTGGGTCTGCAGGGGTCGGGGAAGACAACAACATGCGGGAAGCTCGGGCTCTTCCTGAAGCAGCGCCACTACTTTCCCGTTCTGACCTCCACGGATACACGGCGGCCGGCAGCGCGGGAACAGTTGAGGATCCTTGCTTCTTCGGCCGGACTGGATTTCTTCGACCTTCCTTCAGCGCAGCATCCCCTTGAGGTCGTCCAGGCAGCACGACGGTATGCCCGGGAGAAAGGGAGGGACGTGGTTTTGGTGGATACTGCGGGGCGGCTCCATGTGGAGGAGGAGCTCCTCCAGGAACTCCAAAGGCTCACGCAGAGCGAAGAGTTCCACGAAATTCTCCTGGTTCTTGATGCCACAACCGGTCAGGAAGCTGTTCGGGTTGCCGAGAGGTTCCGGGAATGGGTGCACCCTACGGGCATTATCCTCACCAAGGTCGATACTGATGCTCGTGGAGGTGCGGTGCTGTCCATTGTGGCGCAGACTGGCTGGCCGGTGAAACTCATTGGGGTTGGGGAAAAGCTCAACCAGCTTGAGGTTTTCCATCCTGAGCGGATGGCCAGCCGCATCCTTGGCATGGGCGATACCCTGAGCCTCATCGAGAAGATCGAGCGAGCCATCACTGAGGAAGAGCGCAGGAAGCTGGAACAGCAGGTGACGAAGGAAGAGTTCACCCTTGAGGATTTCCTCGAGGAACTCCGTCGCCTTCGCCGGGTTGGTTCTTTTGAAGACATCGTGAACATGCTTCCCACTTCATTTCGGGGAATCTTCTCCCAGGTTGATGGAGAGAGGAACCTGAAGCGTACTGAGGCCATTATTCTCTCCATGACCAAGGAGGAGCGCCGGAATCCCGGGATTATCAATGCCTCTCGGAAACGGCGCATTGCCCAGGGAAGCGGGACAACCGTTCAGGAGGTCAACCGTCTCCTGAGAGAGTTTGAGGAGATTCGCAAGCTCTGGAAGAAAATGAAAAAAGGGCAGGTATTGCCCTTTGCCAGAAAAAAAGGATTTTTCGGTTTTGGATTCTGAAAGAAAGGAGTGTCCATTCATGGCAGTACGGATCCGTCTTGCCCGTGTTGGGAGAAGGCATGCTCCTCAGTATCGTATTGTGGCAATGGACTCTCGGGAGGCACGGAATGGGAAGCCCCTCGAGGTCCTCGGCATCTATTCGCCCCTTGCTGAGTCCCCTCTTGAGGCCGTGAAGTGGGATCGCGTCGAGTACTGGATTTCCCAGGGTGCTCAGGTTTCGGATGGGGTTCGGGCACTTTTGAAAAAAGCAAAAAAGCCCGAGGGAGCTGAAGCCCAGTGAAGGAGCTTTTGGAGTTTCTGGTTCGTTCTCTCGTCGACGAACCTGAGAAGGTGAGCGTAACCGAAGTGAAGGGTGAGAAATCAGTTGTGTACGAGGTGCGGGTGGCGCCTTCTGATACTGGAAAAATCATCGGCAAGCAGGGAAGAGTGGCCCGAGCTCTCCGCACCATCGTCAAAGCTGCTTCAGCAAAGAGGGGAACGAAAGCGGTGGTGGAGATTCTGGAATAGGGAGGGGCTTGTGTGCCTCGCCATATTGAACGGGTCTTCGTGGGGAGGATTACCGCACCCCATGGGTTGAAGGGCTGGGTTCGGGTGCTCCCGCTGACGGATTTTTCTGAGCGTTTTGTGCGGGGGGCAGTGTTTCTTGTTGGTTCTCCCCAGGGGGCCTTTGTCGAGAGAGTAGTGGAGGATGTGGCCTGGCGCGGGAATTTTCTCCTCCTCCGTTTCCGGGGAGTCACTTCGCGCCAGGAAGCGGAAATGCTCCGGAGCCTCTTTCTCGCCATCCCCAGGGAGGATGTTCCACCTCTCCCCTCTGGCCATTTCTACCACTTTGAATTGGTAGGTCTTGAGGTCTGGGAACGCGGCACACGTCGTGGCGTGGTGGATGCGGTTATCCCCATGGCACTTTACGATTACCTCCTTGTCAAAGACGCTGAAGGACGGGAGTTCTTCCTGCCCTTTGTTTCTGCCTTTGTGGTGGCTGTCCGCCCTGAGGAGGGGTTTCTTGAGGTCTCCTGCCCCGAGGGGTTCTGGGAATGAAGCTTCGCATCGACATCGTTACCCTCTTTCCCGAGGCCATCCGGCCGTACCTTGCTGCTTCCATTCTGGGAAAAGCCCAAGAGAGAGGACTGGTATTCATCAAAGTCCACAACCTGCGGAGTTTCTCTCAGGATCGTTACCGAACGGTTGACGACTACCCCTTTGGGGGAGGCCCAGGCATGGTCCTGAAACCCGAACCCCTGGTTCGGGCCGTACGCTTTATCAGCGAGTACACGCAGAGCCAGCCCCTGGTGATTGTCACAAGTCCCCAGGGAGAACTGTTCACCCAAAGCATTGCCCGGGAACTAGCGGCGAAAAACCACCTCCTCATTCTCTGCGGTCGTTACCAGGGCATTGACGAGCGGGTGATAGAGATTACCGGGGCGCGGGAAATTTCCATTGGAGACTACGTCCTCTCCGGAGGAGAACTCCCTGCGCTTGTCATCGTGGAAGCGGTGGCGCGCCTTATCCCTGGAGTCTTGGGGGATGAGGAATCCCTGCGGTATGATTCCTTTTCGGAGTGGGTTTTTGGTCCACCGCAGTATACCCGACCCCGGGTATTCTGTGGCCTTGCGGTGCCCGAGGTCCTGCTTTCTGGCAATCATGCGCTTATCGAGAAGTGGCGGAAAGAGAAGGCTCTGGAAAAAGCCAGAAAAGTGCGTCCAGACCTTTTTCAGCACCCTGCGCTCCATCCTCCTTGCGAAAGGAGAAAAGGCGTGGTATAGTATTCCGAGATTTTTCTCTGGCCTGAGGAGGAGGTTTCCATGGATAGAGCAAGGATCCTGCGAGCGGTTGAAGGAAGCTTTATCAAAGACGACACAGAGGTTCCCGAAATCGCCCCTGGAGATACCGTACGCGTGCACTTCAAGGTCATCGAGGGAGACAGAGAGCGCATTCAGCCCTTTGAGGGTCTGGTCATTGCGGTACGGGGTTCTGGGGTTAACCGGACCTTCACGGTGCGAAAAGTCTCCTTTGGCGTTGGCGTGGAGCGCATCTTCCCTCTTTATTCTCCCCGGATTGAGCGCATTGAGGTTCTGCGACGCGGGAAGGTCAGACGGGCAAAGCTCTACTACCTGAGGGGGAAAAGTGCCAAAGAGTCGCGTATTGAGGAGAGACGCGAAGTCTAAAAAGAAGAACGCCTTGCGAGAACTCGTCGAAACCGTTCTCTGGGCCCTGGTCATTGCCCTTCTTGTTCGGTACTTTGTGGTGGAGGGGTATTACATCCCGAGCACTTCGATGGAGCCCACTCTGGTTCCGGGAGAACGAGTGCTTGTGGCCAAGTTCCTTTACCGGTTCACCGAGCCACAGCGAGGGGACATTGTCGTTTTCCGGTACCCGATTGATAACCGGAAAAACCTCATCAAGCGCATCGTTGGTCTTCCGGGAGAGCGGATCGAGATTACCGGGGGGAAAGTGCTCATCAACGGGGTTCCCCTTTCGGGGGAACTCTTCAACCGAACTTACTACAGTGCCGGGTACTACGGTCAGGGAGAAAAGGTTGTCCCGGAAGGACACTACTTCGTCCTGGGAGACAACAGCGAAAACAGTGACGACAGTCGTTTCTGGGGGTATGTTCCCCGAAAGAATCTCTTAGGTAGGGCTTTTCTCGTCTACTGGCCACCCCATCGTGTCCGCATCCTCCGCTGATTTCATTGAACACAGACTGTGGAGATCGGGATACCATCACGTTGGTGGTGCGGATGAAGCCGGTCGGGGGCCCCTGGCAGGGCCTCTTGTAGCGGGTTGTGTGGTTCTCTCTCCTTCTTTCCCCCTCCAGAGCGTTCCGGATTCCAAACGTATCTCCCCGACAAGGCGAAAGGCACTTTTTGAAATCATCTGTCGTGAAGCGGTGGCCATCGGTCTGAGTATTGTGAGCGAGCGGTGGATCGATCTTGTGGGTATCCAGAGGGCCAATGAGTTTGCGTTGTACGAGGCAGCGTGGCGGGCAATTGCTGCGGGGCGCTTCGAGTATCTCATTGTAGACTGGGTGCGTCTTCCCTGGTCCTTCACCCCGGTGCTTGCTCTTCCCAGAGCTGAAGAACAGAGTCTTGCTGTGGCCTGTGCCGCTTTAGTGGCCAAGGTTGTGAGGGACAGCATCATGGAGGAATGGTATGACCCACTTTTCCCAGAATACGGGTTCTCCCAGCACAAAGGCTACGGGACGGCGCTGCATTTTGAGCGCATTCGAGCGTTTGGCCTTGCTCCGTGTCACCGGAGGTCTTTCTGTGGGCAGTTTGGAGAGGCGAAAGAAAGGTACACAGGGTGAAATCCTGGCAGAGCGGTGGTTGCGAACCGTTTTCAAAGCGGAGATCCTGGAAAAGAACTTTCGTTCTCCTTTTGGGGAGATCGACCTTATCGCTCGGAAGGGAGCATGCCTGGTGTTTGTTGAGGTGAAAACCCGAGAGAGCACAAAAGCGGGATTGCCAGAGGAGGCAATTACTGAAGAGAAGCAAGAGCGCATCCGGCGAAGCGCCCTCTTCTACCTCACGCAGCGCGGGTACAATCCCGAAGATACCGCTTTTCGCTTTGACGTTATCACGGTGCATCTTGAGGGGAAGAAGCCCAGAATTTCCCACTACCCTTCAGCCTTCTAGGGAGGCGAGAATGGTGCTGGCACGGGTGCTCAGCGCAACGAGCTTTGGTATTGACGCCCGGTTTGTGGAAGTCGAGGTCGACGTCGGTGCAGGGCTTCCCTCCTTCCACATTGTGGGCTTGCCCGACACTGCTGTTCAGGAAGCCCGGGAACGGGTTCGGAGTGCTCTGAAGAATAGCGGTTTTGCCTTTCCCCCTCAGCGGGTGACTGTAAACCTCGCCCCGGCATTTCTGAAGAAAACGGGGAGCGACTTCGACCTTCCAATTGCCCTGGGGATCCTCCTTGCCACAAAGCAACTCCGTTCTCTTTTAGAGGGAACCGTTGTCCTGGGAGAGCTCTCCCTTTCTGGAGAGCTCAGGCCGGTCAACGGGGTTTTCCCCGTGGCCCACTTTCTCTCCCTCCAGGGGAAACCATACCGGATGCTCCTTCCTCTGGCTAACGCTCAAGAGAGTGCTGTGGTGGAAGGTATCGAAGTATTCGGTTTTCGTACGCTTCGTGAGGTATGCGATTTCCTTGAAGGCCAGCAAACACTCAGGCCCCTGAAGCGGTCCTGGGAAGAATACCTTGCTTCTCCGTCCTTTGACGAGGACCTTGCAGAGATCAAGGGTCAGAGACAGGGGAAGCGGGCGCTGGAAATTGCTGCCTCAGGAGGGCACCATCTCCTGTTCATCGGACCACCTGGCTCGGGTAAGACCATGCTGGCCCGAAAACTCCCCTCACTGCTTCCCCCGCTCACCATAGAGCAGGCTATTGAGGTAACGAAAATCCATAGCGTTGCCGGTTTACTCTCTGAGGACCACCCGTTTATCACTGCCCCTCCCTTCCGGGCGCCTCACCATACAGTGTCCGATGTTGCTCTGATTGGTGGGGGACAGTGGCCTCGACCGGGAGAAATCAGCCTTGCCCACCACGGTGTGCTTTTCCTCGACGAGGTCCTGGAGTTCCGTCGCAATGTCCTTGAAGCTCTTCGGGAACCCCTGGAGACTGGGAAGATTACCGTGAGCCGGGTCAACGCCACCGTGACCTACCCGGCCCGCTTCCTTCTTGTGCTGGCGTGCAACCCCTGTCCCTGCGGATACCTGGGAGATGCGGAACGCCCCTGTACCTGTTCGTACCAGCAGATTCTCCGGTACCGGAGCAAGCTCTCAGGGCCTCTCCTTGACCGGATTGACCTCCAGGTTGAGGTTCCCCGTCTTGGGGTGCACGAACTCCTCTCGGAGCGGGAAGAAGAATCCTCTGGGGCGGTGCGGGAGAGGGTGAAGCAGGCTCGGGAAATCCAGAAGGAACGGTTTCGGGGTGAGGGCATCCTGCTCAATGGCGAAATGAAGTCCCGTCACATTAAGCGGTTCTGTGAACTCTCTCAGGAAGCAAAGCGTTTTCTCGAAGCCTCTCTGAAAAGCCTTTCCCTCAGCGCTCGAGCGTATCACCGGATTCTCAAGGTTGCCCGCACCATTGCCGACCTTGAGGGGAAAGCCCGCATTGAGGTTTCCCATATCGCCGAGGCTATTCAGTATCGTTTCCTGGATCGGCAGAGCAGGCTATGAGTGACGATCTCCCCTTCTGGGTGGCTTTCAGCCACGTTCGAGGTATCGGTCCGGTGCGTTTTCGGAAACTCCTGAGCACTTTCGGGAGTGCCGCTGCTTCATGGGAAGCACCCTTTGAGGCCCTCCGGGAGGTGGTGGGAGAGCGCCTTGCCCGGTGTATTGTTGCTGCTCGCAAGATGCTTTCGCCCCACGAGCTTTATACCGCCACTGTCCGGGAAGGTATTGCCGTGATTCCCTGGGATAGCCCTGCATATCCCGCTCTTTTACGGAGCCTTTCCAATCCTCCTTTCCTCCTCTACGTCGAGGGAGAGTTCTCTTTCAGCGTGCATGAGAAGTACATCGCCATTGTGGGCACGCGTCGCCCCACGCCCTATGGAGTGAAAGCCGCCCGCTTTTTCGCCCGGGAACTGGCAAAAGCGGGATGGATTGTGGTGAGCGGTCTTGCCGTGGGCATTGATGGAGAGGCGCAGAGGGCCGTTGTGGAGGAGGAATGCCCCACCATTGCGGTTTTGGGGAGCGGTCTTCGTCGAATTTACCCTGCAGTACATCTCCCTCTTGCCCGGGAGATTGTTCGTCGAGGAGGAGCACTGGTGAGCGAGTACCCACCGGGTTTTGGGCCCCGTCCGGAGTATTTTCCGCTCCGGAATAGGATTATCAGCGGCCTGAGCTGCGGAGTTCTCGTCGTTGAGGCTCCGAGAAAAAGCGGTGCGCTCATCACCGTAGACTTTGCTCTGGAAATGGGGCGGGAGGTTTTTGCTGTTCCCGGTCCCATCTTTTCCCCTCAGAGTGAGGGGACCAACGCCCTGATTGCCCAGGGGGCAAAACCGGTACAGCGGGTTGAGGATATCCTGGAAGCTTTCGGGTTCTCGGCCCCGGCACCTCTGGAGCTCACCGAGGTGGGCGAGTGCCTTTCCGAGAAAGAAGCGTTGCTCTTCTCATACATCGACCACGTGGGGGTTTTCAAGGAAGAACTTCTGGAGCGCACCGGCTGGGAAGAGGGGGAGTTTTTCCAGGTGCTTCTGACACTGGAGATGAAAGGACTTGTCCAGGAAGTCCCCGGGGGAAAGGTGGTACGGGTGTAGATGAATGCCTGGGGGAACTTTCTGGTATACTACCTTCAGAAAAACACTCAAGGAGGGAGAAAAAAGTGACCCAGGAGGAACGCTACCAGGCTTGTCTGAAGCGGTACACCACTGCCCTCCGGAATGGCAAGCCCGATATGGTTCCCATCCGTCCTTTTGTCGCCGAATTTGTGGCAAAGTATGCCGGGGTGAGCATCCAAGCAGCGACCCACGACTACCGGGTGGCCTTCGAAGCCTGTCTCCGTTGCGCTGAGGATTTCGACTGGGATGCAGTTGTGCCGAACATGATTTACGTCTGGACTGGCCTTGTGCAGGCTGTAGGGCTCAAATACTATGGGATTCCGGGGCTTGACCTTCCAGAGAACGTGGCGTTTCAGTACAAGGAACCCCCTGAAGAGCGCGCCTTCATGCGTCCTGACGAATATGACCTCCTTATTGCCAACCCCACCGATTACCTCCTCAACGTCTGGCTCCCCAGGGTTTCACACTTCGTCCGACCTTCTGGTGAGGGTGTCACCCGGGAACATAACCTTGCCCTCCTTAAGGGAGGCATGGCGATGGTGGAGTACTTCAACGCTCTGGGAGGTCTGGTTCAGGAGCTCCGCACTCGCTGCGGAACGGTAGCTGCAATCAGCGGAATGCTGAAAGCCCCCCTGGATATTCTTGCCGACAAACTCCGAGGGTACTATGGCCTGGTGAGCGACCTCCACGCACGGCCGGAAAAGGTCCTGGCTGCCTGTGAGGCTCTCATGCCCCACCTTTTCCGCATTGCCCTTGATGGTGCGGATCCTACAAAGAACGTCCCCATTGCCTTTTGGATGCACCGGGGGTGTGTCCCTTTCATCAACCCTGAGCATTTCCGCAAAATTTACTGGCCTACAGTGAAGCCGATGGTTGAAGAACTCTGGAAAAGGGGACACCAGGTGCTGTTTTACGCTGAAGGCAACTGGGATTACCACTTAGAGGCTTTCCGGGAGCTTCCTCCGGGGAGCATCGTGTACCATGTGGATAAGGGGGATATTTTCAGAGTTCACCGTGTTCTGGGGGATAGGTTTTGTCTCAGCGGTGGGCTTCCCAACGACCTCCTTGCTCTGGGAACGCCAGAGGAGGTCCGGGCATACTGCAAGAAGCTCATCGATGGGGTGGCCCGGGATGGGGGGTACATCATGGACGCAGGGGCGATTATTCAGGACGATGCCAGGATTGAGAATGTCCGGGCCATGACCGAGTTTACCCGTGAATACGGGCAGTATTAGGAGGGAGACCCATGCAGAAGGACTTCCTTGCTCTTGGGCATCCTGGCGTATGCATGACCTGGGAGGAGGCAAAGGCGTACTTTCCGGTGGTTCAGGGAGACGAAGGTCTCGTTCGGGAAATCTGGGAGAAGATTGAGTACTGGCCCTGGCTCTTTATCTGGCACATCCTGCTCTCTTTCTGAGGTTGTGCATCCAATGTTTCGGCGGCTTGCCGTCTCAACGAACACATACCACGGGTTTTCTCTCGAGGAGGCCCTTGAGGGTATTGCGCGGGCGGGATTCCAGTACGTTGAGCTCTCCTGTGTGCCTGACTGGACGTTCCACTTCCGGTGTGACCAGGCGAAAGAAGAGGATTTCAGAAAGCTCCGGCAAAAGCTTGCCCATTCTGGGCTTTCTGTCCTCAGCCTCAGTGCCCATTCCAACCTGGCTACGGAAGAAGGATGTGCGTATCTTGTCTCTGCTCTCCGGTGTGCCCGGGAGCTTGGGGCGAGGGTGGTCAATACCGGAACGGTGGATCGGGAGGAGGATAAGGCCCTCCTGAGAAAGCACTTGGAGTGGCTCTCTCGGGAGGCTGAACGGTGTGGCGTATTTCTGGCGCTTGAGGTTCATGGAGATGTCTTTTCCTCCGGGAGGAGACTCCGGGAGCTCCTTGAAGAGATGCGGCTTCCCTATGTGGGCATCAACTACGATACGGGCAATGTCCTTTTTTACGGAAACGCCCGCCCTGAGGAGGACCTTCGGATCTGTCTTCCCTGGGTTGTCCACATGCACCTGAAGGACAAGCGGGGCGGGTACAAGGTATGGGATTTCCCACCTCTGGGAGATGGGACGGTGGACTTTCCATCCATTTTCCGGGTTCTGTGGGAAGGTCAAAAAGACATTCCCCTGAGCGTGGAAATCGAATTCGATGGACGCTTCGAACATCCCCGTTCCTTCGTGGATGTGGCAGTTCAGCGGTCCTTTCAGTATCTTCAGAGAATTCTTGAAGAGGGGGGATACCGGTGAAACGGGAAGAATTCGTGGTCTTTGACCTCCGGAGGCGCCAGAAGAGTTCCTCTTTGAACCTCCTTTTTCCCGGATGGCAGGAGGGGGACGAGCGGGTGGTGATTTTCTCACCCCACGACGATGACGCGCTCCTTGGGGCAGGGTACCTCCTCCAGGCGGTCCCTCTCTTTGGGGGGGAGGTGTATGTCGTGGTGTTCTGCAACGGCTCGGGGGGATACAGCGTCATCGAGCACAAAAACGTTATCACTGCCTTGCGAGCCCGGGAAACCACTCGAGCCTATGAAAAGGTGGGCATCCTCCCGGAACGCATTTACCGTCTGGAGTACGATGACTACAGTGTCTGGCCTTTCATTGGGTGGAAGCTCACGGGTGGAGAGGAGGGGACGGTGAAGAAGGTTATTCCTCTCCTTCGCCGTCTCCGGGCCACCCGGGTTGTCCTTCCCAACGGGCACAGGGAGCACCTTGACCACACTGCAGTTTTCATGGTTGGTGCCTTTGATACGCCCCAGGTGGGCGATCCGGTTATGGCCGACTGGGGAGAGAGTGCTGCGGTGCGGTCAGTCCTCCAGTATGCGGTGTGGAGCGATTTTGCCTTCGACGATGCCCTCTGTGCAGGGGATGACCTCGGTATTCGGGCAAACCGGGCGCTTCTTGCTCCGTCTTGGGCAGAGGAACGCATCCAGGAAGCAATGCGGGAATTCAAGACGCAGGCCAAGATTGTGGAGGGATTGCTCGCGGCAAGGAAAGAGCGGGAATTCCGGGATGGGTTTTTTCTTGAGGTGTACCTTGCCTTTGACCCCCGCCCAAAATGCGTATATGAGAAGTACCTCAGGAGAGTTGAAGAAATCGAGAGAGGAGGTGGCGCACAGTGAAGCGTGTGGCGATTCTGGGAGCAGGATTCATTGCCTCGGTGCACATGGAAGCGTGGCGGAAAATTGAGGGGGCAGAAGTGTGTGCCTTTTTTGAGGTTCGTCCTGAAAAAGCCCGGGAGTTCCAGGAGAAGTACCACCTTCCTCACTACGATTCGTTCCGTACGTTGCTTGAGAGAGAAGTGGTCGACATTGTGGATATTTGTCTTCCTACCTTCCTCCATCGGGAGTACACGGAGATGGCTGCCAATGCGGGGAAGCACGTTTTCTGTGAAAAGCCCATCGCCTTGACGGTTGAAGATGCGCTCGCCATGCAGGACATCTGCACGAGGAATGGAGTCTACCTTATGGTGGGACATGTCCTCCGTTTCTGGGGTGAGTACGTGAAGGCAAAGGAGCTCCTTGAGGGAGGTGCCTGCGGGAAGGTCCTTTTTGTGGAGGCCTTTCGTCTTGCGGTGACACCCGTCTGGTCGGTGGGGGGATGGATTCTCGATCCCCGCCTAAGCGGTGGAGCGTCTCTCGACCTCCACATCCATGACCTCGACTACGTGAACTGGCTCCTGGGACAGCCAAAAGAGGTGTTCGCCCGGGGTCTTCGCTCGGAAAAAGGATCTCTTGACCACATCACAACGCAGATTCAGTATGACAGCGGGGCTCTGGCTACAGTCCAGGGAGGATGGATGATGCAGGGAGATTTCCCCTTCACTTGTGGGTTCCGGATTCTTGGAGACGAAGGGGTTCTGGAGTGGTCGTTCCGTGCCGGGGTGAACATTGAAGAGCGCGAGCAGGTTAGTCCTCTTGTGCTGTACCGAAAAGGGGAGAAGAAACAGGAGATTGTTGTACAGAGCGAGGACCCCTATCTTGCAGAGCTTCGGTATTTCTTGGGGTGTGTGGAAAAAGATACACCTCCAGCTCGAGGAACTGCTGAGGAGGCCACCCTTGCCCTTCGGGTTGCGCTGAGCGCTCAGCGTTCTGCAGAGGAGGGAAGCCCGCTGACTTTATGAAGCTACCCCGGAAGGTACTGCTCATCGAAGACGACGCTCTCCTTCGGGAACGATGGGAGAATCTCCTGCGCGACGAAGGATATTACGTTATTGCGGTCTGGAACCGGAGCCTGGCACTCAACTGTCTGGAAAAAGAAGAGATTGACATCATGCTCGTTGAAGAGGAGGTCCTGAGTGAGAATAGCTTCGAGCTTCTGGCCTTCGCCCGGCAGAGGTTTCCGGATATGGTGGTCGTTGTCACTGGGAGGGAAGAAAACCCGTCCCGGGTTCGGGAGCTTTTAGCAAAAGGGGTATACGAGTACCTTTCTCCTCCTTTTACTCCTTCGCGCATACTTTCGGTCATCCGGCGGGCTGATGACCACCTGACGCTCCTTGAGGAGAACAAGGATCTGCGACGGAAGTTCACCCATCGGTTTTCCTTTGCTGGAATCACCGGGGTTTCGGAGAAGATGCAGCGGATTTTCAACCTTATTCTCCAAGTGTCCCAGGTAAAGCGCCCAGTACTCCTTGTGGGCGAGCAGGGAACCGGGAAGGAGATGGTAGCCCGGGCAATTCATCGCTATGCCTTCGGAGAAGAGAAACCCTTTGTGAGAGTACTCTGTGGGGCAACGCTTCAGGGGCTTTTCCAGGGGGATATCCCGCGCGTTGAGGAAGGGACCCTGTACTTTGAGGATATTCACCTCCTTGCCCTACCTTTTCAGGCAGAGCTTTTAGAGTTCCTTGAGGAACACCGTTTTGGGGGAAGGGGAGGGAATGTCCGCATCATCGCCTCCTCAGAGATTCCCCTTGAGGAGAAGGTGGCCCAGGGAGCCTTCCGGAATGACCTCTACTACTTCCTGAGCGTCATCAAAATCGAAATTCCCCCTCTTCGGGAACGGAAGGAAGACATTCCCTTCCTCGTGGACCAGTTCCTCCGGGACATTGCTGAGGAAACCGGGCGAGGGCCGGTCCGTATCGACCGGGAGGCGCTGAAAATCCTCATCGAGTACGATTGGCCGGGAAACGTGGTAGAGCTGAAGAACACCTTGGAAGGGATGGTCATTCTCTCTCAGAGCGATGTTCTCACCCCTGAAGATATTCCCGAGCACATTCGGAGGGGGAATCTCCTCCGTGAGGGGGTCATTGGTGTTCGTCTTGGAACACCTCTCAAAGAAGTGGAAAAGCTCCTCATCCGGGAGACCCTTAAGGCCCATCGTTTTAACAAGACCAGAACTGCCCAGGCACTCGGCATCAGCCTCCGGACGCTCTACCGGAAAATTGCAGAGTACCATCTCGATGAGGAAACCCCCCAGAAGATTTGAAAAAGTTTTTGACTTTTTGGCAAGGTTTTCAAAGGGATTTTGTCATATTTGCAAAGACAGGAGAGACATCCTGGTCAAATTGGCAAAAAACTGACCTTGACTGATATTGTCCTCCCCTTGCAATTCTTCGAAAACGGAGTACAATAGAGGTCGCGCGTTAGAAAAACATCCAAAGGAAAGGGGTGAGCACCATGAAGATTAAACCACTTGGAGATCGGGTTCTGGTCAAGCGGGTTGAAGAGGAAGAAGTGCGCAAAGGGGGTATCATCCTTCCTGACACGGCAAAGGAGAAACCACAGCAAGGTCGGGTGATTGCAGTAGGAACCGGGAAAGTGGACGAGAACGGTAATCGCAGACCCCTTGAAGTGAAAGAGGGTGATCGGGTACTCTTTGGAAAATATGCCGGGACCGAGGTGAAAATTGACGAAGAAGAATACCTCATCATGCGTGAGGACGATATCTTGGGAATCATTGAGGAATGAGAGAGAAAGGGGGTAGGCGGTTATGGCCAAGCAGATTCTCTTCCAGGAAGAAGCACGACAGGCAATCCTGCGTGGTGTCAAAACCCTTGCCGATGCAGTGAAGGTGACCCTTGGTCCGAAAGGCCGAAACGTGGTTATAGAGAAGAAGTTCGGGTCTCCCACCATCACCAAAGACGGGGTCACGGTGGCAAAGGAGATTGAGCTCAAGGACCCCAATGAGAATGTGGGAGCCCAGCTCGTCAAGGAAGTGGCTTCGAAGACGAGTGATGTTGCTGGAGACGGAACCACTACGGCCACGGTTCTTGCTGAAGCAATCTTCCGCGAAGGTTTACGGAATGTCGCCGCAGGTTCCAATCCCATGCTTCTCAAGCGTGGTATTGACAAGGCTGTAGATGCAGTGGTGAAAAAGCTCAAGAGTATGGCCAGGGAAGTCAGCGACCGCAAGGAAATCGCCCAGGTTGCTTCTATTGCGGCAAACAACGACATGTCCATCGGTGAAATCATCGCCGATGCCATGGAGAAGGTCGGGAAAGACGGCGTCATCACCGTTGAAGAAGCCAAGGGCCTTGAGACCACCCTTGAGGTCGTTGAAGGGTTGCAGTTTGACCGTGGGTACCTCTCGCCGTACTTCATCACCGATCCTGAGCGGATGGAGTGTGTACTGGAGAACCCGTACATCCTCATCTATGAAAAGAAGATCTCTTCGGTTCGCGATCTTCTGCCACTCCTTGAAAAAGTCGTGCAGAGAGGCAGACCGCTTCTCATCATCGCCGAGGACGTTGAAGGAGAAGCGCTGGCAACCCTTGTCGTCAACAAACTCAAGGGCGTGTTGAGCTGTGCCGCAGTAAAGGCGCCTGGCTTTGGTGATCGCCGGAAGGCCATGCTCGAGGACATCGCCATTGTCACCGGAGGCCGGTTCATCTCCGAGGACCTGGGCATCAAACTTGAGAACGTCACCATTGAGGACCTTGGCCAGGCCAGGAAGGTCGTCATCGACAAGGAGAATACCACCATTGTGGAGGGTGCCGGAAAGCGTGAAAACATCGTTGCCCGTATGAACCAGATTAAGAAGCAGATTGAGGAGACTACTTCGGACTACGATCGGGAGAAACTCCAGGAGCGTCTTGCTAAGATTGCCGGTGGCGTGGCGGTCATCCGGGTTGGTGCGGCAACCGAAGCTGAGATGAAGGAGAAGAAGGCTCGCGTTGAAGATGCTCTCCACGCTACCCGGGCAGCGGTGGAAGAGGGTATTGTCCCGGGTGGTGGTGTGGCACTGATTCGGTGCATCCCGGCCATTGATGAGCTCCAGCTTGATGGCGACGAGCGTATTGGTGCACTGATTGTGAAAAAAGCCCTTGAGGAACCCGCCAAACTCATTGCCGAAAATGCCGGTGAAGAAGGTTCGGTCATTGTGGAGAGGATCAAAGCGGCCGACAATCCCAACATGGGCTTCAACGCCCTTACTGGTGAATTCGTGGACATGTTCGCCGCAGGAATCATCGACCCTGTGAAGGTTGTCCGTACCGCGCTCCAGAACGCGGCAAGCGTCGCCTCCGTCATGCTCACCACCGAGTCCATTATCACCGAAATTCCCGAAAAGAAAGAGTCCAGTGTACCGCCTGCACCAGAGTACTGAGGAGTATAATAGAAAAGGGAGAGTTGCCCGGTGAGAGCGCTCTCACCGGGCAACTCGTTC
>APCU01000001.1 GCA_000347575.1 Candidatus Caldatribacterium saccharofermentans OP9-77CS | reverse complement strand
TGAAGGAGATTGCCCGTGCAGCCTCCATATGGCGTCCCCTTGCGCCAAGCAGCGAATACATCGCCCAGAAGGGCCTCGAGTTCTTGAAAAAGCACTGGAATCCCTGAACCCTTTTCTTCCATGCTACAATGGGGGAAAGGGAGGTCGAGGTGCATGCGAAACTTTGAGTACTGGAACCCTACGCGCCTCTTTTTTGGACGAGGGGAAACCGACCGGGTAGGGCAGGAATGCCGCAAGTACGGAGAACGGGTGCTCCTTGCTTATGGTGGAGGGAGCATCAAAAAGACCGGTCTCTATGACCGGATAGTGCGTCGCCTGCAGGAGGCAGGGTGTTCAGTTACCGAACTCTCTGGTATCCAGCCAAATCCTCGTCTCAGCAAAGTCCGGGAAGGAGTGGAAATCTGCCGGAGGGAGAAAGTCGAGGTTGTTCTCGCTGTGGGTGGGGGAAGCGTCATCGATACTGCCAAGATTGTTGCCGCAGGAGTGTGCTATGATGGTGACCCGTGGGATTTCTTTTACGGGAAAAAGTGTACCGGAACGGAAGCTCCCTCTGGGGACTGTTCTGACTCTTGCGGCCACAGGCTCTGAGATGAACCGGAATGCAGTCATCACAAATGACGAGACTCAGGAGAAACTCGTGGTGAAGAACCCTGTGCTTTTCCCTGACTTTTCCATCCTCGACCCCGAAAACACCTTCACCGTTCCGAAAGACCACACCGTCTACGGCATCGTGGACATGATGGCCCATGTGTTCGAGCAGTATTTCCATCCCGTTCCTGAGACGCCTCTCCAGGACCGCCTGGCAGAAAGCATCATGAAGACCATCATCGAGTACACCCCAAGAGTCCTCGAAAACCCGAAAGACTACGACGCCCGGGCCACCATCATGTGGTGCGGGACACTGGCCCTCAACCATCTTATTGAAGCAGGATTGACAGGGGATTGGGCAACGCACCGGATGGAGCTTGAGTTAAGCGGTGTCTACGACATCCCCCATGGGGCGGGACTGGCCATTCTCTTCCCCCAGTGGATGGAATACGTCCTTCCGCTCATTCCGAAGAAGTTCGCCCAGTTCGCCGAGCGGGTATGGGACATCCCCCGCGGGAACCGAAGCGACGAAGACCTCGGGAGAGCCGGTATTGAGCGGACCCGACAGTGGTTCCGGGAGATCGGTGCTCCCACAAGGCTTCGGGAAGTGGGCATTGGCGAAGAACGTCTTGAGGAGATGGCCGAGAGGGTAGCAAAAAGAGGCCCCATTGGCTCGGTGAAAGTTCTCACGAAAGAAGACATCCTGACGATTTACCGCCGATCTCTCTGACCACAACCTGACCCCGTGCGGGGTCAGGTGCTTTTGATATATCCCCGCTTTGCGCATGCTTCCACAAAGCGCTGGTATTTCTCTTCGTAGAAGACCGAGAGTGCGGGATCAGGCTCTTCCTGTGCCACCACGTGGACCATGTTCTGCGCTGCCTGAGATATCCCTCCAAAAAGCGGGCAGGCTGCCATGATACAGGCTCCTAAAGCAGCGTCGGGGAACCTGGGGAGGTAAAGAGGAAGCCCCAGGATGTTCGCCCGTATCTTCCGCCATATGGGGCTTTTTGCCCCGCTTCCGGAGACGAACACTCGCTGGATTCGGGTGGCTCCAAGACGCTCGAGGAGCTCGAATCCGTAGCGTTCCACGTACCCCACGCCCTCAAGGCAAGCGGCATAGAATTCGAGGTCGTCTTTCCGTTCCCCCAGAGAGAAAAACTCTGCTTCCGGGTGGGCGAAGGGGAAGCGTTCTCCTTTGCGGACCATGGGGTACACGACAAGGCCTGTGGGAAGGGAGAGAAGGGCAACCCTTTCGTCCCATTCGGCAAGGTTCGCTTCAGGGAAGAAGTGGGTGAGGCACTCTCCTCCGGTGTTGGAGGCTCCTCCGGGGAGCCAGAAACCCTCAGGATGGAGGTGGCAGTACACGCGTCCCAGAGGATCCTTCACATGGTGCTCGGAGATGCTTCGCACCACAAGGGTGGTGCCAAGCGTTGAGGAAACATCCCCCGGTCTTGTGGCTCCCGAGGCGTAGAATGCTGCTGTTCCATCCGTTGCTCCGGAAACGACAAACGTCTGGGGAGAGAGGCCCCATGTTCTGGCAAGGGAGAGAGAAAGCGTACCAATGACCTCCCCGCTTTTCACCACTTTGGGGAGTTTTTGGAGAGGAATACCGAGCTTCTCCTCAATGAAGGAAGGCCACCGTTTCTCCATGAGGTCGTAGCCCATTTTCAGGGTGTTCGAGATGTCCGATATCCCAAAAACTCCGGTGAGGTGCCCCACAAGGTAATCCGTGGGGTGGAGGAAATACGCGGCTTTCTCGAAAATTTCGGGGAGGTTCCGTTTGAGCCAGAGGACCTTGCAGAGGGCGAAGGAGGGGTCGAAGCGATACCCCAGACGTTCGGTGAAGTCCTGTGCCGCTTCGTTCACGATGTGAGCCTCTTCCTGGGCTCGGGAATCGTTGTACATGAGGGCGTGCATGAGCGGCTGACCCTGGGCATCGACGGGAACGACGGTCCCCGAAGTCGAGTCACAGGAGATGGCCCTGAGGGATGTGAGGGGATAGCCAAGGGCACTGAAGGCGGCAAGGGTTTTTGCGACGCATCGCTTTGTTTTCTCCCACCACTCTCTGGGGTCCTGTTCGAAACGTCGTCCTTCCTGGAGGGAAAACCGAATATCTTCTTTTTCTTCCACGATGACCTCTCCCCGGAGGTTCGCCACCATGGCCCGGACTCCCTGGGTACCGAGGTCGATACCAAGGACAAAGGTGTCCTTCACCCTGTTCACTCCTTTTGATTTTTGTCTTCTGTCATTGTACTACTCCTTTGCCTTGCGTGGTATAATACTCTTCCACCTCTGGGGTGGAGTCTTCCAGAAAGGGGAGTACCGTTGAAAGACCTTCTCCTTGTTGGTCTTGGCGGAGCGCTGGGGGCTGTGCTCCGTTTCAGCGTGGGATGGTGGGTGCAGAAGAACATCCTGACCTTTCCCCTTGGGACTTTCCTCATCAATGTCCTGGGAAGTTTCTTTCTGGGCTTCATTATGTATGCCGTCGAGTACGGTGGTTTCGTCGATCGCGAACTCCGTGTTTTCCTCACCATTGGGGTTCTCGGAGCCTTCACCACTTTTTCTTCGCTGGAGTACGAATCCCTGCGGCTTTTTGAGGAAGGGGAGCTCTCGCTCTTTTTCCTCAACCTCTTTGGCAACGTCGTCCTGGGNCTTGGTGCNGTGGTGCTTGGGAAAGTTCTGGCAGGCGTGTTTTTCCATTAAGCCATGAAGCGGGAAGAAGAGGCGGTCCTTTTACGGATTTTCATCGGGGAATCGGATAGGTACAGGGGAAAGCCTCTCTACCAGTACCTCCTTGAGATGTTCCGGAAGGAGGGCCTGAGCGGGGCAACGGTTTTTCGCGGTATCGCAGGATTCGGAAAAAAGAGCGTGCTCCAGGCAACCTCAATTCTCCGCCTCTCCACGGACCTTCCAATCGTCATTGAGGTCGTGGACACCAGGGAGAAGATTGAACGTATCAAGCCCATCATCGATGAGGCAGTGAAAGAGGGACTGGTGACGGAGGAAAAGGTACGGGTTTTCCTCTATGAGGGGTAATGACCGTTCCGTTTGCCCTCGAGGCCATGGTGGACGAGCTCCTTTTGGGTTCTTTCTGAAGGGAACACCCAGTAAAGGTTGACCCTCTCGCCTGCCCGGGGTATAATNTTTGAAAACAAAAACTTCTTCAGGGCAGGGTGAGGGGAAACCCAATTCCCGACCGGCGGTGAGAGGCGAAAGCCTCAAGCCCGCGAGCCCCTCTTCGGCAAAGAGGGGTTGATCCGGTGGAAATCCGGGGCCGACGGTACAGTCCGGATGGGAGAAGAAGTTTTTTCCGGTTACCCTCAAGCCCTGAAGGCGAAAGAGCTTTCAGGGTTTTTTGTTTGCCCTGGGAAGGAGAAAGGGAGGTTGCACCGTGAAGAAGTACTTCATCTACGCTGGGGCTTTTGCTGCGCTTTCGCTTGTTCTCGACCTTTTTGTTCACTTCCCCCTGATTCCTTCGGCGTCGTTTTTGCTCTACCGGCCAGGGGACATCCCCATTCTCATGGTGAGCCTGAAGTTTGGTCCGGGGGCAGGGCTTTTTGCCGCAGCCATTGTGGCAGTGCTTTTTGCCCTCCTCACCGGGCAGGGCGGTCCCTGGGGTATGCTCATGTACTTTCTGGCCTGCGGAACCTTTGTAGGAGTGGCAGGACTTCTGTACAGGCGGCATCGAACCCTCCGGGGGGCCTTTTTTGGCCTTCTGGCCGGGCTTTTCATCATGACCGGGGTCATGGCTTTTGCCAACCTCATCGTGACCCCCATCTACCTTGGGGTACCAAGGAGCACGGTCCTTGGAATGATTCTCCCGGTTGTGGTGCCCTTCAATCTCCTCAAGGGAGCTCTGAATGCCACGGTGACCCTGCTACTTTACAAAAAGGTGAGCGCGTTCTTAGAAGGGACTGTTCCTGTCCGGGCTGCTTCCCAGAAGCTCCAGTGAGAGAAGAAGGATTTTGTACCGAAGCCCGTACCCCGAAAACCCTCCAGGGGAGGATTTCCCCACCACCCGGTGGCAGGGGATGAAAAGAGGCAGCGGGTTTTTTCCCACCGCCCTTCCCACGGCTCTTGTGGCCCGGGGGAGGGCGATTGTTTCTGCAAGGTCCCTGTAGGTGACCAGGGTCCCGTAAGGAATGGAGGCAACGGCTTCAAGGACTCTCCTGGTGAAGGGGGAGAGGCGTCCGAGATCAAAAGGGTACGGGAAACTCACGCGTTGCCCCTCAAAGTATGCCTGGACCCGGGAAGTGACCTCGGGGAAGGGCGGTGTGCCGGTAGTGAGGCTTTTCAGCGTCACTCCGTAGCGGGCAAGGTGCCTCAGGGCTTCTTCCTTTGTCCTCTGGGGTAGGACGAAATGCGTGAGGCTTTCCCGCCAGCCAAGAAGGGCAAAACCAAAACGGGTGGGAATGAAACATATTCCAAGCTCCATGGTTTACTTCTCTCTTTTTCTGCGTATAATAAAGATAGCTCAGAGAAAGGTCAAGAGGAAATCCTGGGAAGGGGAAGAGTAGTCTCCGGGTCTCCCTCAAAGAGAGTCGGGGGAAGGTGGAAGCCCGGCAGGGAGATGGAGATGAATGGGCCCCTGAGGAGCAGGCCGAAGGATAGTAGGCTGTGCCGTTTTCCCCGATAGAGGAACAGAGTGGGGTGATGAGCCCAAGAAGGGTGGCACCGCGAGTTTGCCCCTCGTCCCTGGCGGCGAGGGGCTTTTTTGTAAAACACGCTGAAGGGGGGTTGAGCATGAGAAAGATAGGCATTGTGGTGCTTGTGCTTTTCGTGCTTGGGGTGTCTCTGGGGGCTCTGGCTCAAGATAAGGTGAAGATTGGGATCATGCAGATTGTCGACCATCCAGCGCTCAACGCCGTTCGTCAGGGGTTCATCGACGCCATGAAGGAAGTCTACGGGTACGTGGAGGGCGAAAACGTCGAGTACGATGCCCAGTCTGCTCAGGGTGACGTAGCCACGGCCAACACCATCGCCCGGAAGTTCGTCACCGAGAAAGTGGACCTCATCGTTTCCATCGCCACACCGACCTCGCAGGCGGCGGTGAACGCCACCAGAGATATCCCCATTGTTTTCTCCGCCGTAACCGATCCGGTGAGTGCTGGACTCGTCAAGGACCTGGAAAAGCCCGGTGGTAACGTCACGGGAATTTCGGATATGACTCCGGTGGCACGGCAGATTGCGCTCATTAAGTTTCTCTTCCCTGAGGCAAAGCGGATTGGGACGCTCTACAACGCGGGAGAAGTGAACTCTGTGGTCACCAATGAACTCGCCAAGAAAGCCTGCGCCGAGCTCGGCCTTGAGCTTGTGGAGGCTACTGTAGCGAGCACGGCCGATGTGGCTATAGCTGCCCAGTCCCTTGTGGGGAAGGTCGACGCCATCTACGTCTCAACGGACAACACCGTGGTCAGTGCCCTGGATGCGGTGGGGAATGTGTGTCTAGCCAACAAAATCCCCCTGATTCTTGCCGACCCAACGACCATTGGCAAGGGAGCACTCTGTGCCCTTGGGTTTGACTACTACCTCCACGGGAGGCAAACTGCGGACATCGTGGCCCGGATTCTTAAGGGAGAGAAGCCCGGAGATATTCCGGTGGAGTTCGCGAAAAAGCTCTCTCTCCTTGTGAATCCGAAGACTGTGGATGCTCTGGGTCTGTCCATGGGAGATCTTGAGGTCAAAGTGCAGCAGTTTGTTGAGGAAATGAAAAAGGAGGGTGTGGAGGTTACCTTCGGTAAGGTCGAATGACAGAAAGGCCCCGCGTAAGGGGGCCTGCTTCTTACGCGGGGCTGCGGAAGGGGGCCTGTGGTATTCGGGAGTTCTTCCTTTACAGTGTCCAGGAAGGGTTACTTTTTGGTATTCTGGCTCTGGGAGTTTTCATCACCTTCCGATGTCTGAACTTTCCTGATCTGACCGTTGACGGGAGTTACCCTCTTGGGGCAGCGGTCTTTGCCCTCATGATGTACCGGGGGTATGGTCCGATAGCAGGTGTGGTGGGTGCCCTTGCAGCCGGGGCTTTAGCGGGGCTTTTCACCGGCGTTCTTCACACCTTTTCCCGAATTCCTGCTCTTCTCTCGGGTATTCTCACCATGATCTGCCTGTATTCCATAAACCTTCGGATTATGGGGAGGCCGAATATTTCGCTTTCGGAGAACCTCGGGCACCGGACGATTTTTGTGATCCTGCGGGATGCTTTCCCCACCGTTCCCGAGGTGTACGTCCGTTTCCTTTTCCTCTTTGCCCTGCTTGTGGTTCTGAAGTTCCTCCTTGATGCTTTCCTGCAGACGGAAATCGGCCTTTCCATCCGGGCAACGGGGGACAACGAGACCCTTGTGGCGACTCAGGGAATTAATCCTGACGATATGAAGCTCATTGGTATCAGCCTTTCTAACGCTCTGGTGGCGCTCTCTGGGGCCATGTTTGCCCAGTACCAGAGCTTTGTGGACATCAACATGGGCATTGGCATGGTCATCTCAGGCCTTGCTTCAGTCATTGTGGGAGAGGTGCTCTTGCGGGGGAAAACAATTTTCGTGATGACCCTGCAGGTTATCGTGGGGTCGGTCGTGTACCGTCTTGCCACTGCTGTGGCCCTGAACTGGGGTTACAGCATTGGGTTCAAGCCCTATGACCTGAAGCTCTTTACAGGGATTCTTGTCATCGTTATCCTTTCTTTTCCAGTTCTCAAAGAGAAATTCGGGAAGGCGTAAGCTATGCTCAAACTCGACCGGGTGAACAAGTACTTTTTCCGGAATACTCAGGATGAGCGATGGGCGGTGCGGAATTTAAGCCTTGAGGTGCGGAGGGGAGAGTTTGTGACCGTGGTTGGGAGTAACGGTGCGGGGAAAACGACGCTCCTCAACCTCATCAGCGGGACGTACTTTCCCGACAGCGGCCGCATCTTCATCGACGGCCACGATGTGACTACCGTTCCAGCCTATGAGCGGGCGAAGTACCTTGGCAGGGTCTTCCAGAACACTTTCCAGGGAACAGCCTCGAGTCTCACCATTGAGGAGAATCTGGCCATTGCGTACCTTAAGGGGAAGAGGAAGGGTATTCGCATGGCTATCAATGAAAAGATGCGGGAGTACTTCCGGGAACGGCTGGCAGAAATCGGCCTTGGCCTTGAGAGGCGGCTCAAAGACAGGGTTGGCCTTCTCTCTGGAGGTCAGAGGCAAGCGCTGGCGCTTCTCATGGCCACTTTTGGCAACCCCAAGATCCTCCTTCTTGACGAGCACACGGCAAACCTCGACCCCAAAACGGGGGAGAAAATCATGGAACTGACCACGCGCCTTATTGAGGAGAATGCCCTCACTGCCATCATGGTCACCCATAACCTCCAGGATGCCCTCCAGTATGGGAACCGCACCCTCATGATGGACGAGGGTGAAGTGGTTCTCGACATCTTCGGTGAGGAGCGGAAGAGGATGACCATCCAGGAGCTCCTCGAGCGTTTCAGCGAGCTGCGTCACAAGAAATTCGCAGAGGATAGAGCACTGCTCTCCTCATAGAAGAAAGGGGGAAAAAGTATGAACGAGAACCGTGTTCTTCTGAGCGAACGGGAAATGCCCACCGTGTGGTACAACATCCTCCCGGATCTTCCCCGCCCTCTGGATCCGCCGCTCCATCCTCTGACGAGGGAACCGGTGAAGCCCGAAGACCTTGCGCCCGTTTTCCCGCCAAGCCTTATCGAGCAAGAAGTGAGCTCCAGTCGTTTCATTGATATTCCCGGAGAGGTTCTTGACATCTACCGTCTGTGGCGGCCGACGCCTCTTGTGCGAGCTCGCCGGCTGGAGAAGGCCCTGAACACACCGGCGCGGATTTACTACAAGTATGAGGGAGTGAGCCCCGCGGGAAGCCACAAGCCAAACACTGCAGTCGCCCAGGCCTATTACAACAAAAAAGACGGCACAAAACGCCTGACGACAGAAACCGGCGCAGGACAGTGGGGTTCGGCTCTCGCCATGGCCTGTCAGTTCTTTGGTCTGGAATGTACGGTGTACATGGTGCGGGTGAGTTACGAGCAGAAACCCTACCGGCGGGTTCTCATGGAGACCTGGGGGGCGAAGGTGTACCCAAGCCCCAGCACTCGCACCAAAGCCGGTCGAGATATTCTCGAGAAAGATCCCAACTCTCTGGGAAGCCTTGGTATTGCCATCAGCGAGGCTATTGAGGATGCGGTGACCACACCGCACTCAAAGTACAGCCTGGGAAGTGTACTCAACCATGTGCTCCTCCACCAGACCATTATCGGGGAAGAGGCAAAGCTCCAGCTTGAGAAAATCGGTGAGTACCCCGATATCATTGTGGGCTGTGTGGGAGGAGGGAGCAACTTCGGAGGCATCCTCCTGCCCTTTATGCGGGATAAACTCGAAGGGAAGAAGAACTTCCGGGGAATTGCCGTGGAACCGGTAGCGTGTTCGTCGCTCCTTCGGGGGCGGTACGAGTACGATTACGGGGATGTGGCGAAGAACACTCCGCTTTTGAAGATGCACACTCTGGGTCACGAGTTCATCCCCCCGGCCATCCATGCGGGAGGGTTACGCTACCACGGAATGGCCCCCATCATCAGCCTCCTGTACGATGCTGGTCTCATCGAGGCCCAGGCTTACCACCAGAATGCGGTATTCGAGGCGGCGGTGCTTTTCGCCCGAACCGAGGGTTTTGTGATAGCCCCTGAGACGGCCCATGCCGTTAAGGCAGTAGTCGAAGAGGCGAAAAAGTGCGCCGAAACGGGTGAAGAAAAGGTCATCCTCTTCAACTGCAGTGGTCATGGGTTCCTTGACCTTGGGGCTTACGACCAGTACCTCTCTGGGAAACTCCCCGATGTGAACCACGAAAAATGAAAAAAGCGGGGCAATTTGCCCCGCTTTTCGAGACCCTTGCGTTGTCCCTCTCCCTTCCCTATAATTAGTCAAAATCACCCTCTGAGGAGGGAAGGCTTCATGGTGAAAATCACGGATACCACGCTTCGTGACGCCCACCAGTCGCTTATTGCCACGCGACTTCGCACCGAAGATATGCTACCGATTCTTGAGAAGATGGACGAGGTCGGGTTCTACTCGCTGGAATGCTGGGGTGGAGCGACCTTTGATGCTGCCATGCGGTATCTCTGCGAAGACCCCTGGGACCGGCTCCGGAAAATCAGGGAACGGGTGCAGAAGACGCCTCTGCAGATGCTACTTCGGGGACAGAACCTCCTGGGGTATCGCCATTACAGCGATGATATTGTGAAGCGGTTCATTCCCCTGTGCGTCAAGAACGGCATTGATATCATCCGGATCTTTGACGCCCTCAACGACATCCGGAATATGGAGCTGGCAATAAAGGTCGCCAAAGATGTAGGAGCCATTGTTCAGGGGGCCATATGTTACACCATAAGTCCCGTACACACCATTGAGTCCTTTGTGGAGCTTGCGGTGAAACTCGAGGAGCTTGGGTGCGATGTCATTTGTATCAAGGATATGTCGGGAATCATTTCTCCCCAGGCAGCCTATGACCTTGTCCTTGCTTTGAAGAGAAGCCTTCGCGTTCCTGTACACCTCCACACCCATTCCACAAGCGGCATGGGTATGGTGAGTTATTACGCTGCCTGCCAGGCAGGGGTTGACATCATCGATTGTGCCTTTTCCCCTTTTGCTGGAGGGACTTCGCAGCCACCGCTTGAACCCATGGTGGCGTGCCTCAAGGGAACACCCTATGACCCGGGGTTTGATTTAGAAAAGCTCATAGAAATCGGATATTACTGGCTCAAAGTACGGGAGAAATACCAGGCACTCATCACGCCTGTTGCTGAACGCCCTGATGTTAGCGTGCTCATCCACCAGATCCCGGGCGGGATGATTACCAATCTCTACTCCCAGCTCAAAGAACAGCGGGCTGTGGATCGTTACCGCGAGGTGCTTGAGGAGGTTCCCCGTGTCCGGGAGGATCTGGGGTATCCTCCCCTTGTGACGCCGACAAGTCAAATTGTGGGAACTCAGGCGGTGCTCAACGTCCTTATGGGCGAGCGGTACAAGAAGGTCACCGAGGAAGTGAAGCGGTACTGCCTCGGGTATTACGGAAGGCCTCCTGCCCCAATCAAAGAAGAAGTCCTGAAGAAGGTCATTGGGGACGAGAAGCCTATTGACGTGCGCCCCGCTGACCTCCTGGAGCCTGAATGGGAAAAGATTGTGCAGGAAGTGCAGGAACTCGGTCTTGCGGTAGATTCCGAGGAGGATATCCTCACCTACGCCATGTATCCACAAATTGCGGCGAAGTTTTTCCGGTGTGAGCTTGTACCCGAGGAAATTCCTGCTTCGACTTCCGGGGAAAAGGTGGGGACTGTGGCTGTCAACAACGTTCCTGACGAGTTTGTGGTGACGGTGGACGGGGAGGAGTTCCACGTGAAGGTTCGACCTGTGCTTTCGGTCACCCGCGTGGAGGAGGAAAAGAGGGAAACCCCCGTAAGACCCCGGGAAATCCCCAGGGGGGCTATTACCTCTCCCATGCAGGGGATGATTGTAGCGCTTAAAAAGAAGGTCGGAGACCGGGTGCAAAAAGGGGAGACCGTTGCCGTACTTGAGGCAATGAAGATGCAAACGGAAATCCATTCGGACTTTGAAGGTGTGGTGAAGGAGATTTACGTGTACGAGACAGAAATTGTGGATTTTGGCGATGTCATTATGGTTGTGGAGTGAACTTCTATGTTCCGAAAGGTTCTCGTGGCCAATCGTTCTGAAATTGCCGTGCGGGTCATGCGGGCGTTACGGGAACTCGGGATAAAATCGGTGGCCATTTACTCTGATGTGGACCGGCATGCTATCCACACGTACTACGCTGATGAGGCGTATCCTCTTGAAGGGAACCACCCCCGGGATACGTATCTCAACATCAAAAAGATTATCCAGATTGCCAAGAAAGCCCAAGTTGATGCCATCCATCCCGGATATGGTTTCCTGGCCGAAAACCCTTCATTTGCCTACGCCTGTGAAAAGGAGGGTATCGTCTTCATCGGTCCCTCAAGCAGGGTTATTGAGCTCATGGGCAACAAGATTGTCGCCCGCAAGATTATGAAGGAAGCAGGCGTTCCGGTTGTGCCGGGAAGTGATGGAGAGGTGCAGACCCTCGAAGAGGCGCTGCGTATCGCAGACAGCGTAGGGTACCCTGTTATTATCAAGGCTGCGGCTGGCGGTGGGGGCATCGGCATGCGGATTGTCCACACTCCCCGGGAGCTCGAGCAGGCAATGGCGCAGGCTAAGGCTACGGCGCTTTCCGCTTTTGGGGATGCAAGCATCTTCATTGAAAAGTACGTGTCCAACCCTCGCCATATCGAGTTTCAGATTCTTGCCGATGCCTACGGGAATGTCATCCACCTGGGGGAGCGGGAATGCACCATCCAGCGACGGCATCAGAAGCTCCTTGAAGAGGCACCGTCACCCGTCATGACCGAAGAACTGCGCCAGAAAATCGGCGCTCTTGCCGTTCGGGCAGCAAAAGCGGTGAACTACGTGAATGCCGGTACCGTGGAGTTCATTTACAGCGAGGGCAACTTCTATTTCATCGAGATGAACACCCGTATCCAGGTGGAACATCCCATCACCGAGATGGTCACCGGTATCGACATTGTGAAGGAGCAGATTCGTATCGCTGCGGGAGAACCTCTGTCCATACGTCAGGAGGACGTGGTGCTCCGGGGACACGCCATTGAGTGTCGTATCAACGCCGAAGACCCCCTGAATAACTTCGCTCCCTCTCCGGGGAAGCTCATCGGATACCGTTCCCCGGGAGGGATTGGTGTTCGGGTGGATTCAGGCGTTTTCACCTCCTATACCATTCCTCCCTTCTACGATCCGATGATTTCTAAACTCGTGGTCTGGGGAAGGACCAGGGAAGAGGCCATCAGGAGGATGGAACGCGCCCTGTACGAGTACATCATTGTCGGCCCAAAGACCAACATTCCCTTCCACAAGGCGGTCCTGGCCAATGAACGGTTCCGCCGTGGAGAGCTCACCACGCACTTTATCAGCGAGGAAAGTTCGCTCTTTACGGAGATGGAGCGCATTATGGCTGAAGAGCAGCCTCTTCAGGAGAAACTCCAGAAAATTTTCCGTGTCGAGGCAAAAGCCGCTGCGGCGGTTGCCGGAGTGGAAACATTTTTACACTTTGCCTCTGGAGAGAAAAAGACGAAGTAGCGTGTTACAATATTGTCAAACTTTTCCTTAGGGTTGGGGGTGAACGTATGTACCTTCTTGGAACCGATATCGGCACAAACGGTACGAAAACGGTCATGGTGGACGAGAAGGGGAATTTCATTGCCGACGCCTTCGTCGAGTACGACGTGATCACGCCGCGGCCCTCCTGGGCAGAGCAGTGGCCTGATGTGTGGCTTGACGCCGTGGTGAAAACCGTGGCCCGCTGCGTGGAGAAGTCCAAGGTGAACCCCAGGGATATCGCGGGTCTTGCCATCAGCGGACTTTACGGAGGATCGGGAATTCCGGTGGACAGGGATATTCGGCCACTCCGCCCCTGCCTCATCTGGATGGACCGTCGGGCCCGGAAGGAAACCCAGTGGGTGAAGGACAATGTTCCCCTGGAGAAAATCTTTGGTATCACCGGCAATTACGTGGATTCCTACTACGGCTTCACCAAGATGATGTGGATTCGAAACAACGAGCCCGAGGTCTGGGAAAAGATTTACCAGTTTGTCACCCCCAAGGACTACGTGGTGTACTGCCTCACTGGAGAGCTGGCCACCGACTACTCCTCGGCGGGGAACATCGGCGGAGTTTTCGATATTCGCAAGAGAACCTGGTCTGATGAGATGTGTGAAATCCTCGGCATTCCGAGGAGAATGCTTCCGGAGAAAATCTACAAGTCCTCCGAAATCGTGGGTAAGCTCAAGAAAGAATTTGCCGAAAAGATGGGTCTTCTAAGCGGCATGCCCATTGTGGCAGGAGGTGTCGACGCCCCGGTGGCTCAGCTTGCCGCAGGTGTCCTTGGCCCTGGCGAACACGTGGCGATGGCAGGGACCTCAATGTGCTGGGGAACGGTTCACGACGGAACGTACCTCACGCCTTTTTTGGTGAGCTTCCCCTATGTGGTGTACGATGACCAGCTCATCTACACTTTTGGTGGGAGCGCAACTTCCGGGGCTCTGGCTCGCTGGTTCCGGGACCAGTTCGGCCGCTTGGAAAAGGAGGCGGAAAAGGATTTCGGTATCCCGGCGTATACCCTGCTTGAGCTCCAGGCTCGGGACATCCCCCCAGGGAGCGACGGCATCATCGTCCTTCCGTACTTCATGGGAGAACGTTCCCCCATCTGGGATCCGGATGCCAGGGGAACAATCCTTGGACTTTCTCTTTACCATACCCGGGCCCACGTCTACAAGGCTATGCTTGAGGCGGCAGCCTACGCTCTCCGGCACAACATGGAAGAGGCCCTGAAGACGGGCATGAAGCTTAATCCTGAATGCTGGATTGTCGGTGGGGTTGCCCGGTCCTCGTTCTGGGTGCAGATTTTTGCCGACGTCACTGGCTTTGATATGAAGCGTCTCTCCAAAGACGTTGAAGCACCCTTTGGCGATGCCTTCCTTGCAGGGCTCGGAACCGGGGTCATCGATAAACCCGAACGGATTAAGGAGTGGGTGAGTTTCCGGCCGATCATCAAGGTCGACCCGGAGAGGAAGGCTCTCTATGATCAGTACTACGCCCTTTTCCGGGAACTCTATGAGAAGACGAAGGACGTTATGAGGAAGCTCGCTGAACTCATGTAGGGGGTTTTTCATGAATGAACCTTGAGGCCCTTTTTTCTCTAAACTGCGGCATGTACGTGGTTGCCGCTCGGGCTGGGGAGAGCCTGGGGGGCTGTATCGTGAACGCCCTGGTGCAGGTGACCGCCTTTCCTCCACAGCTTGTGGTGAGCATCCACAAGGACAATGCCACCTGTGGACTCGTGGAGCGCAGCGGGTACTTTGCAGTGTCGGTCCTTGACCAGGATACACCACTCCAGCTCATCGGGCTCTTTGGCTTTCGGAGTAGCAGAGAGACGGGAAAGTTCGACCAGGTACCCTACTTTTTCGGGAAAACGGGTATGCCCGTTCTTTCCGAGCACACTGTAGCCTATGTTGAGGCCAAGGTGGTCAACCGTCTGGACGCGGGAACGCATATCCTCTTTCTTGGGGAAGTTGTGGAAGCAGAGTTCGTGAACCCCTCAGCCATTCCCATGACCTACGCGTACTACCGGGACGTGAAAGGCGGTAAAGTTCCCCGTAAAGCAGCAACGTACAAGGAAGAAAAGGCAGAGCCTGGGGAGATTGAGCGGTACCGTTGCAAGGTCTGTGGCTATATTTACGATGCCCGTTTTGGAGACCCCGATTCAGGGATTCCGGCGGGAACCCGCTTTGCTGATCTTCCCGAGACCTGGGTTTGTCCGATCTGTGGGGTAGGTAAAGACCAGTTCGAGAGGGTGTAGGGTGCCACACCCTCTCGAACCCCCTGATTTTCTGAGGAGGGGAAAGGACATGAGGGGTTTCAGCGGGATTGTCCTCCTTGTGCTGACTCTCACTTCGGCACTCCTTGGGTGTGGACCCTGGGAGACCGTTCCTACTGTTGCGCTTTCTGAGCTTCCGGCATGGGTGGGGAAACGGGTGGTGATTGAGGGGTGCCTGCGGTTTTCCTGTCCACAGGTTCCCGGGGCTTCGTATCCTCGGGATTGTCTTGTCTTTTTGCAGGAAAGCGAGTCCACGGCGTACCTTGAGTTTCCCCAGGGGAGAGAGGACCTTCGACGTACCCTGGACGGCTACTACGAGGCGAGCTTCACAGGATGTGTCCTCGTCCGGGTGGAGGGGAGGGTGGTGGAACGTTCCTGTGACGTCCCGGGATGTGTTCCCTGGATTTTCCTTGAGGTAGCAAGGATCCTCGAGGTTCAGGGAGTGCGGTCCCTGAGACCGGGAGCAGCTCACCCGAGAAATTTCTCCCCAGGTCGTTGACATCCTGGGGGAAAGGTATATAATAACCTCCGAAAACGTAAGGGGGTGGAAGAGGAGCTCCATGAGGCGTTGGAAAACGCCGGTTCTGTTCTCCTGAAAGCCCGGTTGAGGAATGGCTCCTTCCTCGATCGGGAGTGCCCCCCATGTGTTCTGGCATGAGAGGGGGAGCACCAGATGTGCTGTGAGCTGAAAAGTGGTGTTCCTTCTATCTTTGGGAAGTGAATAGCACAATGGTCACGGTGCTTGAAGCACCGTGACCATTGTTTTTGCTCGAGTATCTATCCCCAGGTGGCGCTGGGGGTAGATTTTTCCTTTTATCCTTGGGAGAGTTTCTGAAGGGAGGGATGCGCGATGGAGAAGGAAACCCTGGAAGTGGGCATGCACCTTGTGCTGGATGGTCGGAGCTCGGATCCTGAAATCATCGGAGATGTGGACCGTATCAGGAAGTTTCTGGACGAATTCCCGAAGTACATGGGCATGACCAAGGTCACTCCACCGTATGTGTTCCGGTATCAGGGGGCCACACCTGAGGAGAGTGGCATCTCTGGTATCGTCATCATTGCCGAAAGCCACATCAGCATTCACACCTTCCCTGCCCGGCGGTACGTGAGTGTAGACATCTTCTCCTGCAAGCCCTTTGACGTTGACGAGGCGGTTCAGGGGCTTGTGGAGTACTTCCGCCTTGTGGAGTTCCGCCGTCAGGTCTTCGACCGGGGCGTGGAGTACCCCAGAGACCTCTTTTCGAGCATTCCTCTGGTTTTGGAGGAACGATTGGAGATGCTTGGGAAAATGGCACACACTTGACTCACAACGTTCGTGTAGCGGGGCGAGTGGAAAAGAACAAAAGACCACTCGCCCTTATTTTTTTCTCTGGGCTTCCTGTTTTGCCTGGCACTCCACGCAGTATGAAGTATAAGGAATGGCCTGCAGACGTTCCAGAGGGATTTTCCTCCGGCAGATCTCGCAGGTGTCGTAGGTTCCGGCCTCAATTCTTCGGAGGGCTTTGTCGATCATCTCAAGGGTCTCAAGGAGCATTCTCCTTGAGGAGAGTTCAAGTTCCATGGAGAACGTGGCATTCCCCATGTCGGCTTCATCCAGGGCTTCCCCTCCCACACGACCATGTGCGTCCTGAGCTTTTCGTGCCAGGGCCTCGGTGACCTCTTTCCGAAGCCTCAGAAGTTCTGCCTGAAACTGGACTTTCTTCTCCTCGTCCATCGCGTTCACTTCCCGGGTATATTTTAAACCATCTGCGAGTGTTGTAAAATTACGATGCGAAGAAGTTTGCCTCTTTGGGGAAGAACGTGAAGAGAAACATTGTTGGTATGCTTCCTGAGGACCTTGTGTCCTGGCTTGGACGCGAGGGAGAACCCTCATACCGGGCAAGGCAGATTCTCCGGTGGGTCTATGAGAAAAGGGTATCGTCGTTCCAGGACATGAGCGATATCCCCCTGGGGTTGCGGGAGAGGCTCTCGGCGTCTTTTGTTCTTGGGACGACACGGATTGCCGAAGTCCAGACCTCTTCTGATGGAACGAAGAAGTTCCTTCTTGTCTTCCCTCAGGGGGATTCGGTGGAGGTTGTGGCCATTCCTCAGCGATCATGGTACACCGTGTGCCTTTCAACCCAGGTGGGGTGTCCGGTGCGCTGTCCGTTCTGCGCCACGGGAAGAGCAGGATTCCGCCGCTCTCTCACTGCCGATGAAATTGTGGAGGGAGCCTGGCGAGTGAGTCAGAGCGAAAGAGAGAGGATCACCCATCTGGTATTCATGGGTATGGGAGAGCCGCTGCTCAACTATGAAGAGCTCACCCGGGCTCTTCGGGTTTTCAATAGTCCCGAAGGTTTCGGGATTGGGTCGCGCCGGATTACAGTTTCCACGGTGGGGGTTCCGGAGAAGATGCTCCAGCTTGCCCGGGACTGGCCGGAGGTGAACCTCGCGCTGTCGCTGCATGCTCCCTCTGATGACCTGCGGAACTTCCTCGTTCCGCTCAACAGGACGTATCCTCTAAAGGAGGTGCTTGCCGCTTTGCGGGAGTACCTTCGCCTGACCCGCCGGCGGGTCACCATAGAGTACACCCTGTGGCAGGACTTAAACGATGGCAAAGTGCACGCCCTGCAGCTTTCCCGGCTTCTTCAAGGGCTCCTTGTCCATGTGAATCTCATTCCGGGAAACCGGATCAAAGGAACACCCTTTGTGCCTTCTCCGCCGGAGCGTGCCGCGGCTTTTGCGGCGCTTCTGCAAAGGCACGGTATACCGGTGACGCTGAGGAGGTCCAGAGGACGAGATATTCAGGCGGCCTGTGGAGAGCTCTATCGCATTCATGGTTTGAGGGGAGAGGTGGCGGGATGATTATTGTCTTAAAAAGTGGTGTGACGCAGCAGGAAATTGACGAGGTTGTGCGGCGACTGAAGCGCCTGGGATTTGGGGTGCACATCTCCCAGGGGGTTGAGCGGACGATTATCGGTGCTATCGGAGACGAGCGGGGGGTGAACCTGGAGGAGAAAATCGGGGTCCTCCCCTTCGTGGAGCGGGTAATCCCCATCCTCACTCCCTACAAGCTCACGAGTCGGGAGTTCCGGGAGACGGACACGGTGGTTCGGGTGGGGGATGTGGAGATTGGGCCGGGGAGATTCGTGGTGATGGCCGGTCCCTGTGCGATTGAATCTGAGGCCCAGATCGTTGAGGTAGCCCACCGGGTGAAGGAAGCAGGGGCAAAGATTCTCCGCGGTGGGGCCTTCAAACCCAGGACGTCCCCCTACAGTTTCCAGGGGCTTGGGGAAGAGGGTCTGCGGCTTCTGGCCAAGGCCAGAGAGGAAACGGGGCTTCCCTTTGTCACCGAGGCTCTGGGAATTGAGGAGCTTCCTCTTGTGGCCGAGTACGCGGACATGATTCAGATTGGGGCGCGGAACATGCAGAATTTCCGCCTTCTTGAGGCGGTTGGGCGACTCCGGAAACCTGTGCTTTTGAAGCGGGGCATGATGAACACCGTGGATGAGCTTTTGATGTCTGCAGAGTACATCCTCGCCCAGGGGAACTACCAGGTGGTGCTCTGTGAACGGGGCATCCGGACCTTTGAGCCCTCAACCCGGAACACCCTTGATTTGAGCTGCGTGCCTCTTGTGAAGAAGAAGAGCCACCTTCCCATCATCGTGGATCCGAGTCACGGGACAGGACGGAGTGACCTTGTAATTCCGATGAGCTCCGATGAGCCTTGCGGCGCTGGCCTGTGGTGCTGATGGCCTCATCGTTGAGGTTCATCCCAATCCCATTGAGGCGCTTTCCGATGGTCCCCAGTCACTGACTCCGGATCAGTTCACCACGCTCATGAAGGAGCTCCGGAAACTCGCGGTCATCATGGGGAGGGAAATGTAGGATTGGAGACGTTCACCGTTGGGATTGTGGGGCTCGGCCTTGTGGGAGGGTCACTGGGGCTTGACCTTGCCCTGTGGGGGAAGAAGCGCTGCATCATTGGGTACGACAGGGTTAAAGACGTCGCTCTCCAGGCCCGGGAAAAGGGCGCGATTGAGGTTGTGGCAGAGAGCGTCGAGGAAGTGGCGGAATGCGCCGATCTTCTCTTCATCGCCACACCAGTTCGGGAAATCCCCCGGGTGTTTTTTGCCGCCCGACCCTTCCTGCGAAAAGGCGTGAGAGTGCTGGACACAGGGAGCTCAAAGGAGTGGGTTTTTCGGGAAATTCGCCCTGAAGGACTTGATGTCGAATATGTTGGGTTTCACCCTATGGGGGGGTCGCGGGAAGGCGGGATTGACCGGGCCCGGCCTGGGCTTTTCCGGGGTATGCCGGTGCTTGTGATTCCGGGAAGAATCAGGGAGGAAACGCGGGTACTCCTCCAGGAGCTTGGAGAAGTCATTGGAGGACGGGTTTTTTTTTGACCCCTGGGGAGCACGATGAAATCTGTGCTTTCGTGAGCCATCTGCCACACATCCTGGCCAATGTGTTCCTGCAGACCGCCTGTGCGGTCCGGGAAGACATTGCCCGTTTTGGTGGTCCCTCTTTCCAGGATATGACGAGAGTCGCCGGATCTTCCCCTTCGGTGTGGGTGGATATTTTCCTCACCAATGAGAAGTTGCTTCGGGCTGCCCGGGAGTTTTTGCGGAATTTCGAGCGCTTCCTGTCCCTTCTTGAAGAGGGAAGAGAGACAGAGGTTCTTGCTTTCCTTCAGGAGATGGCGCGCCTTAAGGAGCAAACAGGACATGGGTCTTGAGTTTCGTACTGCAGGAGAATCTCATGGGAAGGGTATCCTCGTGTATCTGAGTGGATTCCCCGCGGGAATGGACATCGATGTGGCCTTCATCGAGGGTGAACTTTCTCGGAGGCGAAAGGGGTTTGGTGTAAGCCCCCGGATGGATCTTGAGGAGGACCGGGTGGAGGTACTCTCGGGTCTCCGCTTTGGCAAGACTCTGGGGAGTCCTCTGGTTTTCTGGGTCCGGAACAGGGAATACGAGAAGTGGCAACCCTTAATGGATCCGGTAGGGGAGAAGCCTGAAGGGTATGAACCGGTTACCGTTCCGCGGCCGGGACACGCTGACCTTGGGGGGATGGTGAAGTACCGTTTCGATGATATTCGCAACGTCATTGAGCGGGCAAGCGCGAGAGAAACGGTTGGCCGGTGCATTGCCGGGGCGGTGGCCAAGCTCTTCCTCCGGCACTTTGGCGTTCGTGTGGGAGGATTTGTGGAAAGCATTGGGGGTGTCCGGGTGGAGGTGGAAGATCGCCCCTTTGAGGAGATGGTGGAGCGAGCCCTCCTTTCCCCCCTTGCGGCACCGGATAAGGAAGAGGAAATGAAAAGGCGCATTGCCGAGGCCATAGACAGTGGCGATACCCTGGGAGGGACCTTCATCGTTGTGGCCTTCCATGTGGTTCCGGGTCTTGGAAGCTACGTTGAACTCGAGAAGCGTCTTGATAGCCGTCTGGCCTTCTACCTCATGGGGATTCCCGGAATCAAGGGCGTGGAGATTGGCGCAGGGTTTCTGGGAGCGATGCTTCCAGGAAGCCGCTTCCACGACGAAATCTGGTACGACCGAGGTCGCACTCCCTTCCCTTTCTACCGCAGGACCAACCGCAGCGGAGGTGTCGAGGGAGGGGTATCCACCGGGGAGGCTATCTGGGCCCGGTGTGCCATGAAGCCCATTCCTACCCTGAGGCAGGGGTTGCACTCAGTGGACGTGGTGTCCAAGGAAGACGTTGTTGCCCGATACGAGCGGTCCGATGTCTGCGCTGTCCCCCGTGCCCTTGTGGTTGGGGAGGCCATGCTTTCCTGGGTTCTGGCCTGTGCTTATGAGGAGAAGTTCGGAGGAGATACCCTCGAAGAAACGGTGGGACGTTTCCGAGAGTACTGTGCGTACCTTGAAAGCCTCTGAAGGTAGGAAGGGTGGCAGGGCATGAGAATACCCCTGAGTCGACCAATGATTGGCGAAGAGGAAAAGAAAGCCGTTCTTGAGGTGCTTGAGTCTGGACAACTCGCCCAGGGAGAGCAGGTGGCATCCTTTGAGCGGGAGTTCGCCGAGTACATAGGAACGAAAGAGGCTGTGGCAACGAGCAGTGGAACGACGGCGCTCTTTGTGGCTCTCAGGGCCCTGGGGGTGCAACCGGGGGATAAGGTGGTCACAACGCCTTTCACTTTCGTGGCCACAGCAAGTGCCATCCTTCACTGTGGGGGCATTCCGGTGTTCTGTGATGTGGACTGGAAAACTTGCAACCTCGACCCCGAAAAGCTCAAAGCAACGCTTGAACGGGAGCCCAGGGTGAAGGGTGTGGTGGTGGTGCACTTGTACGGGATCCCTTGCGCCCTTGAGGAGATTCTCGACATCACAAGATCCCGCGGCCTTTTCCTCCTTGAGGACTGTGCCCAGGCCCATGGGGCGATGTACCGGGGCAGGAAAGTGGGGAGTTTCGGAGACGCAGGGGTTTTTAGCTTCTACCCCACGAAGAACATGACGACCGGAGAGGGGGGCATGGTGACGACCAACGACCCGGAGCTTGCTGAGCGATGCCGGATGCTTGTGAACCACGGGAGCCGCAGACGGTACTACCACGAAGTCCTGGGATACAATTTCCGGATGACGGACATCGCCGCGGCCATCGGGAGGGTACAGCTTCGGCGGCTCGAGGAAGGGAATGCCCAAAGGAGGGCCCATGCTTCCTTCTATTTCCGGGAACTTTCGGGCATCGAGGGTCTGGAGCTCCCCTTCATCCCCCAGGATACACTTCCTGCGTTCCACCAGTACACGGTGAAGGTTCGGGAAAGGCGGGATGAGCTTCTTCAATTTCTCAGGTCCTGGGGAGTGGGGTGTGAGGTGTACTATCCTGTTCCGCTCCACAGACAGGCATTTTTACAGTCTTACGGATACGGAGCTTTTCCGGTTGCTGAAAGTCTCTCCCGTGAGGTATTATCAATACCGGTGCATCCCGGTCTTTCCCCGGGTGACCTTGAGGAAGTTGCTCGGCTTGTTCGGGAGTTTTTTGCGAAATGACCTGGTCTTTCTGGTGATGGGGCTTGAAAGTGGTTCGAGTTGGTGTTGTTGGGGTAGGGTACCTTGGCCAGCACCATGCCCGGGTGTATTCAGAACTTCCCGGGGTGGAGCTTGTTGGTGTGGTGGACATCAACCGCGAACGGGCCCAGGAGGTTGCCCGCCGGTACTCAACGACGCCGTTTTTTGATTACCGGGATCTCTTCGGCAAGGTCGACGCAGTGAGTATCGTTGTGCCCACCATGCTCCATCGGGACATCGCTATCCACTTCATTGAGGAGGGCATCAACATCCTCATTGAGAAGCCAGTGACCACAACCCTTGAAGAGGCCAAGGAACTCATGGAAATGGCAGCCAGAAAAAACGTCGTCCTCCAGGTGGGTCATATCGAACGCTTCAACTCGGCGGTGATGGAACTCGCCAAGATTGTCGATAATCCCATTTTCATTGAGTGTTGCCGGATGGGTCCTTACGTCAACCGGAATACCGATGTCGGTGTGGTCCTTGATCTTATGATTCACGACATCGACATCGTCATGAGCATCGTGAAGAGCAACGTTGTCAAAATCAGTGCTTCGGGGCGTTCGGTTTTCTCCCGTCAGGAGGATATCGCCAATGCCCAGCTGGTGTTCCAGAACGGTTGTATCGCGAACCTCACGGCAAGCCGGGTCACCAGGAAGAAAATTCGCCGCATGGAGATCACCCAGGTGGATTCCTTCATTTCCATCGATTACCTGGAGCAGGAGCTTGCGGTGTACAAGAAGACCTCTTCTCCGCTACCCCAGCTACTTATCGAAAAACCGGTCATGCAGAAGGGAGAGCCTCTCCGGCTTGAGCTCGAGCATTTCATCCGCTGTGTACGCAACGGCGAGAAACCCCTTGTTGGTCTTGAGGAGGGGAAAAACGCCTTAGAGGTTGCCCTGCGGATTCTTGAAGAGATTCAGAAGAACCAGGGTGGTGGCAATGACAAAATATGATGTGGTCATTGTGGGTGCAGGTCCGGCAGGGATTTTTGCTGCTCTTGAGCTTGCAGAAAAGAGCAACCTGCGGGTCCTTGTGGTGGACCGGGGGAAGAACATTGAGAAACGGGTCTGCCCTGCTCGGGAGAACAGCAGAATTTGCCAGCGGTGCAACCCCTGCTCGCTGCTTTGTGGATGGGGTGGAGCAGGGGCTTTCAGCGATGGGAAGCTGACACTCTCACGGGAAGTTGGGGGGCAACTTGCTGCCTGTATTGAGGAAGAGGAATTCGTCACGGTCCTTGACCAGGTGGATAAGACGTACCTTCGCTTTGGAGGGACGTCCCGTATCTATGGGACCGACAGCGAGCGGGTAGAGGAGCTCCGGAAGAGAGCCGAAATGGCGGAACTCATCCTTGTTCCCTCCCAGGTTCGCCACCTTGGGACGGAACGGTGCCGGGATATCCTGCGGAACATCTTCGATTATCTCAAGGAACGGGTGGATATCAGGACTGCGACCACGGTAGAAGAACTTCTCGTTCGGGACCACAGGGTCTTGGGGGTTCGTCTTGAGACGGGGGAGGTCATCGAGAGCACCTTTGTTGTTGTGGCTCCGGGAAGAGTGGGGGCGGACTGGCTCCGCAAGGAATGCCTTCGCCTTGGTCTTCCGCTCAGGAACAACCCCGTAGACCTGGGGGTGCGGGTAGAAGTTCCGGCCTCCGTCATGGAAGAGTACACGAACGTCATGTACGAGCTGAAGCTCATCTACTACTCCCGGACCTTTGACGATCGGGTGCGGACGTTCTGCATGTGCCCCCATGGCGAAGTGGTGACAGAGTACAACGACGGCATTGTTACGGTGAATGGCCACAGCTACGAGGGGAAGCACACACCGAATACCAATTTCGCCATTCTTGTGAGTACGAATTTCACCGAGCCCTTCCATGAGCCCATCGCCTTCGGGAGGTACGTGGCGCAACTCGCCAATATGGTCAGCGGTGGGGTCATCATCCAGAGGCTCCGGGACCTGCAGCTTGGCCGGCGTTCCACCTCCGAGCGTATTGCGAAATCTGTGGTCAAGCCCACGCTTGAAGGGGCAAGCCCGGGAGATCTGAGCTTTGTGCTCCCCTACCGTTTCCTCCAGGATATTCTGGAAATGCTCACAGCTCTTGACCGTTTCATTCCCGGGATCAACTCCCCCCATACGCTCCTTTACGGGGTGGAGGTGAAATTCTATTCCTCAAGGGTTGAGCTCCGGAGAAACTTAGAAAGCGAGATTCAGAACCTCTTCCTCATCGGGGACGGAGCAGGCATTACCCGGGGTCTTGTGCAGGCCTCGGCATCAGGAGTAGTGGTGGCCCGGGAGATCCTTCGAAGGGTAGGGAAACGATGATGGAGCGCATACTCATCACCAACGACGATGGGTTCGAGAGCCCTGGAATACGGGCTCTCGTGCGGGCATTCCGGAAAGAAGCGGAGGTCATTCTTGTTGCTCCCCGAGAGGAACGGAGCTGTTCAAGCCACAGCATCACGGCCCGGAATCCTCTACGGGTGCGGGAAGTTGAAGTGGAAGGAGTGCGGGGGTATGCGGTGGATGGTACTCCTGCTGATACGGTCATCCTTGGCCTGAATCTTTTTCCAGACATTGACTTTGTAGTTTCGGGAATTAACCGCGGACCGAACCTTGGTTTTGATGTGTTCTACTCGGGAACGGTGGCGGCTTCGCTTGAGGCCGCAATGTCGGGGATTCCGGCACTCGCGGTGTCGCTGGTCCTCAATGGCTACGAGAACTACGACCTTGCGGCAGCGATTGCCGTGGAGGTGTGGAGGACTTTCAGAGATATCCTTCGGGGGGAACGGAACCTCGTGCTGAACGTCAATGTCCCCGATGTACCCGGTCGAGAGTTCCTGCGGGGTCTTCGCATTACTGAACTCGGGGACCGATTCTACGTCACCGGGGTGCGGGAGATTGCCCAGAGCAACGGAGAGCGAGTGTTCGTCTTTGAGGAGGTCCAGAGGGATCCCCTCTTTCTCGAGAACTCCGACTTTGAGGCCGTTCGGGAGAACAGGGTTTCCGTGACCCCTCTGCGACCCAATCTCACCGACTACCTTGTTCGGCGAAGACTCGTGGGGATTCTGGCGAGGTGAGAGTGATGCGGCAATGGGTGCAGGGTCGGCTGGTCCTTCGGGGGAGAGTGCAGGGCGTGGGGTACCGGTACTTTGTGCTCCGGAAGGCAGGAGAGTTTGACGTCACCGGGATGGTGCGGAATCTCCCCACGGGAGAGGTGGAGGTCATCGCTGAGGGAGAAGAGGGGGAGGTCCGTCGTTTCTTTGAGGAGGTCAAAAAAGGGCCTGCGTCGGCCCATGTGACCTCTTTCACTGAGGAGTGGTTGCCTTTTAGCGGTCTGTACCACGATTTCCGGGTAGGGTACTGAGATGCACGACGATGGAGCTTGTGAGCGCCGGAAGAAAATGGTGGAACGCCAGCTCATTGCCCGGGGGATCGCCGACCAGCGAGTACTTGAGGCCTTTTTAAAGGTTCCCCGCCATCTCTTCGTTCCGGAGGAGTACGAGGATCTGGCATACCAGGATTCCCCGCTCCCAATAGGAAGCGGACAAACCATCTCGCAGCCCTATATCGTTGCGCTCATGCTGGAGCTTCTGGAGCTTTCGCCCGAGGACCGGGTGCTTGAAATTGGCACGGGTTCGGGGTATCAGACGGCGCTTCTGGCAGAAATCGTTCGCGAGGTCTACAGCATAGAGCGCATTCCAAAGCTTTTCTTTGAGGCCAAGGAACGACTGCACCGCCTTGGGTATACAAATGTATACCTTTTCCTTGGCGATGGGAGCAAGGGCCTGCCAGAATTCGCTCCCTACGACAAGATCATCGTCAGTGCCTGCGCGAAACACATTTACGAGGCGTGGGTTGAGGAGCTCCGGGAGGGGGGAATCATGGTCCTTCCCTTAGAAGATGCCCACGGCCAGAGTCTCGTCCGGGCCTGGAAAAGGAAGGGGAAGCTCAGGCTTGAGTACCACGGCGGTTGCATTTTTGTCCCTCTCGTTGAGGAGGATGCTCACGGGGAGCAAGAAAACCTGTGAGGAGGTAGACGCCGGAGGCCACCCCAAGGACTGAAGGGGCTGTCCATCCGCCAAAAATCCTTACTCCCGCAAGCTGCAGAAGGGCAAGCACGGCTCCAAGGACCATGCTGAGAAGAGCGGCCCTGTCGCTTTTTCGCCTGCTGAAGAACGTGCCGACAATGGTCGGCACCACGCTGAGGAGTCCAAGAGAAGAAGTGACCGAGAGCAGGGCAATGAGGTTGAATCGCCCCAGGGCAAAGAAGAAGACGGCAAGGCAGAGCAGAGGGATGAAGAGGAGCTGGGCGAAGAGGAGCCGTTTTTGCTCGGAGATACCCTTTGGGAGGATGTCCTGAAGGAAGAGCGAGGAGAGGGTGAGGATGATGGAGTCGGCGGTAGAAACGGCTGCGGAGATAATCCCCACCACCACGAAAAGGGCAATCCAGGAGGGGATGGGGAACTCCAGAAGCAAGGTGGGTGTGGCAAGATCGGGGTTTTTCAGGCCTGGCAGAAGCACCAGGGCTCCAAACCCTAAAGTGACGGTGATGAGGGTGTACACAAAACCGTACCCCAGAAACCCTGTAATGGTTTTGCGCATTTCTCTGAGGTTTGCTGGCACAAGAAGCCGCTGGAAAACCTGGGGATTGGAGATACTGAAGAAGAACCAGGGAAGGGAGAGGTTGAGAAAGGTTCGAAAAGTGAAAAAGCCGTTTCCCGGAACGCTCAACCACTGGGGATGAGTGGTCTCGACTGTGTGAAAGAAAACGGAGAATCCCCCAAGAAGGCGCACGACCACGAAGAAGACTAAGGCGATAGAGCTTACCATCATGATGCCTGCCTGGAGTGCATCAGTTGCTGCCACGGAGCGAAGTCCAGCAATTGATGTCCAGAGGATGATGAAACACAGGGCAAGGAGCAGTCCCACAGGATACCCGATTTTCCCTCGGGAGAGCACCTCAAGGAGGTACCCGATTCCTGTGAGCTGCACGGAGGTATAGGGGATGAGGAAACCCGAAACGATAAGAGCGTACACAGTTCCCACCAGGGGATTCTGATACTCGAGGCTCAGGACCTCTCCAGGGCTCACGCATCCGTGACGTTTGCCGGCTTCCCAGAACTTCGGTCCCACAAGGACTGCCCAGAAAAGCCCCGAGAGGTAGATGAGCTCAAAGCCTAAAGCACCCACACCTCCGCGATAGGTGAGGCCCACGAGCCCAAGCATCATGAAGGCGCTGTAGGTGGTGGCACCGTAGGAGAGGGCGGCAACGAGCCAGTGGAGTTTTCGTCCCGCCAGGAAGTACTCGATGAGACTCAGGCGAGCTCCTCTCCGGACTGCCAGGGCAAAAGCACTCCCCCATCCGGCATAGAGCGCGATGGCAAGCCAGAGGTACTGCTCACTCATGCCAGGACCTCATCATGCGGAGGAGAAGGAGAATGGCCAGAATCGCAAAAATGTTCCAGAAGAGGAAGCTCCCACTGAAGCGCTGTACCCGGGAGAGGACGGTGAAGGGAAGAAGATAGGCCAAGACCACAAGGGAAAGAAAGGCAAGGAGCACTCTCCTCCCTCCCCGCTTTTTGCTACAATGTAGCAGAAAGTGAGACGGGAGTAAAGGGGGGAGAAGGATGCCCAGAGCCTTTCTGGTCATCGATATGCTCAACGACTTCGTGCATCCTGATGGGGTGCTTTTTGTGGGGCATCAGGTGCAGGGGGTCATCGCCACCATTGGAGAACTCCTTGAAGAACGGAGAAAGCAGAAAGACCTCGTCGTCTACGTATGCGATGCCCATCGCAGGGATGACGCCGAATTCCGGCTCTTTCCGCCGCACTGTGTGGAAGGGACCTGGGGGGCCCAGGTGGTTGCGGACCTTGCGCCCCAGGAGGGAGATTTCATTCTCCCGAAAACGAAGTTCAGTGCGTTCCTTGGAACACCCCTTGACCTCATTCTCCGGGAAAAGAACATCACGCACCTTGAGCTTGTGGGAGTGTGCACGAACATCTGCGTGCTGTACACTTGCGCCTTTGCGCGGATGCTCCATTACGAGGTAACGGTTTTCCGGGAGGGGGTAACCTCCTTTGACCTTGGAGCCCATGAGTGGGCGCTCCGGGAGATGGAGAACACCCTGAGGGCGGAGGTTCGCTCATGCGGGAAGTTATCCAGAGCGCAGTGAACGTGAGCACGTCGTCTTCTGCAGTTGTTCAGGAGATAGTGGAGCGTCTTGCTGCTTTTGAGGGCCTGAAGGTGGCGGATTATTCTCTGGACCCGGACCACAACCGCTCGGTTGTCACCCTCCTTGGGACCCAGAAGGCCCTGGAGGCGGCTGTCCCTGTTTTTTTCGAGGTTGCCGAAAAGTACCTTGATATTCGCCTGCACCGGGGAGAACATCCCCGCATCGGCATTGTGGATGTGGTCCCCTTCACGCCCTGGAGGGGCGTCGGGATGGAAGAGTGCAAGGCACTGGCCTGGCGGGTTGGGGAGGAAATTGCCCGCCGTTTCCGCGTTCCGGTGTATTTCTACGGGGAAGCCGCAAAAAGGCCTGAACACCGGGACCTTTCGCAGATTCGCCGGGGAGGGTACGAGGCACTGCGAGAGGAAATCGCCCGGATTCCGGAACGCTTTCCCGATGTCGGCCCCTGTGAGGTGCACCCCACGCTGGGGGCTACAGCTATAGGAGCTCGGGGACCGCTTGTGGCCTTCAACGTGAATCTCAGAACCCAGGATGTCGGTGTGGCTCGAAAAATTGCCGCACGGGTTCGGGAAGGGTTGCAGGCAGTGAAGGCCATCGGGGTTGAACTGAAAACCCGGGGGATGGTTCAGGTTTCCATGAACGTCCTGGACTTCCGGCGGAACTCGCTCCTTGAGGTTTTCAGGTTTGTGGCCCTTGAAGCTCGCCGGTATGGAGTGGACGTGGCAGGATCAGAGATCATCGGTCTTGTCCCCCTCGAGGCTCTGGTAGATCTTGCGCAGGTTGTCCTCGGCGTTCCCGATTTGCGGGTGAGTCAGGTGGTGGAGCACCATCTGACAGACGGTTTTTGACTTTTTTTGACTAACCCCCTTGACAGTTTGACCTTATTTGATTATAATGGGAGCCGGAATTCGGGAATGCTTGAACAGGGCGAAAGGAGGGATGACCTATGGTGAGAAGAAGCGTTCCTGCCCGTCGTGAAGAGCGGCGAGTAAGCCCGATTCGGAGACTCTGGGATCTCTTTGATCTCCGTAGCGACCTTGACGAAATCTTCGACGAACTCCTGGAGGCACCATTCTTCAGCACACCGTCCTGGTTCGGCAACTTCCCTGCTGTAGACGTTGCTGAAACTGAGAACGAGGTCATTGTCAAGGCGGAAATCCCAGGAATTGATCCCAAGAACCTCGAAGTGCACGTCACCGAAGATTCCCTGGACATCAAGGGTGAAGTGAAGGATGAGTGGGAGGAACGGGACGTTGGATATTGCCGCAGAGAGCGTTACTGCGGTACCTTTGAACGTACCATTGCCCTTCCGGCAAAGGTGAAACAGGACGAGGTGAAGGCGCAGTACAAGGATGGCATCCTCACCATCACGCTCCCCAAGGTCGAACCGAGCAAGCCCAAGGCCAGGAAAGTCGAAATCGAGGTGGCATAGCATTCCAAGAAAAGCCCCGGAGAGGGAATCCTCTTCGGGGCTTTTCTTTTTCCCCCAAAATGTGTACAATGTAGAAGAGGTGTCGGGGCGTGGCGCAGCCTGGTAAGCGCACACGGTTCGGGACCGTGGTGTCGGCCGTTCAAATCGGCTCGCCCCGACCAGTTTCCGGGTGATAGGATGATCTATTATCTCTGTAAGTACCTCGCCCTGTTTCTTCTCAAGCTTTTCTCCTCCTTTCGGGCAAGTGGCAGAGAGCATATTCCCCGGCATGGTCCCTGTTTCCTGGTTTCGAACCATTCGAGCTACCTCGACCCCGTGGTCCTCGGGTGCGCTTCGCCCAGGCGTGTGTACTTTGTGGCCAAGGAAGAGCTCTTTCGGAATCCCCTCGCTGCGTTTTTCCTGAGACAGCTCGGGGCCTTCCCCCTGCGAAGGAGCGAAGTGGATAAAGAGGCAGTGCAGACAATTTTTCGGCTCCTTCGGGAGGGGAAGGTGGTCTGTTTTTTCCCCGAGGGAACCCGGAACGAAGGAACGCTTTTGCCTTTCCGCAAGGGTGCCCTGAAGCTTTTGCTTCGGGGGAATGTCCCAATTGTGGTGGCGAGCATCCGGGGAACATACGAGAGCTTTTCCCGGCACCGGAAGTTCCCCCGCCCCTTTCCCATCCGGGTGGTGTTTTCCCCACCCTTTTCTCCGGAAGGCCTGACCCCTGAGACCCTTGAAGGGGAAATACGCAAACGCATGGAGGTTGCCTTCCATGGTTCGTAGAATGCTCCTCATCGTTCTTTTTGGCTTTCTTTTGACCTCTCCGGCACTTGCCCTGGTTTTCAGGGTCGATGCGGTTTTTGAAGAAGTGGGGGGAGAGATGCCCTTTCTGGACTACCCGGTGGGCATTGCTGTGGACGACGTAGGGGGAAGGGTATTCGTGAGCGACTGGGGGAATAACAGGGTTCTGGTGCTTGAGAAAACCGGAAAGCTTCTCCGAGAAATCAGAGACCTGAAAAGTCCTGTAGGGCTTGCCCTTGACAGAGAAGGGAGGAAGCTCTTTGTGGTGGAACAGAAAGGGAACCGGGTGGCTGTCTTTGACCTTGAGACGCTCAGTCCCCGGGGGAGCCTGAAGACCAGAAAGACGCCCCTGAGTGAGCCCCGGGGGATCTGGGTAGCGCAGGATGGTACGGTGTATGTTGCGGATACAGGGTGGTCGCGTATCGTGGTCTTTGGGGTTCAAGGGGAGGAGCTCTTCTCTTTTGGTCGGGAGGGCATGGGGGATAACGAGTTCTATCAGCCCAGAGGGGTGGCTCGAGACCCGCAAGGGCGCATCTGGGTGATGGATACCCTTCATCACTGTGTGAAGGTTTTCGACGAGAAGGGGAGCTATCTCTTTCGTTTCGGTGAGGGTCTCAATCAACCCCGCTACGTCGGCTTTTTTGGCGATCTTGCTTTTCTCTCCGATTACCGAAACCACCGGATTCTCGTCTATGACCTCCAGGGAGTGCTTCAAGGCGCTATTGGTGAAGAGGAGAAGCTCTTCTCTTTCCCTGAGGGGCTCTGGATTGACGGTGAGGGGAAGCTCTGGGTGGCTGATGCTGGGAACAACCGGATTGTCCGGATCGACCTGGGGTACCTTGCCTCTCCTGAGGAGTACCTGAGAACCCTCCTTGCGGAGGGGAAGGACGAGGAATTCTTTANGGTCCTGGGTCGCCTGTCCCCTGAGGTCCGAAGACAACCCGGAGTCGGTCGTTTGCTCTTTGAGGCGTATGAGCGCCAGGGAGACCTTGAAGCGCTCATTGCCCAGGCGGAGGAGCTTTTTCTCTCCGATGAAGAGGAACGCTCCCGGTGGAAGAGGACGCTCGGTGAGCTCTACGCCGAACAGGGACGTATCCTCACCGGGCAGGGCGCTTTTGAGGAAGCGAAGGACTTCCTGCTCCGGTCTTTCCGGTACGGTCGACTGGCCTCGCTTTTCTCCTACCTCTGGGTGGCCTTCTTGGATGCAGGAGGAGAATATCTTGGCATCCTTTTGCTTCTGGTGCTTTTGGGTGTGTTACTCTTTGTCTACCTGCGGCTTCGAGCCGAGCGGGAGAGGAGGTGGCGCCGGTGGTGAGGAAGGAAGCGGTGGCAGGGTACTTCTATCCGGGGAAGGTTGAGGAGCTGCGGCTTCTTTTTGAGGAACTCTCTGCCTCTGCGTCGCGGGTTTTTCCGGAAGATCTCTCTGGGGTTCAGGATGCCAGTGGTGTGGTGAGCCCTCACGCCGGGTACATCTACTCGGGGGTGGCTGCCTGCGTTGCCCATCGCTTTCTCGCCCTTCTTCCTCCTGCACAGACGATTGTGCTCCTTGGTCCAAATCACCGGGGGGTGGGGAAGCGGGTGGCCATAAGCAGCGTTGAGTACTGGCAGACTCCTCTGGGGCAGGTGCCTGTGGACAGGGAATCGGCGGAGTTCCTTCTCTCGTACTCTTCAATGTTTGCCCTGGATGAGCTGGCGCATCAGTTTGAGCATTCTCTTGAGGTTCAGGTCCCCTTCCTCCAGTACTTCTTGCCCTACGAATTTCAGATTCTCCCCATTGCTCTGCTTTCCCAGGACAGGGCAACGTCTGAAGTCCTGGGGGAGGCCCTTTTTGCCCTCTCGGAGAAGAAGCGGATTCTCGTTGTGGCAAGTAGCGACTTCTCTCATTACGAGCCGGAGGCAGTGGCCCGGACCAAAGACAGAGAAGTCATCGAACGCATCTGCGCCCTGGATGTTGAGGGATTCTACCGGGTGCTCCGGGAAAAAGACGTGAGCGTCTGTGGACCTGGAGGAATTGCCGCACTCCTTGTGTACCACAAAAAGCGGGGAGGGAAAAGGGGCGAACTCCTCTTCTACACCCACAGCGGTGAGGTAACGGGTGAACGGCACCAGGTGGTTGGGTACGCGGCGGTTGCCTTCCCTCTGCCGTGAAAAAATATTTTTCCTTTCCCCTTGACAGGGGGTGCAGAGGGTGGTACTCTAAGCGCAACGCTTGCGCAGGCGTCAAGTTCAGATTGAGGAGGCTCAATTCAATGGCAACAGGAAAAGTCAAGTGGTTCAGCACCACCAAAGGGTACGGGTTCATCTCTTCCGACCAGGGTGGTGACGTGTTTGTGCACTACACGGCAATCGAAGGAAACGGCTTCAAGACTCTCGAAGAGGGTCAGGCAGTGGAGTTCGATATCCAGCAGGGGGCAAAAGGCCCTCAGGCTGTCCGCGTACGAAGAATATAGCATTCTTCCGGAAAAGCCAAAAAGCCCACCACGAGTGTGGTGGGCTTTTTCTTTTTCTGTCCCCATGCTATAATTATTCCCACGCGCTGAAAGGAAGGTGGAGGATATGAAAAAGGGCATTCACCCTGAGTACGCTGAGACCCGGGTCATCTGTGCCTGCGGGAACACGTTCGTGACAAGGTCGACGAAGTTCCCCGAAATCCGGGTAGAAATCTGTGCCAAGTGTCATCCCTTCTTCACCGGTCAGCAGAAACTGGTAGACACGACCGGAAGAGTGGAGAAATTCCGCAGTAAATACGGGGATAACTACTGACCCGGTCCCGCGAACTCCATGCGGGTGACCCTCCTTGCCCACACCCCTGATCCTGAGAGAGCTATCGCCCTGGCTGCAAGGGTCTGTTACAGCAAGGAACCTCCTCAGGATATCGCCCCTGAAAAGGCCAGGAAGCTCATTCGGGAACTCTTTGCGCGGGGGCATGAGTCGGTGCTGGAACACGCTTTCTTTTCTTTTCTCCTTGAGGGTATCTCCCGGGTGACCTCCCACCAGCTTGTCCGGCACCGTCTGGCGTCCTATGCTCAGCAGAGCCAGCGGTACGTGGACCTTGGAGAGGCGAGCTTCGTCTGTCCGCCCTCGATTGCCGAACACCCCCGTGCTAAAATAGTATTCGATGGGGTCATGGCCCATGCCCGGGAGGCGTACGAGGAGCTCTGCCGCCTTGGGGTGGCAAGAGAAGACGCCCGGTACGTTTTCCCTCAGGCCGTGGCGACCAATATTGTCGTTTCCCTGAACGCGCGGGAACTCCTGCACGTTGCCCGGGTACGCCTGTGTCGCCGGGCGCAGTGGGAAGTTCGGGAAGTGGTGCTGAGGATGATCGCGGAAGTAGGGAAGGTTGCGCCGGTTCTTGCAGAAATCGCCGGCCCTCCCTGCAAGTTCGGCCCCTGTCCGGAGGGGGAGAAGGGTTGCGGAAGACCATGGGGGACCCCGTGAGGAGAGAAGGATTTTGTGACATTGGAGGGCAAGCGCTGATTGAGGGAGTGATGATGCGGAGTCCTCACCGCCTGGCGATGGCGGTGCGCCGGCCCGATGGGAGCATTGTTCTCGAGGTCCGGGAAGAGGTTCCCCTTTCGCGCCGGAGCCCCTTCTTTGCCCTTCCGGTGATTCGGGGAATGGTGGGCCTTGTCGATTCACTGGTGGTGGGCCTTCGGGCGCTCTCCTATTCCGCCCAGGTGGCCCTTGATGAGGAGCATCGCCTTACCGGTTTCGATATAGGGCTGGCCCTGCTCCTTGCCGTGGGTCTTTTCGTGGGGCTTTTTGTTGCCCTTCCCACGTTTTTGACCTCGCTCCTTGACCGTTTCCTGCACTCCACCGTGGTGTACAATCTCGTAGAGGGGGCAATCCGGGTTGGCGTTTTTCTTCTGTATCTTCTTGTAATTTCGAATCTCCGGGATATTCGGAGAGTCTTCGAGTACCACGGGGCGGAGCACAAAGCTATTTTTACCTTTGAGGAAGGAGAGGAACTTACGCCTGAGAATGCGGCGAAGTTCACCACCCGTCATCCCCGTTGCGGGACAAGCTGGCTACTCCTTGTCATGGTGGTGAGCATCCTCATCTTCTCTTGTCTTGGAAGACCGGGGGTTTTTATCCGGATCCTGAGCCGGGTTCTTGTGGTACCTCTTGTGGCAGGGCTGGCCTATGAGGCAGTGAAGCTACTCTCACGCCACCGCCAGAGCCTCGTTGCCCGTCTTGTGAGTCTTCCTGGTCTCTGGCTCCAGTACCTCACAACCCGCGAGCCGGATAAAGACCAGCTTGAAGTGGCCTTTGCGGCGCTGCGGGGGAGTCTCGGGGAGGAGTACACGCCATGTGGCGAGAAAAGGTGAAGGCTATCGTCGAGCAGTACCGGGAGCTCACCGAGAAAATGGCCCATCCCGAGGTGGTGCAGGATCTGGCCCGCTACCGCAGTTACGCCCAGACCATGGCAGAGATTGAACCCATTGTGGAGAAGTACGAGGAATACGAACGGGTGGAGCGGGAACTCGAGGAGGACCGGCTTTTACTCCGGAGTGAACACGATCCGGAACTCCGGGAACTCCTCGAGGAGGAAATTGCCCGGCTTAAGGAGCGCCACGAACAGCTTGAAGAAGAACTCAAGGTCATGCTCCTTCCCAGAGATCCCCGGGACGACAAGGACACGCTGGTGGAGATTCGGGCCGGTGCGGGAGGGGAGGAAGCGGCGCTCTTTGTGGCCGACCTTTTCCGGATGTACACCCGCTTCGCCGAGCGCCATGGTTTCAAGGTCGAGGTCATGGATGCAAGCCCCACGGAGCTTGGGGGATTCAAGGAGATTATCTTTGCCGTGGAAGGGAAGGGTGCGTACAGCAAGTTCAAGTTTGAAAGCGGTGTGCACCGGGTGCAGCGGGTGCCCATCACCGAAGCCAGCGGTCGTATCCATACCTCTACGGCAACGGTGGCGGTGCTTCCTGAGGCCGACGAGGTTGAGGTAGTCATTCGGCCGGAGGATATTCGGGTGGAGATATTCCGGGCGTCCGGGCCTGGTGGGCAGCACGTGAACACGACCGATTCCGCCGTTCGGATTACCCATCTCCCCACGGGGATTGTGGTCACCTGCCAGGACGAGCGGTCGCAGCACAAAAACAAAGCAAAAGCCTTGCGGATTCTTCGGGCCCGGCTCCTTGACCTGGAACGAAAAGCCCAGAAAGAGGCTATTGACCGGGAACGGCGGGCACAAATCGGCACCGGAGAGCGGAGCGAGCGTATCAGGACCTACAATTTTCCTCAAAACCGGGTGACGGACCATCGCATCAACCTTACCCTGTATCGCCTGGAGTCCGTTCTCGATGGAGACCTCGATGAGATCGTTGAGGCCCTTGCTGCTGAGGAACGGGCCAGGCTCCTGGAGAAGGTTGGATAGGGTGACGGTCAGAGAGCTCTTCCGGAAAACGGTGAGAACGCTGCGCGAGCGGGGTATTCCTTCCCCGACGCGGGAAGCTCGTCTTCTTCTGGGGAAGCTCCTTGCGACCTCGCCAGCACGGCTTTACCTTTTCTGGGACCAGAGGGTTCCCGAAGAGGACGAGCGAATGTTGCAGGCTCTGGTTGAGGAACGCCTTCTCGGTGTGCCCCTCCAGTACGTCCTTGGAGAGTGGGAGTTTTTCTCCCTGCCTTTCCGCCTGAGGCGAGGGGTCTTCATCCCCCGGGTGGATACCGAAGCGTGGGTGGAAGAGGCAGTGGTCCTCCTCCACTTCCTCTCGGGGAAAAGGAAACAGCTTGTGGGATGCGACCTGTGCTGCGGAAGTGGTGTCATCGGGCTTTCCTGTGCTTTCTTCGTGCCTGGCCTTGTCCTTTACGGAGTGGATATCTCGGAAGATGCGGTGGCTTTAGCCCTTGAGAATGCCCGTTTTCTTGGTCTTGAGGAACGGGTAACGTTTCTTGTGGGGGACCTTTTCAGCCCCTTTGCATCGCGGTCTTTGACCTTTGACGTCATCCTCTCTAACCCTCCTTACGTTCCCNTGGCTTCCTGGGAGAAGCTTGAGGAGGGTATTCGCCTGTATGAACCCCGGGAGGCGCTGTGTGGGGGAGAGGATGGGCTTGAGGTGATACGGAGAATCCTCCGTGAGGCCCCCCGTTTCCTCCGGGAAGGAGGATTCCTCTTCATCGAACATGACCCCTCACAGAAAGAGGCGGTGGCCGAACTCGGAGAAAAAAGTGGCCTGACGTATGTTCGGGCTCTTCGGGATTACACCGGGAGTATCCGGGCAAGTGTGTTGCAGCTTGGGAGGGAGAGGGAGTGCGAATTCTCATCGGATGCGACCACGCCGGCTTTCACCTGAAAGAAGACCTCAAGGCGTACATCCAGTCCCTGGGATATGAGGTTGAGGATTACGGTGTGCACCAGGAGGAAGCCTATGATTACCCTGATGTGGCCTTCAGAGTGGCGGAGGACGTCGCCCGGGGAAGAGGCGACCGGGGGATTCTCATCTGTGGAACCGGGGTGGGGATGGCTATTGCCGCGAACAAGGTTCGGGGCATCCGGGCAGCTCTGTGCCATGACGTCTTCTCTGCCCGGGCTTCCCGGGAACACAACGACGCTAACATCCTCACCATGGGAGAACGGGTGATCGGGAAAGGCCTTGCCCGGGAGATTGTCCGGGTGTGGCTTCAGAGCGAATTCCAGGGGGATCGACATGCCCGAAGAGTGGCCAAAATCCGTGCCTACGAAGAGCGAAAGACCGAGGCCTGACTGGGATGAGTACTTCATGGCCATTGCCCACCTTGTGGCCACACGTTCAACCTGCATTCGCCGCCAGGTCGGTGCTGTGCTTGTAAAGGAGAAGCGGATTCTTGCCACCGGCTACAACGGTGCGCCAAGCGGTGTGGCCCACTGTACGGAGGCTACCTGCCTCCGGAATCTGCAGAATGTCCCCCCCGGGCAGATGCACGAACTCTGTCGGGGTCTCCATGCAGAACAAAATGTGATTATTCAGGCTGCCCTCTATGGGGTGAGTACCAGAGGGTCGACGCTCTACTGCACCCACAAACCCTGTATCCTCTGCGTGAAAATGCTCATCAACGCCGGAATTGTCCGGATTGTCTATGAGAACCCCTATCCGGACCCTCTGGCCGATACGCTTTTAGAAGAGGCAGGGATTAAAGTTCTGGCGTTTTCGGGAGGGCAAGTCGGTGATTCGTGAGGTGCTCTTTTTCCCGTTCCTGGCTTTTCTCTGTGCCCTGGGGTTAACACCCCTCGTCATCAGGTGGAGTGAANGCCGGGGGTGTCTGGATTTACCTGACGGGGAGCGCAAAATCCACGATCGGCCTGTGTCTCGCCTTGGAGGGATAGCGGTTTTTGGGGCCTTTTTCATCGCCCTTTTGCTTCTTGCCCTCTCTTTCCCCCTTACACTTTCACCCCTTTTTCTTCTGGGGATTGGGGTCATTTTTGCCACAGGGCTTTGCGACGACTTCTGCTCTCTCCCTCCCTGGGGGAAGCTCGCCGGCCAGTGTCTGGGGGCGGTGCTTTTGCTTTCTGGGGGTGTGGTCATCCGTTTTTTCACGCTCCCCTGGAACCACGTGGTGTACCTGGGCTGGCTTGGGTACCCTCTTACCATGCTCTGGATTGTGGGGGTATCCAATGCCCTCAACCTCATCGATGGGCTTGATGGGTTATCTGGAGGAGTGGGTGCCATTGCGGCCTTCACCCTGGGGGTTATCGCCTGGCAGGAAGGGCGTGTGGAGCCGGCACTCCTTTCGCTCCTTCTTGTGGGGTCGATCCTTGGCTTTCTTCTGTACAACTTCCCCCCTGCCAGGATTTTCCTCGGTGATGGTGGGGCGCTGTTCCTTGGGGGAATGCTGGCAGTTATTTCGGTTCAGGGGGCTTTAAAAAGCGCTGCAGCCTTCACCCTGGCGCTTCCGAGTCTCATCCTCGGTGTCCCGATTTTCGACACCCTTTTCGCCATCGTGCGTCGCAAAAGGAACCGCCTCCCTATCGCTTCCCCTGACCGGGGGCATCTCCACCATCGTCTCCTTGAGCGGGGGTATTCAAAGCGGGAGACGCTCATCATCTTCTACGGTCTCAGTGCGCTCTGCGGGGCGGTGGCCGTTTTTATGAACGCTTTTCTCGCCAACAGTACCTATTCGCTCCTGCTCTTTTTCCTCTTCGTTCTCTTTTTCCTGAGCCTTGGAAGAAACCTCCGGGTGACTGAGTTGCCCAGGGAGAAGAAGTCCATTGCCAGAGATTAGCGTTGCTTTTGTTCTTGGAACAAGGCCGGAAATCGTGAAACTTGCCCCCGTTGTGCTTGCCCTGCAAAAGCGCCAGGAATTCCTTCCCTGGATCGTCCACACCGGTCAGCACCGGGAAATGGCGGAGACCTTTTTCGCCGTTTTTGGTCTTTCTCCCCGGTACGATTTACAGGTCATGGTCAAGCAGCAGTCCCTCTTCTACCTCACCTCCCGGATTCTCGAGGATCTTGAAAGGGTCTTTCGCTCGGATCGCCCGGATCTCGTCGTCGTTCAGGGGGATACCACATCGGCGTTCTGCGGTGCCCTGGCGTCTTTCTATCTTCGGGTTCCCTGTGCTCATATTGAGGCAGGGCTCCGGACCTTCACGAAATACAGTCCCTTCCCTGAAGAGATGAACCGTGTCCTCATCGGACGCCTTGCGGACCTCCATTTTGCCCCCACCTCCCGGTCCCGGGAGAACCTCCTCCGGGAAGGCATTCCGGATGACAGAATCTTTGTCACAGGGAATACGGTTGTGGATGCCCTCTTTGCCGTCCTTGGAAGACACACCACCTTTGAGCACCCGGTTCTGGCCCAGGAGGTACAGGATGGTGTGACCATCACGGTCACAGCGCATCGGAGGGAAAATTGGGGAGAGGGAATTGCCGAGGTTGCCCTGGCCGTCAGGGATCTCGTGGTTTTACGGGAGGACGTGCGGGTCTTTTTCCCCCTCCATCCCAACCCCCTGGTGAGGGAAGTGGTGGAGAGGGAACTCGCTTCAGTCCCCCGGGTGTTTCTCCTCGATGCTCTCCCGTATCCGGACTTTGTGCGATTGCTTGCCAGAAGCCATGTGGTGGTGAGCGACTCAGGAGGAGTTCAGGAGGAGGCTGCGGCACTGGGGATTCCGGTTGTGGTGACCCGGGATACCACAGAACGGCCGGAAATCATTGAGTGCGGCCTCGGGGTGCTGGCCGGATGCCGGAGGGAATCCATTGTTCGGGCGGTAGTGGACTTCCTTGAGAAGGGGGTAGTACAGCGAAGGGCACATGTGTTTGGGGACGGCAGGGCTGCAGAACGAATCGTTCAGGTTCTCCTGCAGTTTTTTGGCTTTCCCGGGGTGTATGAGGAATTCACTCCGGGATGATTACCCTCGAGGCGACCTTTTGAGACTTGAGGCGGCACGGAGGCGTGCCAGCGACCGCAGGAGTGCTGCCTGGGCCCGGGCAAAATCCACCTCTCTCCCGCGTTCTCTGAGTCGCCTTTCTGCTCTCCTGGCGGCTTCCTGTGCCCGTGCAACGTCAATCTCGTGAGCCTCTTCGGCACTGTGGACAAGGAGGGTGACCTTTTCCTGGGTGACCTCGGCCACTCCCCCACCCAGGGCGAAGAATTTCTCTTCCCCGTCTTCGGTTCTGCAGTACAGCACCCCGATGAGGAGTTCGAAGACAGCCGGAGCATGTCCGGGGAGAACACCCCGTTTGCCATCGGGGCATTCGAGGATGAGGGAACGAACCCCCTCAACGGTGATGCGCCTTTCCGGGGTGAGGATATCGAGGGTCATCGTCCTCATGATTTTCTGAGCTCCCTCACTCTGGCCTCCACCTGAGCAATGGTTCCCGTCATGTAGAAGGCCTGCTCTGGCCAGGCGTCGCACTCACCGTTTACGATCATCTCCACGCCCTTCAGGGTCTCCTCCCGGGGGACAAACTCTCCCGGAATCCCGGTGAAAGGCTCTGCGGTGAAAAAAGGCTGGGTGAGGAAACGCTGGAGCTTTCTTGTGCGGTTCACCACAAGCTTGTCTTCCTCGGAGAGTTCCTCAACACCAAGAATGGCGATGATGTCCTGAAGCTCGAGGTAGTGGGCGATGAGCTTTCGCACCTCCTGTGCTAGGCGATAGTGCCGCTCCCCCACGATGGTTGGATCAAGGGCCCGGGAAGTGGACTGGAGGGGGTCAACCGCCGGATAGAACCCCTGCTCGAAGAGCCGCCGTGAGAGGACCGTGATGGCGTCAAGGTGGGCAAAGGTTGTTGCTGGAGCAGGGTCTGTAAGGTCATCGGCAGGAACGTAAATTGCCTGCACCGAGGTGATGGAACCGTTGACCGTTGAGGCAATCCGCTCCTCAATCATGCCGATTTCCTCAAAGAGCGTGGGCTGGTATCCCACAGCCGAGGGAATGCGTCCAAGGAGGGCTGAGACCTCTGCCCCTGCCTGGACGTAACGGAAGACGTTGTCGATGAAGAGGAGAACATCCTGGGAGAGTACATCCCGGAAGAATTCCGCCATGGTGAGAGCAGTGAGGGCCACACGGAATCGTGCTCCAGGTGGTTCGTTCATCTGCCCGAAGACCAAAACGGTGTGACTGAGCACCCCGCTTTTCTGCATCCCAAGCCAGAGTTCGTTCCCCTCCCGGACACGTTCCCCCACACCGGCGAACACCGATACTCCCCGGTGGGTTGTGGCCGTGCGGTGGATGAGTTCCATGATGAGGACAGTCTTGCCCACTCCTGCTCCCCCAAAAAGCCCTGTTTTCCCTCCCCGGACATAGGGACAAAGGAGGTCAACAATTTTGATGCCCGTTTCAAAGATTTCGGTGGAGGCGATTCGCTCGCTGAGGGGCGGAGCGGGACGGTGAATGGGGTGCTTGGTTTGTGTCCGTACCGGTCCTTTCCCATCAATAGGTTCTCCAAGGACGTTGAACATGCGCCCCAGGGTTTCCTTCCCCACCGGAACTTTAATGGGTTCTCCGGTATCCTGTACAGGCATACCCCGCTGCAGGCCAGTGGTATCCTGGATGGCGATGCAGCGAACCCGTCCCTCACCGAGGTGACTGTGGACCTCAAGAACCAGGGGATCTCCCCGGTTTTCCTCATTTCTCTTTGGGACGAAAAGAGCGTTGTGGATGGCCGGGGTTTCCCGGGGTGGGAAACGAACGTCCACCACCTGACCGATAACCTGTTCGATCACACCCTCACCCATGGATATCACCCTCCTCGAGCTTGCGAAGCGCTTCGGCGGCCCCTGTGACCTCATTGAGCTCCTGGGTGATGCTTTCCTGGCGTTTTTTGGCGTAAAGGAGTGAAAGAGCTTCGAGGGTTTCCCGGGCATGGGTGGTGGCAGTGTCCATGAGGAGGAACCGGGTCGCTTGCTCACTCATGAAACTCTCAGCCAGTGCCTGGTAGAGTTTCCCTGCTACATGCTCGAAAAGGAGCGTATGGTAGAGGTGCTCCACATCGCTTAAGAAGAGGTAACGGTCCTCTGAGCTTTTTGGGGAGATAGCAGGGGGCAGAAGCCTCTCCACAACAGGTTTCTGTTCACTCAGGGAAATATAGCGCATGAAGCTCACGTAAAGGTGAGTGAAGACACCGTGGTCTTTCATCTGGAAAATGCTGTACGTGAGTTCCCGAACGTCCCTGTAGTGGGGGACCTGGTGCACCGGGAGGGGATGGGAGGCAATGATGCGAGGTTCAAGCTCCCTGAGTGCTCGCTTTCCCTGACTTCCGAGGACAATAATGCTGAACTCTTCAAACTTCTGGGTTTTGAGAAAGCTACGGAGATTCTGGGCGAGAATGTCGCTGAAAGCCCCCACGAGGCCGCGGTCGGGGAAGATGCCCACAAGGAGTGATTTCGGTACTTCGGGAAGAACTTCCCGGAATCCCACGAGTTCCAGGAGGCGGGAGAGCTGTTCTCCAAAAACTCTTGCCTTTTCCAGAGCGCTCTTTCCCATCCGCAGGCGGGCAGCGGAGATGGTCTTCATGGTATTCGTGATGCGCTGGATTTCCCGAATCAGCGTGATCTGCCGCTTGATGCGCGAGAGTTTCGCCATTATACCGCCTCCTGGAGGAACCGCTCGTTGAAGTTTGCCAAAACCCTGCGCATCTCCTCCTCAAGGTCGTGGGTGAGGTCCCGTTCCTTTTCCAGGCGCTCAAGGAGGTCGGTGTGTTCCTCTCTGAGGTGGGCGACGAAGGCCCTTTCCCATTCCTTGACCCGGTCAAGAGGCACAGGATCAAGAAATCTCTGAGTGGCGGCGAAAACCTCCATGATTTCGATACTCAAGGGGAGAGGAGTGAAGGAGGTCTGCGTCATGAGAGCAAGAACCCTTTTCCCGTGTTCGAGCTGTTGCCTGGTGAGTTCGTCAAGGTCTGCTCCAAAGCGGGCGAACTCCTCAAGCTCGAAGTACTGGGCAAGATCCAGGCGCAGGCGCCGGGCGACCTTCTTCATGATGTTCGTCTGTGCCTCGCCCCCCACCCGGGAGACCGAGAGGCCAATGTTGATGGCCGGAAGGAATCCCTTGTTGAAGAGCCCGGTCTCGAGGTAAATCTGCCCATCGGTGATGGAAATGATGTTCGTGGGGATGTAGGAGGCGATATCCCCCTCCTGGGTTTCCACAATGGGCAGAGCGGTCATGGAACCCCCCCCTTGGGACTCGGCGAGCTGAGCACCTCGTTCAAGGAGGCTCGAGTGGATGTAGAAGATGTCCCCGGGGTACGATTCTCTCCCTGGAGGGCGACGCAGAAGCAGAGACAGCGACCGGTATGCTACGGCGTGCTTGGTGAGGTCATCATAGACGATAAGGACATCCTCTCCCTGGTACATGAAGTACTCCCCCATGGCGCATCCGGCATACGGAGCAAGGTATACAAGCGCCGGGGGGTCCTCAGAAGACGTGGCAACGATAGTGGTGTACTCCAGGGCCTGGAATTTCCGCAAGATTTCCACCACCTGAGTGATATTGGCCAGGCGCTGACCGATGGCCACGTAAATACAGATGACTCCCTTCCCTCTCTGGTTGATGATGGTGTCTAAAGCAATGGTGGTCTTTCCAGTTCGCCGGTCCCCGATGATGAGCTCTCGCTGTCCCTTGCCCAGAGGGATCATGGCGTCGATAATTTTGATGCCAGAAAGGAGTGGCCGCTGTACCGGAGCACGGTCGATGACCTGTGGTGCGGGGAAGAACACTGGCCGTTTTCCCCGGCACGTGATGGGTCCCTTGTCATCAAGGGGTTCTCCCAGGGGATTGACGACCCGACCCAGGAGTTCCTCCCCTGCTGGGACCTCAAGAATGGTCCGGGTACGGAAGACCTGGTCCCCGGCGTGGATGGTGGTGTAATCCCCAAAGAGGATGCACTGCAGGCTCTCCCGCTCGAGTCCCAGCACCTGACCCCGGACAGCCTTCCTGCTCCCGAAAAGGAGCGTTTCTCCAATCATGGCCTTCCGCAGGCCCCGAACACGGGCAACACCGTCCTGAACTTCGAGGACTTCCCCAATCTCCTCAATTTCTGGCTCGGGGCGGTAGGTAGTGATGATGTCCCTGGTTTTTTTGAGGATGTCACCGACCATGGACATGGGGAATCCCCTCTCTGAGGATTCGNTCTTTCAGGCGCTCGAGCTGGGTCTTCACGCTACAATCGATGAGGATTTCTCCCCAGAGGATGACCACACCCCCAATGAGGGAGGGGTCAATCTCCTCCTCAAGGAGAAAGGGTCCCCGAATGATCCGGCTCAGCTTGGAATAGAGAATATCTTTCTGCTCGTCCGTTAGGGGAAAAGGAGTGATGACCTTCACTTTCTCTCTATCCCTCATGGGTACTCCTGAGCTGAGCTTCAAGGCGACTCACGGCTTCCTCAAGCATTTCTTCAATGATCCGGGTTTGCACCTCGGGAGTGATGTGAACCTTGAGAAGCCTTTTTACGACTTCTTCGGAGATATCAACGATGTCTTCCTTAAGTTCCAGAAGGAGCTGTTCAATCTCCCTTTTTGCTCGCCGCTCGTATTCCCTTTTGATTTTCTCGGCTTCCCGGTATGCCTCCTGGATGATGGTCTCCTTGATTTTCTGTGCCTCTCTGCTGGCCTGGTCGAGCATTTCGAGGTACTTCTCCTTCAGGTTTTTGAGTTCTTCCTCAAGGCGGCGTCGCTCCTCTTCAAGGGCTCTCTTTTCCTCTTCGATTTTCTCGAATTCTCCACGGATCCGGTTCGATCGCTCGTCCAGCGCCTTCACCACGGGTTTAAAGAGGAAGCGAAGGAGGAGAAAAACCAGAGCGAGGAAGTTGATAATCTGGAAGATAATGCTCCGATCTATGCGGATCATGGAGGGGAACCCTCCTACTTGAAGACGTATCGGAGAAGCGGGTTGGCGAAAAGGAGAATGAAAGAGACGACAAGAACATAGATGGCCAGGGACTCAAGCATGGCCAGTCCCACAAAGAGTGTCCGACTTATGGGACCGGCGGCCTCAGGTTGCCTGGCGATACTCTCTAAAGCCTGCGAACAGGCCTTGCCTTGCCCGATAGCAGGGAACATTACCCCCAGGGCAATGGAAAACCCTGCGGTGAACACGGTGACGCAGAGGAAGAGTATCTCTCCTTGCATGTCTCTCGACCTCCTTCGCATTGGCACCAATTATACTCCTAATGTCCTGAGGATTCAACGGCAGCGCTCAGGTACACCACGGAGAGGACCGTGAAGATGTACGCCTGGATGATTCCGGTGAAAATACTGAAGAGCATCATCGGGAGAGGGAGGAAAAGCGGAGAGAGGAGGAAGAGGATGGCGATAATGATTTCCTCCCCCATGATGTTGCCAAAAAGTCGAAGGGCTAAGGAAATCGTCCGGGTAATTTCGCTGATAACATGGAAGGGGGCAAGGATAGGCGAGGGAGAGAGGTAGCTTCGGAAGTAGCCTCTCACACCCTTTGTGGCAATGCCGTAGAAAGGAACGGCGAGGAAGACGACCAGGGCAAGGGCCAGGGTGGTGTTGAAGTCACTTGTGGGGGACCTGAGCCAGGGCACAAGACCAGCCAAATCGGAAGTTCCGATGAAGAGCGCCAGGGTCCCCACAAGGGGAAGGAATCTTTTGCCATTGCCCGGGGACATCTCTTCCACAAGGTGCAAAATGGCCTCAACGAAGAGTTCAAGGACATTCTGCAGGCGGGTGGGGACAGGGCGCATCCTCCGGGTAAGGAGGAAGGAGAAAAGCACCAGAAACCCCATGACCACCCAGGTTGAAACCACCGTCTTGGTTACCGGTATACCCAGGAACACAAAGAACACCTGAGGATTAAAGATTTCTTCCATGGCTTGCCCTCCCAAAGTGGATGCTGGCAAAGAGTATCAGGAAGACAAAATAGCTCAAAAGGAACGAGGCCACAAAGGGACAGAGTCGAACACGTACGTAGCGCAGAAAGAAGAAGAACCAGCTTCCCACGATGCTACAGCGGATAAGGATTCCCCTCCAGGCGATGTACCGTCTTTTGTGAAGCACTGCCTGCACCTCAAGGGCAATGAGCTCAAGAAGCAGCACGGCAAGCGCTGCTCCACCCAGGAAGCTAAGAACGGTTCTTCCCACGGCTCTTCTTCTCCATTCCCCTGCTTACCCTCATGAGGGTCTCGTAGAGATTGTAGAACCCGAAAAGTGTCCCGAGGGCAAGCAGCGACAGCGTCCAGGAGAACCCTAGGGGATGCTTTCGGTCAAGGTACTGCCCCAAAAAAAGCCCCAAAAGCATGGGAGCCACCGTTACCCATGCCAGGTCCCAGACTTCTCCAAGAACCCTCCACAGATTCTCGCCGTTGAATTTCTCCTTCACAGAAGTATTATACGACGGAAAGGGAAGAGGAAGGTGGCGAAAATGTGGTGGAGGTACTTGAAAAAGGTGGCCCCGCCGAGTATATTATGTAGTTGAGGAGCGGAAATAGCTCAGGGGTAGAGCATCGGCTTCCCAAGCCGAGGGTCGCGGGTTCGAATCCCGTTTTCCGCTCCAGTTTTTTTCCTCATTTTTCCCCCAGAGGTTTCGGCCCTCAGGAGCATGCCCTGTGGAGACGTTGCCAGTTGCTTCGCCACTTATGAAGCCTGCCGGAAGCAGGCTTTTAGAGAAATTTGGTTTGCAATTCCTCCCAGGTTCCGGTAAAATTATGGTATCGCTGACAAAGAGTGGGGTTTATCCCACTCTTTGTCATTTATGGTCGCTTTTCAGGGGGGCTTATGAGCAAGGACATTCTGGCAGTTATCGAGCAGATTGAGAAGACAAAGGGCATCTCGCGAGATACCCTGAAACAGGCCATTGAGGCGGCGCTGCTTTCTGCGTACCGGAAGAACTTCAGGAGTTCCCACAAGGGGGTCTCTGTGGTTCTTGATCCTCAGTCGGGAGAAATCAAGGTTCTGGCACGCAAAATGGTGGTGGAGAAGCTACGGGACTCCACCACAGAGATTCTGAAAGAAGAAGCGGAACGCTTGGGCTTCCGGGCCGATGTGGGAGAGTGGATTGAGATCGAAGTGACCCCCCGGGACTTTGGGAGGATTGCTGCCCAGACGGCCAAGCAGGTTATCGTGCAACGGCTTCGGGAAGCAGAACGGGACAGAATATACGAGGAATTCTCAGAGAAAGAGGGAGAGGTTATCACCGGGGTTGTGGTCCGGCGAGAGGGGAGAAACGTCATTGTGGATCTTGGGAAGACCGAAGGAATCCTCCCCCCTGATGAGCAGGTGAGCACTGAGGAGTACCGTCCCGGGAGTCGGATGAAGTTTTTCATCGTTGAGGTGAAAAAGACCACCAAGGGTCCGCGGATTATCCTTTCCCGGACTCATCCGGGGCTGGTGCGACGGCTCCTTGAACTCGAGGTTCCCGAGGTTCACGAAGGATGGGTGGATATCAAGGCCATCACCCGTGAACCTGGAGTGCGGACAAAGGTCGCGGTGGAGAGTCGCAACGAGAAAATTGACCCTGTGGGTGCCTGCATCGGCAACCGGGGGGTCAGGGTGAAGAACATCACCGATGAGCTTCGGGGAGAGAAAGTGGACATCATCCGCTGGAGCAATGACCCCGAGGTGCTCATCAAGGAAGCCTTGAGCCCGGCCCAGGTGCTTGAGGTAATACTCGACGAGGAGACGAGAACCGCTCAGGTGATCGTTCCTGAGGACCAGCTTTCTCTTGCCATTGGAAGGGATGGCCAGAATGTTCGTCTGGCGGCACGGCTCAGCGGCTGGAGGATTGATATCAGGGGGAGCGGGAAAAAAGAGGAAGAACAATGAAAAAGGTTCCCATACGCATGTGTTTGAGTTGCCGGGAGAGGAAAGAAAAGAAATCCCTGATTCGTGTGGTGCGGACTCTTCAGGGGACGCTTGAGGTTGATCCGACAGGGAAAAAAGCAGGAAGAGGGGCGTACGTGTGCCCGGTTCCGGAGTGCGTGGAACGCCTGGATCGCAAGAGTCTCTCTTTTGCTTTTCGCATAGAGGTGAGCGAGAAAGAAGTGTTATCTCTCAAAGAAGCTTTGCGGACGTACCTTGGGGGACAGGCAAAGGAGGTTCGGCATGACAAAGGTCAGAGTGTATAAGGTCGCTGAGCGGCTGGGGATGCCAACCCATGAGGTCATGGATATGCTCAGAGAACTCGGGGCGGACATCAAGAACCACATGAGCAGCATCGACGAAGACCTTGTGGAGCTTTTGGAAGAGGAAGTCGAGTTCCGTCGAAAGAGGGAAGAAGAGCTTCGGAAGAAACGGGAGAAAACCGTCGTTCTCGAGAATCCCCCCACCTTGCGGGAGCTGGCACGACTCCTCGGAGAGGAGGAAGTCGAGGTTTTGCTCCGCCTTGCCGATCTCAACGTTATCCCCCACAGCAAAAAGCCTCTCCCACCGCTTGTGGTGGAACGCCTGCTCCGGGAGAAAGGTTTTGAGGTGGAGTGGAAGGGAAACCTCCGCGAAGAGGTGCTCAAAAGCCTCGAAGTGGAAATGCTCCCCCGTCCTCCTGTGGTGACCATCCTTGGTCACGTTGACCACGGGAAGACGACACTCCTTGACGCCATCCGTCGTTCAAGGGTTGCGGAATCGGAGTACGGTGGCATCACGCAAAAGATTGGTGCCTACCAGGTGGATGTAGGAGGACGGAAGATCACCTTCATCGATACGCCAGGTCACGAGGCCTTCACCACCATGCGGGCTCGAGGGGCACAGGTTACTGATATCGCGGTTCTTGTTGTGGCTGCCGATGATGGTGTTATGCCCCAGACGGTTGAGGCCATCCAGCACGCTAAAGCTGCCGATGTCCCTATCCTTGTGGCCATCAACAAAATTGACAAACCGGGGGCAAACCCCGAGAGGGTGAAGCAGCAACTTGCCGAGCACGGTCTCATTCCTGAGGAATGGGGTGGAGAGACCATCTGTGTGGCCATCTCAGCCCTCCAGCGGAAAGGCATTCAGGACCTCCTGGATATGATTCTCCTCCAGGCGGATCTTCTGGAACTTCGGGCAAGGTATACAGGTCCAGCTGTGGGGGTCATCATCGAATCACGCCTTGACCGGGGGAAGGGGCCAGTGGCCACGGTGATCGTCCAGGAGGGGACACTCCGGGTTGGAGACTTCTTCGTTGCCGGGACAACCTGGGGGAGGGTACGTTCACTCTTTGATGACCTGGGGAAGTCCATCAAAGAAGCTCCTCCTGCCACCCCGGTGGAGGTCGTGGGCTTTGCCGAGCTTCCTCCGGCAGGAACGAAACTCGTTGTGGTTGAAGAGGAGAAGACGGCTACTGTTGTTGCTGAGCGACGGAAAGAACGAGAGCGCGAGCGGGTTCTTCGAGAGGCGGGGAACCGTGTCGTTTCTCTTGAAGAGCTTCTGGCCCCTGAAGAGGGGAAGGTCAAGGAACTGCACCTTGTCCTCAAGGCCGACTATCAGGGGTCTCTCGAAGCCCTGGAACGGGCGATATCCCAGCTTGGAGATGAGCGGGTCAAAGTCAACGTGGTGTTCCGGGGGGTCGGCAACATCAGCGAAGCCGATGTCATGCTGGCCTCGGCCTCATCAGGGGTGGTGATTGGGTTCAATGTCAAGCTTCCCAACGAGGTGGCTAAGGTTGCCAAGCAGGAGGGAGTGGAGGTACGTCTTTACCGGATTATTTACGATGTGGTGGAGGACATGAAACGAGCTATTCAGGGTCTTGTTGAACCCCGAAAGGTCGAGGAAGTCATCGGCAGAGCCGAGGTCCGGGCACTTTTCAAAGTTCCCCGGGTTGGGATTGTGGCAGGGTGCTATGTCCTTGAGGGGAAGATAGACCGGAACGCCTTCGTGCGGGTGCTACGCGGGGGAGAGGTGCTCCAGGAAAAACTCCGCATTGCCTCCCTGAAGCGCTTCAAAGATGACGTTCGGGAAGTAGCCCAGGGGTACGAGTGTGGCATAGCACTTGAGGGTTTCGAGGGCTTTGTAGAAGGCGATGTTTTCGAAGCGTACGTGGTGAAGGAAGAGCGATGAGGGTTGGAGTGTGCTGTGTGGAGCTCTTCATCAACGGGAGTTCTTCGCTGAAAGACCGAAGGCGTGTGGTGGACTCGGTGAAGCAGCGCCTCCGGAACCGCTTCAACGTGTCGGTGGCTGAGCTCTCTGAGGATTCCCAATGGCAGAGGGGGCGCCTTGGGATTTCCTGTGTGGCACGGGATGAACAGTCGGTGGAGTCCCTGCTCCATCAGGTGCTCGAATTCATTGAGAACGACGACCGGGTGGAAGTCACTGACTGGCTCTTTGAAATCTACTGAGGTTACCGCCATGAAAGAACAGAGACCCCTCCGGGTGGCTGAACTGATCAAGAGGGAAGTATCTCGAATTCTCCTTTCTGAGGTTGAGGACCCACGTCTTCGGGGGTTTACCATCACCCGGGTTGAGGTGTCTCCAGACCTCAAACAGGCCAAAATTTTCGTGGGCTTTCTGGGTGAGGCAGAGGAAGGTGAAAAGTACGAGGCCTTGAAGAGAGCGACGAAGTTCATTCGGGGGGTACTGGCCTCGAGAATTCGCATCAAGTTTATGCCTGAGATTGTCTTTGTGGCTGATCCAACTCTGGAGAAAGCTTTTCAGGTTGTGGAACTCCTGAACCGTCTGGAACAGGAGAACCAATGAGGGACGAAAAGAAGGAAATCTGCCGGATTTTCTCGGAAGCTTCCCACTTTGTGGTTACCTCACACCAGAACATTGACGGCGATGGTCTGGGGTCGGCTCTTGCTCTCTATTTTCTCCTCCGGCGAATGGGGAAAAGAGCGAGGGTCGTTTATGATGGCCGGGTGCCTTACTTCTACCGTTTCCTGCCTGGGTCGGCTCAGGTGCTTTCCTTTGAGGAGTTTTCCGTGGAAAAAGAACCTTTTGAAGTCCTGGTGGTTGTGGATTGTTCCAATCCTGCTCGGGTGGGGAGGGTGGAGGGTTTCCTGAAGGAAGCCCGCTACGTGGTGAATATCGACCACCATCCCGACAACGCCTTCTTTGGCCACGCGAACTTTGTCGTTCCCGGGTCCCCTGCTTCGGCACTCCTTGTATACGAACTGGCCCGGGAGCTCCATATCCCCCCTGATGCCGATATCGCCACCAGTATCCTGACCGGTATCGTGACCGATACCGGGGGGTTCCAGTTCGCTGAGCTCAACCAGAACCTCTTCGCCGTTGTTGGGGAGCTTGTGGCCTCGGGCGCTTCCCTGAGCACCATCATGTACCATGTGTTCCGTTTCCGACGCCTTGAAGCCTTGAAGCTTCTGAGCCGGGCGCTCCATCACCTAACTTTTGACCCTGTCTGCGGGTGTGCATCGATGCACCTTACGCAGGAGGACTTCAGGGAATGCGGTGCTCAGGAGGAGGATGCCGAGGGTGTCGTGGATTACGGTCTCTACATTCCTGAGGCCAGAGTTTCGGTGTTCTTTAAGGAAATTGCCCCCAACACCTACAAGGTGAGCCTCCGTTCCCGGGACGACTTTGATGTCCTCCCTGTGGCCCACCACTTTGGGGGTGGAGGACACCAGAGAGCAGCGGGCTTCAAAATCACGGGTCCTTTCCCCTCGGTGTACCGGGAAGTTCTGGATTTTTTGCGGACTACGGTCCTGGGATCTTCGAAATAGGGCGAAGGAGCGACTGTCATGCTGGGTGGGGTGCTGAATCTGTACAAGCCTGTCGGAGTCACTTCTCGGGTTCTTGTGGAACGGGTTGGGCGAATACTGAAGACCAAGGCAGGTCACACTGGAACCCTTGATCCCTTTGCCCGGGGAGTGATCCTTGTGTGTTTTGGGAAGGCCACGCGTCTTGTGTCCTTCTTCCAGGAGCTTGACAAGGTCTATCGGGCGCGATTCCGTTTCGGGATTACCACGGACACTTATGATGTGAAGGGGAGAATCACCACGGTTTCTTCGGGGGAGCTTAGAGAAGAGGACCTGCTTCGGGTGCTCGGTGATTTCCGGGGAACCTTTGTCCAGGAGGTTCCGCCCTTTTCGGCGTGCAAGTACCGCGGACGTCCACTCTACCAGTATGCTCGTCGGGGGGAGCACATCACGCTCAGGCGAGAGGTCACTGTTCACCGACTGGAGCTCCTCTCTTGCCTCGAAGGAGCATTTGGGGAGGCGGAGTTCCTCATCCACTGCTCCGGGGGGACGTACGTGCGAAGCCTTGCCCATGAACTTGGGAAGCGGCTTGGCCTTGGGGCCTATGTGGCTGCTCTTGTCCGGGAGAGAGTGGGCCGGTTCCGGATTGAGGAGAGCATCGATGTTATGCAGAAAGGTATCGAACGGGACTTCCTCCTTGAGCGGTCGCTTCCACCAGAAAAAGCCCTGTACTTCCTCGACGCGGTGGAGGTGGGTGAGGAAGAAGCCAGATGCTTCCTCCACGGAACTCCTTTCTCATCGCCCGTATCCCTGCAGGCCCCCGGCATGGTGAAGGTGCTCCATGGTGGCGCTTTCCTGGGACTGGCTTTCTGGGATTCATCCAGGCTCCTCCCCAGGGTTGTTCTTGCCGAGTCCTGCCATGTTGCTTGAACGGGGCTGGAAGAGGTTCCCCCAAAAGAGTATCGTGGCCATCGGGTTTTTTGACGGTTTTCACCGTGGCCACCGCCGGGTTCTGGCTGAGGCTCTGGCGAGGTCGTCACCGGAGGCTCCTCTCTGTGTGGTGACCTTCTACCCCCATCCCCAGACGGTGCTACTCCCCCGGGAGGGCGTGAAGTACCTGACCTTATATGGCGAGAAGTACCTCCTCCTTGAGCACTTCTTCCCCGGGGCCTTCCTGTGCTTCCTCCGGTTCGACCGGACTCTTCGGGAAACTGCCCCTCTGGGTTTCCTGAACATGGTGGTGGAGTATTTCCACCCCCGGGCAATCTGTGTGGGCGAGAACTTCCGCTTCGGCTTTGAGCGCCGGGGGGACAGTGTGCTCCTTCGGGATTTTTTCGCTCCCCGGGGCACGGAGGTTGTGGTGGTTCCCTCATACCGGGTGCAGGGGGAAGTGGTCTCAAGCTCCCGAATTCGGGAACACCTCCTTGATGGAAGGCTCACCCAGGCGAATGAGCTCCTCGGATTCCCCTTTTCAGTTATCGGGAGGGTCCGGAGAGGGCGGGGGATTGGGAGAAGCCTGGGTTTCCCCACTTTGAACCTCCACCCACCTTCGCGGAAACTCCTGCCTCCGCCGGGAGTGTACACCGGGAGGGTCTTTTGGGAAAGCCCGGGAGAAGCTTCCTGGAATGCCCTGATTTATACCGGGAGCCGGCCAACCTTCCGTGATACGCACCGCCGGGTTGTCGAAGTCTTCGTTCCCTCATCCCCTTTCCCAGAGCTCTATGGCCGGAGAATCTGCGTTACTTTTGAGGAGTTTGTGCGGGAAGAGATGGTCTTCCCTTCAGAGGAAGCTCTCAGAAGACAGATTCAGAAAGACCTTGAGGTCTTCCTCCAGAAGGCTTCGGCTGGTCTTTCCGCTCCAGAGGGGCTGCGCAGGGGCTTCGGGAGCATTTAAGAGAGTATAGCAGGAATTTCACAGATTTGTCACAAATTCTTCACAGAGGGCTGCTATACTTCCCTGTAGCATGCCGGAACTTCCGGGAACCCGGCGTGGTACAATAGGAAAAAGCTGAAAGGCGGGCTGAAGGTGGAAAGGTACCGGGAACTTCTGCTCTCTGTGCTGCTTTTTGTGGGGATTTGCCTGTTTTCCGGGGCCCAGGGGAGGGGCGAGGATATCTCTCTTAAGGAGGCTCTGGAACGGGCGCTTCTGGGGAACCGGGAGATTAAAAAAGCCGAGATTGAAGTGGAAGTTGCCCGCTCTGCGCTGCGAAAGGCTCGGGAAAACACCTTTTCTCCGGCGATTGCCGTTGGAGAAACGATACGGCTTTCTGGAGAGTCCCTGGAAGGGTTTTCGTTAGAACTTCAGGATACCATCTCCTTTGACCCTTCACTCTGGGAAGAAGCAAAGGTCAGCCTTGAGAGAGCAGAGAGAGCTCTGGAAGCAACGAGGGAAGAAGTGAAAAAGAGCGTTGTCACCTCGTACCTGGAGATTCTCAAGGCGAAAAACACCCTTGCTCTTGAGGAGAAAAACCTCGAGCTTCTCAAGGAGCGTCTTGAGCGCCTCAGGGAAGGGTATGAGAAGGGGGAAGCAGCGACTTTCGCCCTCCAGGAAGCTGAAGGACAGTACAGAGAGCAGGAAGGAAAGGTTCGGGTCCTGAAAGAGAAGCTTCGTCTTCTTGAGGAACGGTTCTTCCAGCTTCTTGGGGAGGAAATGCCCGGGGAAGAGGTGACGTTTCAGCCCCTTCCTCAAAAGCTCCCTGTGTTTTCCAGAGACCTCACCCTCCAGGATTTCGTTTCTATACGGGATGAAGTTGAGGATCTTGAGGGACAGAGAAGAGTTCTCGAAGCGCAGGAGGCTCAGCTTCGCCAAAAAGGCCTTCCTCAGATTACCCTTGAGGGGACCTACAGCAAAGACGGCTGGTCTTTGACCGCAGGCTACAACTTTTCGGCAAAATCCCTCGACATTGCTCTTAAGAAACCTCTTGGTACTCAGGGAGTTTCCTCGGGGGAGCATTTCGGTGTGGGTCTTTCCGTTTCGTGGTCGTTCTCCCCGAGCCTTTCAGAAGAAAAAAAGCAGGTGGAACTCAGGCAAAAGGCCCTCCTCCTTGACCTTGAGACAGAAAAGGCCACCGTACTTTTCGATATCCGGGAGAAGCACCTTTCCCTCTGTGAGGCCCGGGATACTCTGGAGGGGAAGCGGATGCTCCTTGAGGCCGAAAGGGAACGACATGCCCGGGTAATGAAGCAGTGGGAGTTTGGGAGTATCGACCAGGTGACCCTTCTTGAGAGCGAATACCGTCTTTTCCAGGCCCAGGTGGCGTACGAGAATGCTTTTTGTGACCTTCTGGCAAGCTTTGTCGCCTTTCTCCGGAGTACGGAACAGCCTATTCTTTGGGAAACCCTGTTTCCTCAGGAAGGAGACGAGAGGGAATGAAAAAAGTCGTGGTACTCTTTGTTGCCCTTGGTCTTTTCGCTGTCTTTCTCGGTGGATGTTTTCCCCAGCAGGGGCAGAGGACCTCTCAGGTGCAACAGAAAGCCGTTGCATCTTCTCAGACCGTTCCCGTGCGACGGGGGAGGATTGCCGATACGGTATCGGAACTCGGCACCCTTGAGCCGCTCTCGAAGGTCTCGATTATTGCGGAGGAAAGTGGAAAAGTTGCGGAGGTCCTCGTTAGGGAAGGGGAGAGCGTTGAAAAGGGCCAGGTGCTGCTTCGCCTGGACACCGAAGACCTTGAAATCACCCGCTCGCAGATTCTGGCGCAGCTCAAATCAGCCCAGGTCGACCTTGAGGAGTTGCTTTCCGGGCCGACTGAGGTGGAGCTCCGCTCAAAAGAGGCCCAGTATACGGAGGCCCTTCTGGCGTATGAGGAGGCAAAGAAGACCCTTGCCCGGAATGAACGGCTCTTTGCCTCGGGAGCCATATCCCAGGAAGAGCTCGAAGCCAGCCGGAACGAGGTGACGAAAAGGGAGAAAGCTCTTGCTGTAGCAAAGGCAGAGCTTGAGGAGACGAAGAGGAAGCCGAAGAAAGAAGACGTGGAGCGAGTAAAGGCGCGGATTGAAGAAATCGAAGCCTCTCTGCGTTCGGTGGAGCGGCGAATTGCAAAGGCCGAGATTCGTTCTCCTCTTAAGGGAATCGTCCTTGAGGTGAACGTGGAGGAGGGTGATTTCGTTTCAAGCGGCACCAGCGCCTCGGGAGGGACAACTCCTGTCGTGGTTGCTGACCTCTCAACGATGAAGGTGGACGTTCCGGTGAACGAGGTGGACATCCCCAGGGTACGGATTGGGCAAACTGCCCGGATTACCCTTGATGCCTTCCCCGGGAAAACTTTTGAAGGTCAGGTTGTGGCGGTGGCCTACCAGGGGAAAACCAGCGAGAACGTGGTGACCTATGACACCACGGTGCACCTGGCAAATCCCGACAACCTCCTTCGGGCGGGGATGACGGCCAATGTGGAGATTATCATTCAGGAAAAGGAGAATGCCTTACTTGTTCCGGCAAGTGCGGTGAAAGAGGAGGGACAAAGAACCTTTGTCTTCGTGAAGAATGCCCAGGGACAGCCCGAGCGCAGGGCGGTGGTCCTTGGGATTCGGAACGACGCTTTTGTTGAGGTCATGGAAGGACTTCAGGAGGGTGAGGAGGTTTTTGTGACCCCGCCGGAGGGTGCAGGGGTTTCTCCTTCGAGCACCTCAGGGGGTGCACAGGGGAACGTGCGGATTCGTGTGGGTCCAGCGCCTCAGGGTCCTCCACCGGGACGGTGAACTCAGGGAATGCCACCCATCATCCGTGTTGAGAACCTGGTCAAGGTGTACCGCACGGGGAAAGTGGAGGTTCGGGCGCTCCAGGGGGTGACCTTTGAGGTGCATCCTGGGGAGTTCATTGCCATCATGGGTCCCTCGGGCTCGGGCAAAACCACCCTTATGAACATCCTGGGGTGCCTTGACACCCCAACAGAAGGTCGGTACATCCTCGACGGTGTTGAGGTTTCTTCCCTGCGGGAGAATCAGCTCGCCGAAATCCGAAACCGGAAAATCGGTTTCGTTTTCCAGAACTTCCACCTTCTGCCGCGCCTCACCGCTTTCCAGAACGTGGAACTCCCCCTCCTCTACGCTTCGGTGCCGAAGAGCATCCGGGTCCGGAGGGTCCGGGACCTCCTTGAGCGGGTGGGCCTTGGGGAGAGAATGCACCACCGGCCGAATGAGCTCTCGGGAGGGCAGATGCAGCGGGTGGCCATTGCCCGGGCACTGGTGAACGATCCGGCCATCATCCTTGCCGATGAGCCCACGGGGAATCTCGATACCCTCTCGGGAGAAGAGATCATGAGCATTTTCCAGGAACTCAACGAGGAGGGGCGGACCATCATCCTTGTGACCCACGAGCGGGACATTGCCCAGCACACTCGCCGGGTCATCCACTTTCGGGATGGAAAAATCCTCAAAAACGAGGACGTCACCGACCGTATTGACGCCCGCCGGCTCCTTGAGGAGCTCAAGAGGCAGCGGAGTTTGCTGGAGGAAGCAGGATGAACTTCTCGGAGAGTTTTCAGACCGCACTGTTCAATCTTTTCGCCAACAAGCTCCGGTCCTTCCTCACCATGCTTGGGGTCATCATTGGGGTGGCAAGCGTCGTCGCCATGGTGAGCCTCGGGCAGGGTATGCGGGCACAGATTGTGGATCAAATCAGCAGCCTCGGCTCGAACATCCTCACCGTCATTCCTGGGAGGGTTCGCCAGGGTGCAGGACCCATGGGGATGTTCATGGCCCGGGGAGGGGGAAACGTCCTCAAGTACGAGTACTTTCAGGAGCTCCGGGCTACTCCCTTCCCCGGCATTCGGGCAGTCACGACGGAGGCAACGACCAGCCTGCCTGTGACCTTTGCCCGGGAAAGCGTTTTCGTGAACGTGGTGGGAACGACACCGGAGTTACTGGAAATTCGTAACTTCACGCTCCTTGGTGGTCGTTCCTTCAGTGGATACGACTACTCCTATTCCCGGAAAGTGGCGATTCTGGGACACACGGTGGCCCAGGACCTTTTTGGGGATCCCCTCCTTGCGGTGGGGGCCTCAATCCGGGTCGGACGAACGATTTTTACCGTGGTGGGAGTGCTTGAGCCGAAGACCATGGGTGGCCAGGACCTCGGGAACCAGGTGTTCATCCCCCTCACGACGTTCCGGCAGTACCTCACAGGAAGCAGGTACCTCTGGAACATCATCGTCCAGGTGGATGAGAAGGAAAATATTCCCCTTGTGTCGCAGTGGCTTTCCGACTTCTTCAGGAGGAAAATCGGGGACCCTGAGCAGTTCTCCATCCTGAACCAGCAGGACCTTCTGGAGACCGTGGAGAGCGTGACGGGAACCGTAACGCTTTTCCTTGCGGTCATTGCTGGTATTTCGCTCCTTGTGGGGGGCATCGGCATCATGAACATCATGCTTGTGTCTGTGGCGGAGAGAACCCGGGAGATTGGGCTTCGCAAAGCTATCGGAGCAAAACCCCGGGATATCCTCCTGCAGTTCCTCCTGGAATCTTCGCTTTTGAGCCTTGTGGGGGGGGTGGTGGGGCTCGTTCTTGGAATTCTTGCTGGCAGGACCATGGCGTCTTTCTCTCAGCTCCCCTTTGTGCTCTCACCGCAGGTTATGGCCCTGGCCCTTTCGGTTTCCCTGGCTGTGGGGCTCTTTTTCGGGATATATCCGGCCCGGAGGGCGAGTCGTCTCGACCCCATTACGGCACTCCGTTACGAATAGAAGGAGGGATGGGTATGAAGGCAGGGGTTTTGGGAATTCTTGCGATTCTGGTGTTCACTGTCTTCTGGGGTGTGGGGCTGGCCTTTGGGGAGGAGGCAAAGACTCCACCGTCTCTCTCGCTCAAGGAGGCGATTGAGCTCGGCCTCCAGAAAAGCCGAACGATTCGCCTTGCTGAGTTATCCCTGAAGGTTCAGGAGCTGCAGTACAGGGAGGGGAAGGCTAACCTTCTCCTGAACCCTTCAGTGGTCTCTGAGCTCCAGCTTGAGAACACCTGGCAGAGCGCGCAGAGGAATTTCGCCCTGCAGCGCATGCAGCTTGCCCTCAGCATTGAGGAGGCGTACTACAACGTCCTCAGAGCAGAACGGGCCCTGAGTCTCGCGCGGGAGAATCTCGCCCGGCTTGAGAAACAGCTTGAGGACACCCGGATCAGGTTCTCTCTGGGTGTTGTGGCGAAAATCGATGTGCTCCGGAACGAACTCGAGGTTGACCGGGCCCGCCTTGAGGTGGAGAGGGCCGAGCGAAACCTTGCCCTTTCCCGAATGAATCTGGGGAACATCCTGGGGCAGGGACTTGAGGCAAACTTCACTCTTTCGACGGATCTCTCCTTTGAGCCCGAAGAGCTCGATCGTGATGCCTGCATTCAGTATGCTCTGCTCCACCGACCGGAAATCAAAGAAAAAGAGGAGACTCTCGCCCTGCGCCAGAAAGAGCTCGCAGTGGTAACCTCCTATACCCCTGCCCTGGAGCGAGAAAAGGCCAGGGTGAATCTTGAGGTGGCGAAGGAAGAGCTTGAGAACACTAGAGAGTCGATTATCCTCGAGGTGGAACAGAAGTTTTCGGACCTCCTCGCTGCTTTGAAGAACGTCCCCATTGCCCGGAAGAACCTTGAAGTGGCACGGGAGACTCTCGCCGTTCAGCAGGCCCGGTTCGATGCGGGGGTCATTACGCTCCTTGACCTTCTTGAGGCGCAGAACGACCTTTACAAGGCGGAAAGCGACTACCTCCAGGCGCTCTTTGACTACCACATCGCCCGGGCAAAGTTCTATAACGCTTTAGGAGCGGACCTCGAGGAACGGGGGAAGCTTACTCCGAGAAAAGAGACAGGAAAAGAAAATGGCTGAGAGGGGTGGATTCGAACCACCACTACGTGATCCAGAGTCACGTGTCCTACCCTTAGACGACCTCTCAGCAGGAGCAAAGGTATCATACCACGGTTTTTCCGGATTTTCAAGGGGATTTGGAACTTCGAAGGGGAGGGTTTTGCAGAGGAAGTTCCGGCATTTCTCTGGTCTTTTTATCCTTTTATCTCTCGGTGAGGGAGGTGGCAGAGATGTCCTCTTTCCTTGAGGTTGCGAGGAGAACTGGAGTGAGTATTGTGGAACGGGAAGGGTCCCTGTTCTGGGAAGGTCCTCACGCTGGGAAGAAGAAACCCCAGGGCCCCCTTGCAGGGAAGACCATCGGCCTTCTTGTGGCTAGCGAATTCAGCGATTTCCAGGCGTACTACCTTGCCGAGTACCTGAGCGAATTCGGGGGCTGGCCCGAGTTCCTTCTCGTTGACTGGGTAACCTGGAAGTGGACGCGGCCTCACGTGAAGGGGAAAGGGGTCACCGGAATGTGGGATATGAGCGTTGACCC